>JADGPG010000009.1 GCA_017882545.1 Thermoleophilia bacterium
GGCGGACCGTACTCGCGGCTACTGATGGTCGCCGCACCGCGGATCGCCGCGGCGGGCGAGATCTTTGGCTGGACGGGGATCTGCTTCGATGTTACCCACGGTCCGTCATTGGGATCGCGCCTCGAGTCGATGTCCGGCATGCTGACCGCCGACACTGCACGATCCCAGCTGCTGCTTCGCCAGTTCCCTGGGGTGATCTGGACGACCGACACCCAACTGCGCTGCACGTCAACGATCGGCGCGGGGCTCGCTGCGCTCGGCCAGGCGCCGAATGAGGTCGTCGGGCTCACGATCCCGCAGCTCCGCGGGACCGACGATCCCGAGCATCCGGTCATCCGCGCGCATCGCGTTGCGGTACGGGGGGAGTCCGCGTCCTACGACGATGCCTGGATGGGGCGGCACTTCTCGGCGCACATCGAACCGCTGCGTGATGCCGCCGGCAAGATCGTGGGGTGTATCGGGATCAGCCGTGACATCACCGAACGCCTCGAGTCATTCGCCCGGAACGAGCGGCTCGCGCGCCAGCTGGCGCGCGCACAGCGGATCGGGCGCATCGGCAGCTGGGAGTTCGACGTGGCAACGGGCTCGTCCCTGTGGTCTGACGAGGGATACCGGCTGCTTGGGCTGGAGCCGGGGTCGGTCGAGCCAACGGCTGAGCTGTTCTTCGAGCGCGTCCACCCGGACGATCGCCAGCGGATGAGTCGGCTGCACGAGAAGCAACGACGCTCCGGAAAGGGCTACGTGGTCGACTACCGGCTGATCGGCCCGGACGGGGGGCTGCGGACGATGCGGGGAACGGTCGAGTTCGAGCACGACGCGTCAGGAGTCCTCGTGCGGGTGATCGGCGTCCACCAGGATCTCACGTCACCGACGGCCGTACCCGGCCCGTCAGGCGCGTGTCCGTCAATTGTGGGCGTGGATCCGCCGGCCTCGGTGACCGAGTAGTGCGTCCGCGGCGAGCCGGTCGAGGGCTCGTTGGGCCTCGACGACGACCTCGCGGGGTGCGACGGCTAGCGGACCCACGAGTCGACGGCGGGCGCCGAGGTCCGCGCGTGGGCATCGGTCCTCGCGCCGATCCCGATCAGCCCGGGCATTGCGAAGTAGGTCGCCTCGCACGCGGCGGGGGCGGAGATCCTCATGTTGGCGCCGTTCGTCATGGTGACCGTGGCCGACTGATGCGCGCCGATCACCAGCGGCGTCGCCAGCGGGACGCGGCTGCTTCGTCCGCTCACCGATCGTGTCCAGGCGACGCCCGAGGTTGCTGATGAACACCCGGTACGCGGCACGGTATGCGTGCTCGTGGTGTACCCCGTCGCATATGTGGTGCTCGACGGCAGATCGACGGCGGTGACCCGCACCGGGACATCGTTGCGGTTCGTGATCGACACGACCACATCGCCAGTTCCGCCGGGATAGATCCCGTGGATGCCCGGGAGGTCCGCGGCGGTGATGGCCACGGTTGCGCCGGGCCCGACCTGCCCGGATCCAGCCCCGCCGGTGGCGATGCTCGGAACGAGGATGCCAGCCCACGCGATCGTGCAGGTGGTGAGGACGGCTACCGCCACTGCGGTGATGCCCGTCCCCCAGCGGGCCGGTCCCCCACGCCGCTGCCCGGGGTGGCGCTGGGCCGCCAAGGAGGCAGGACGGCGATGGCGTGTGAACGATGAAGCGGTCATCAATTCCACAATCGGCGAGGCTGCCGGGACTCATTAGTTGCCACCAAAAAACAACGGCCAGCCGTACGGGGCGTACCGCGACACGTCCAGACGGCCTCGGCCGCCGACGCTCCACGTTGGTGGACGATGCTAGCGAGCGCCGACGCGAGATCGGGCTCGCAGTGTGAAATGCTCGACCATCAGGCAGCCAATCCCCATCGCCCGTTGGGGGCAGCCGCTCCCCATTCGGACACCGCTCGGGCTCAGGCCATCCCGGGCAACGCGTCGTCACCACGTCGATGCGCAGCCGCGGCAGCTCTGACCGGTCGCGTCGGGGATCGTCGTGACGGCGCCAACAGCGACACGCCCGAGGCGACGACGCGGGGACGCCACAGCACGCCGGACGTGCGGCAACCTCGTCCAGGTATGCCTCGAGGCGTACCCCGATGTGGTCGAGCTCGCCGTGCGAGCGTGGGCCTGCGATGCACTCGCACAAGGTCGACGCCGCCATGCGTCGATATGCCCGACCCTCCGCGGTGGCGGGCGCGGGGTGGGAGGCCTTGACCGATCGGGCGACCGGGCTCGGGTGCGAGCCATGCGCGCCGAGTACCGCGGCCAACCTGTCGACCTCGACACGCACCGCGGCGAGATCGCGGGGCTCAGGGTCGCGATGGGCCCGGCCGAGGACGTCGATGACGGGGCCGAGCGGATCGCAGACGGCGTGCGGGCAATCGGACTGAGCGCGCGCCGCGCCAGACAGCAATCGCAGCATTCGTGCGCTGCCTGTATTCGGCTGACCGAGCCCCGACGGTAGCTTCGGCCGCGCGGTGCATGAGGTGCCTGTTGGCCACATTTCCGCGACAAAATGTGGCCCAGTGTGGGGTCTCACCGATCCGCCTGCATCCGCCGTCGCAGCAGGACTCACGCACGCCGAGTCGTCCGGGCGCGGCGCGCTCTCTGATGAGCACCAGCCCGTCGCATACGTGGACCCGCGTGCGAGCCCGGCGCCCACTGCGACAATGGCCGCGCGGGTGACATCCGTGACCAAGGATCCAACGCGATCCCAACGCGACGCGCGAGAGGCGGCCCGCCCGATGGACTTCGAGGAACTCGACAAGCTCTCGACGGCAGAGCTGCACCACCGCGCCGTCAAGGCGGCGGAGCACCATCTCGACATCGCATTCTTCTGGAGATTGCTGGAGTACATCCCGATGGCCGAAGCGCTGTCCGGCAGCCAGGCGAGGGCCGATACCGATATCGAGCACATCTCGGTCTGGATGCACGATTACGCGAACCGCGACGGGACGCTCGACGAGGCGCTGCGGCCGGTCTACATCGAATATCTCGAGCACCACTCCGAGCCCGGCGACGGTTGAGGCAGGTGCGCGGGGGCCGCACGCACCGCACCGGCGGGCCGATACGTCCAGTCGTGCCCGGGTACCCCTGGGCGACCTACACCGTGTCGATCGCACCGTCGGCGCGGGCGGTTTCGGTGCAATAGCGACGGTAGAGACGCGACAGCTGCCCGGCGCGATCGGCGTAGAACTCGTCGGGCTCGATGTCGAACCAGCTCAGGCTGCTCGGGGGTCTGCGCGGACGGTCGGAACGGCTCGCCACTGCGGCAACCGCCGGCTTCGCCGCGCCGTCGGCCCGCCAGAGTCCGAAGGTGCGTTCGTGAACTGCCACGTCGAGCGGAGCGCTGTCGAACAGCGTCGTGGCGTAGTCACTGAAGCACCACAGCATGGCCCCGAGGGCGCCTTGCGCCCACAGGGCGTCGAGCACCGAGCCCGTGTACTGCGCAGCGAGGTGTTCGTCGACGGCCATCGGGCTGACCGGTCCGGCGACGGGGATCGTGGGGAGGCCGAACTCCTCGAACAGCACGGGCGCGCCGCCTGCCAGCCAGCGAGTGACCAGCTCAAGGAACGGGACCACGCGATCGTCGTCCGCTCGCGCCGACCATGCGGCGTAGATGGGATAGCCGTGCATGGACACGAAGTCGCACCAGCGGCCGGCCTCAGCGGGACCGATGCCGCGGTCTTCCTCGAGGTCTTCCATGTGGATCCCGACCGTCACGAGTCGACCGGGGTCACCCCTGCGGATTGTCTCCGCCATTCGCTGCAACCACGCCTCGGCGGTCGATCTGTCCGGCGGGAGCGTGCAGTTGGAGTTCTCGTTGCCCAGGTCCCATGCCCACACCGCCGGATGGCCCGAGAGGGCGTCGGCAGTGGCAGCGGCGAGTCGTTCCTGGGCGCCGACCACGTCGGCGTCCGAGTACCAGTTGCGCAATCCGCTTCCGGCCGGCCGGACCTGACCACCTGAGACGACGCGAAAGCGACGGTCGCCGGCCGCTCCGCCGGTCGCCCACGGCGGTATCCAGTTCACACCGCTCATGTGACCGGTAAACAGGGTCACGATCAGCGCGAGGTCGGACTCGGTCGCGGCGTCGGCGGCGTCAACGAGTCGCCCAAGGATGTGGCGATCGATGTGACGAGCCCCCGGCTGCGCGTCCTCCCAGCGAACGAACACCCTGATCGCATCGAACCCCGCATCGGCAATGCGCTGGAAGTCACCTCTGGTGATAGCACCGTCGTATTCCGCGAGCCATCTCATCGCCGCGGCGGCGGGCCAGTAGTTGACACCGAGACGGAAACGGCCCGCGTCAGCCAGCACCGCTGAGCACCCGTTCGTACACCTCGAGATAGTCGTTCACCATGCGATCGCGCCCGAATCGGGCGACGGCCTCGTGGCGGATCATGGTGCGGTCGAGCGTCGCCATCGCGCCCACCGCGTGGACGGCCTCGTCGAGGGTGTCGACAAGCATGCCGGTGCGCATGGCGTCGACCAGCTCCGGCATCGACCCACGCCGTGTCGCGATGACCGGGGTCCCACAGGCCATGGCTTCGATGACACTGAAACCGAATGGCTCCTCGAAGTTGACGAGGTGGAGCAGGGCGAGCGCTCCGCCGAGCAGCTCATCACGTTCCTGTCGGCCGACCGAGCCCACATAGCGGACGCGCGCGCCATCGAGCCGCGGCGCGATCGACGTATCGAAGTACTCGCGGTCCTGGATGATGCCGGCCATGACCAGCGGGAGGCCCACGCGGGCGGCGACCTCGATCGCCTCCAGCGCCCCCTTGTCCGGATGGATACGGCCAAAAAACAACAGGTAATTCCCGGCTGACGCCCGCCCGGTGAAGGCGTCGGTATCGATGCCGTGGTGGATCGTGGCGAGGTAGTCGAGCTCGGGATGTCGGTCCGCATCACTGATCGCGACGTACCCCGAATGTGCGTTGTACTTCTTGAACACCGGGAGGATGCGCGGCGACGAGAACCCGTGGATGGTGGTGACCACCGGGGTCGACACGAGCCCGGAGTAGGTCAACGGGAGGAAGTCGAAGCTGTTGTGGATGAGGTCGAAGTCGGCCGCCCGCTCGAAGACCTCGGCGATGTGCAGGCATTCGCAGACCTTGGCGTCGGCGTCAGGGTCGTCCGAATAACCATGTGGGATGACCGACACGAGCCGGGCAGCCGTGGCGGAGTCACCCGTTGCGAACAGCGTGACGTCCACCGCCCGCTCCACAAGGCCCTCGGTCAGCAGCGATGCGAACTGCTCCCACGGCCCGTAGTGCCGCGGCGGGGTGCGCCAAGAGATGGGCGCGAGGACAGCGACGCGCAGCGACGTGCGCGCGCGAGGTGCGGTCATCCTCCGGCGCCAGTCAACCGGTCCAGGAGCGCGGGGAGGTCAACGATGGCGGCACCGACCGCGCTGTCCGCGAACGCGTATGGGAGGACAAGCAC
>JADGPG010000060.1 GCA_017882545.1 Thermoleophilia bacterium
CACCGACAGTTCCACGGGCGCCGCCGCGGTGTGAACCGCCGATGCGCTCCGGGACCCGACGGCATGCCGTCGGGTCCCGGAGCGCATCGGCGGTTCACACCGCGGCGGCGCCCGTGGAACTGTCGGTGACATCGAGCCCGATCGGGCACGACACGCCGGTGCCCCCCAGACCGCAGTAGCCGTTGGGCACCTTCGACAGGTACTGCTGGTGATAAGGCTCGGCGTAGTAGAAGGGTCCTGCGTCGACGACTTCGGTCGTGATCGGCCCGTATCCCGACGCGCGCAGCCGCTCGCCGTAGGCCTCGCGGGAGCGCTCGGCGCGCCGGCGCTGGTCGTCGGAGAACGTGTAGATCCCCGACCGGTACTGGGTGCCGGTGTCGTTGCCCTGACGCATCCCCTGGGTCGGATCGTGGTTCTCCCAGAAGACCTGCAACAGCGTCTCGTACGTAATCCGCGCGGGATCAAACACGACGAGCACGACCTCGTTATGGCCCGTCATCCCGGAGCAGACCTCGTCGTAGGACGGGTTCGGCGTGTAGCCGCCGGAGTAGCCGACCGTCGTCGTGACAACCCCGTCAAGCTGCCAGAAAACGCGCTCCGCACCCCAAAAGCAGCCCATCCCAAACATCGCCGTCTCGGATCCGGCAGGAAAGGGACCGACCAGAGGTGTCGCCAGTACGTCGTGAGACGCAGGCACCGCCATCACGCGGTCACGGCCCGGAAGTGCACCGTCGGGGGCCGGCATGGTTGCGGTCTTGCGGAACAGTCCCATGCCCGCGACCGTAGCGCTGATGTCCGACCCGGTCCAGGCACAACGGCCGGGCGGCATCAGTCGGCCAGGATCTCGACCGGCTCTTCAGTGATGGCATCGGGCGGCGGCCGATCGCGGCGCAGATGGAACGCGCGGAGCTCGGGCTCGTCCGGATTTGCCAGCGACACGATCACGTAGAGCGTGCGTCCGAAGAAGGCCAGCTCGACATCCGTCCGGGACGGGTAGGCCGCCGACCGGGTGTGAGAGTGGTAGATCGCCAGCAGGTCCTCGCCCGAATCGTCGATGGCATCCATGATCCGCATCTGCTCGCGCGGATCCATCACGTACATGAACGGACTCGACTCCGTGTTGGCGGCGGGATGGACCGACGTCCCGCACCCGTCCCGGCCGCCGATCATCCCGCAGCACTCGTTGGGAAGGTCGGCCACCGCATGGGCGATCAACTCGTCGGCGAGGCTACGTGGCAGCTGCACGGCTACCAGAACAGCCCGCGGTCGAGGGTGTCTGCGACGTCGTCAAGGGGTGCGGTCCAGATCCCGGCCGACAGGTATTTCCAACCGCCATCGCAGACGATGCCGACGATCGTGCCCCGCTCCATGCGGGCGGCCAGCCGGGCGCAGGTGTGCACGACCGCGCCGGAGGAGATCCCGGCGAAGATGCCCTCCTCATCGGCGAGCCGACGCGTCATCACCAGGGCGTCGCGGTTGGCGACGAGCAGTTTCCGATCGAGACGCGAGATGTCGAGAATCGGCGGGATGAAACCATCGTCGAGGCTGCGGAGACCGCTCACCGGGTCGCCCTGGAGAGGCTCGCAGGCGATCACCTGGATCTCCGGGCGATACTCCTTCAGCCGGGCCGAGCAGCCCATCAGGGTGCCGCCCGTACCGAGCCCGGCGACGAAGACATCCAGATCCGGGCAGTCACGGATAATCTCGGCCGCCGTGCCCTCGTAATGGGCCCGGGGATTTGCCGGGTTCCCATATTGGAACGGCATGAACACACCGTTCTCGGCGGCCAGGCGCGTGGCGACCTGGACGGCGCCGTTCGACCCAAACTCGCCGTCGGTCGGCACGATTTCGGCGCCGTAGAGCCGGAGCAGCGCCTTGCGCTCATCGGTGACGTTCTCCGGCATTACCGCCACGAGCCGATAGCCCTTGACGCGGCAGATCATCGCCAGCGCGATCCCGGTATTGCCGGAGGTCGGCTCCATGATCGTGTCGCCCGGCGACAGCAGACCGCGATGCTCGGCATCGTCGATCAGCGAGAGCGCGGTTCGGTCCTTGATCGATCCGGTCGGATTGTGGCTCTCGAGCTTGACCACGATCCGCACGTCGGGGTTCGGCGAGATGCGCGACAACTCGACCAGCGGCGTATTGCCGATCGTGCCGAGCACATCGGGTGAAATCGACATCGCGCCGGTGACGCCGAGTTCCGGACGCACGGCCGCCGCTAGCGCGCGCCGCCGGCCATGGCCGGAAGGATCAGCAGCGTGTCCGAATCGTCCACCGACGTGTCGAGCCACCCCAGCAGCCGGACATCCTCGTCGTTGACGTAGATGTTCACGAAGCGGTGCAGTTCCCCGTCGTCCCCGACGAGCTGGGCCCGGACCTCAGGATGCGCGGCATAGAGAGACTGAAGGACCTCCGCAACCGTCGATCCGGGGACCGGCAGCTCACGGACGCCGCCGACCGCAGCGCGCAGCACGGGCGGCACGCGAACCGTGCTCATGCCTGCACCGCGCCGACGTGGCGGCCGATCCCGGCGCACCAGGCGTCGTAGTCGCGGAACTCCAGGTGTGCATCGGGGCCGCAACCCGGGCAGTTCGGATCGCGACGGACCTTCAGCTCGGTAAACGACATCCCGAGGGCGTCGTAGACGAGCAGCCGACCCGAGAGCGTGTCGCCGATGCCGAGGATGACCTTGATCGCCTCGTTGGCCTGAATGTTGCCCATCACGCCGCAGAGCACACCCAAGACGCCCGCTTCCCCACACGACGGCGCGAGGTCCGGGGGCGGCGGCTCCGGGAACAGGCAGCGGTAGCACGGACCGTCGTATGGCAGGAACACCGAGGCGTGGCCCTCAAAACGCAGGATGCTCGCGTGCACCAGGGGCTTGCGGGCCATCAAGGACGCATCGGCAAGCAGATATCGGGTGGGGAAATTGTCCGCGCCGTCGACGATGACGTCGTAGTCGGCGATGATGTCGAGCACGTTGTCCCGGTTGATGCGCGTGGCGTGCGCGTTGACCGTCACATCGGGGTTCAGCGCCTCGATCGCGATCTTGGCCGACTCCGCCTTGAGCATGCCGACTCGGTCGGTCGTGTGGATGATCTGCCGCTGCAGGTTGCTCGCGTCAACGACGTCGTCGTCCACCAGACCGAGAGTCCCGACCCCGGCGGCAGCCAGATAGTACGCGGACGGCGACCCGAGGCCGCCGGCCCCGATGAGCAGCACCTTCGCGCCCAGCAGCTTGAGCTGGCCGGCCTCGCCGACCTCCGGGATCAGCGTGTGGCGGCTGTAGCGCGCCCGCTGCTCGGCGGTGAGCGTCTGCGGGACGTCGTAGTGGTTTCCGGCCTGCTTCCAGCGGGTGAACCCGCCGGCGAGACTCTCGACGTGGTCGTACCCCATCTCACGGAGGTTGCGGGCGGCCAGCAGGGACCGAAATCCGCCGGCGCACAGGAGAACGATCGGCTCATTTGGGCGCGCAACCCCGGCAATCCGGCTCTCGAGGTAGCCGCGCGGCACATGGACGGCACCGGGCACGTGCCCCTCGTCCCACTCCGCCTGCTCACGCACGTCGATCACAAGCGGCGCTTCGTCGGAGGCCAGGCGGTCCGCCAGCTCGGCGACCTGGACCTCTGGGATCTCCTCACGCGCAGCGGCGAGGAGGTCTTGGTACGTCCGACCCATCAGCTTCTCCAGTGGCGTTGCGACAGATTCACGAAATACCCCAGTGATTATAGACTTTTCTTCGGACCCACATCCCGCCTACGCTGACGATGCGATGTCGCGACCATCGATCGCCAAGAGCGCCTTTGCCAACGCCGACGGACGGGTGCGATGCCCGACGCCCGATTGCTGGGGTGATCTGCTGTTGTTCCCGACCGGCACTCGCGACGCGGAGGGCGTCCCGGAGTTCCAGCCATTCACGGTGTGTCCGCTGTGCGGCGGCACGGTTGACATCAAACAGGACATGACCGACCGCGATCTGTTCCTGAGGGTCGCCTGGCTCCGCGCCAATCCGTTGGAGGACGCGGACATCGGGCCGGAGTTCGAATCATCGTAGCCGCTTGTGGCCGAATTCGGCCCGCGGCTCGGTTACTCGAACTCGCCGAACATCGGCGTAAACACGGCGTTCCAGCGCCCGGCGGAGACCCCAAGCGCCGCGGGCCCTGCCGCCGCCGCGAGGTCCTCCGCACTCTCGAAGCGATCACCGGAACCGATGCGGGCCGCCAGCCGCCGGCACGGCGCCTCGCCGAGGCGGGCCATCGCGGCCGCCGCCAGGATGTCCTGTCCGGTCACCGCCCGATCGTCGTCACCATTCACGAGGCCATCCTACGACGGTCATCGTGACGCCCGGGGCACGTGGCATCGTGTTCCACATGCGCTACGGCCGCCTGTCTGCGTCCACCCGCCCGACGCGCACCGGCATCCGGGCGGTCGGCTGATGGCCAAGGGCCCCGTCCCGCCTCCGGGCGACGACCTGTTCGGCGCCCTCGTGGGCCAGCGTCTGGCCGAAGGCGGGCCGCTGGCCTCGCGGATGCGACCTCGTGATCGCGGCGAGCTTGTCGGCCAATCGCCGCTGCTCGGTCCCGATGGCTTCCTCGGGCGGGCGATCGCGGAGGATCGCGTGCCGTCACTGGTCCTGTATGGGCCACCCGGATCCGGAAAGACGACGATCGCCCGCATCATCGCAACGTCGACGCAGGCGAACTTCGTCGAGCTCTCCGCAACGCAGGCCACCGTCGCCGATGTCCGGGCGGCGCTCGCGCAGGCGCGCGACCGGCTGGCAGGCGGCGGGAGGACGGTCCTGTTCATCGACGAGATCCACCGTTTCAACAAGAGCCAACAGGACGCGCTCCTGCCCGCGGTCGAGAACGGCGTCGTGACCCTGATCGGCGCGACGACCGAGAACCCATACTACGAGGTCAACTCCGCCCTGATCTCGCGGATGCGGGTCATGGTGCTCGACCGTCTCGCCGACGGCGATCTTGGAACCCTCGTCGACCGCGCGCTTGCCGACCCGCGCGGCCTGGGCGGCCGCGTCGGTCTGGGCGACGACGCCCGCAGGGCCGTCATCGCACGCGCCGGCGGCGATGCACGCTCAGCGCTCAACCTGCTCGAGGCCGCGGCACTGGCCACCGCCGACGGGGCCACGATCGACGTCGCCGCTGTCGAGGGCGCGGCCGGTGGGCGCGCGATCCCCTACGACCGGGCCGGAGATGCCCACTACGACACAATCTCCGCCTTCATCAAATCGATGCGCGGCAGTGATCCGGACGCGGCCGTGTACTACCTCGCGGTGATGATCGCCGGTGGCGAAGACCCCAAGTTCATTGCTCGCCGGATCGTGATCGCCGCCAGCGAAGACGTGGGAAATGCCGACCCGCAGGCGCTGGTTGTGGCCGCCGCCGCGGCGCGCGCCGTGGAGTTCGTCGGGCTACCCGAATGCCGGATGAATCTCGCCCAGGCCGCCATCTACATCGCCCTGGCGCCAAAGTCGGACGCCAGCTACCGCGCCATCGACGCGGCGTTGGCGCACATCGAGCGGTCCGGGCCGGACCGCCCGCCCGTGGCGTTGCGGGACGCCAGTCGGCCGAATGCCCGCCACTTCGGCCACGGTGACGGATACCGCAACCCGCACCGCTCTGCGGACGGGGTTCTCGACGAGACCCTCCTGCCGGACCGGGTCGCCGGAACACGATTCTTCACCCCCGGCCCACGCGGTGTCGAGGCCGACCGCGCGGCGCGTCTCGCGGCGCTCCGGATCCCGGACGAGGGCGCCCCCACGCCGTTCTGACCGGGCTCCCCACAGGCCCGCGTGCGTCAAGTACCGTGGAAGCATGACCGCATCTAATGACCTTTCGGAGCGCCTTGAGCGCGACGCCACGCAAGCGCTCCGCGACGGCGACAAGCTGCGACTGTCGGTGCTCCGACGAGCCCGCGCCGCGCTCAAGAACGCAGAGATCGACGCCCGCACGGGCGGTGGCACCGTCGACGCGACCCGCGTCCTCCAGGGTCTCGCCAAACGCCATCGGGAATCAATCGAACAGTTCGCCCAGGGCGGACGGCAAGACCTCGTCAACCAGGAGGTCGCCGAGCTTGCCGTTCTCGACGAGTACCTCCCGGCGCAGGCGTCGGATGCCGATGTCGAGGCCGTCGTGCGCGAGGTGATCGCCGAAGCCGGCATCACCGACCCGAAACAGCTCGGCAAGATCATGCGCCCAGCGCTCGACCGCCTCGGTCCCGGCGCCGAGGGCGGCCGCGTTCGCGACATTGCCCAGCGGGTGCTCGCGGAGTGACACGCGCACGACTGCCGCGCGGGGTCGTCCCGCTGGCGGCCGGGCCCGGTCAGGAGTCGGTGTGGGACTATCCGCGCCCCCCGCGCCTGGCGTACACCGCCGCCCGAATCCGGATCCTGTTCGGCGGCGCCGTGGTGGCCGACTCCCCGCGCGCCGTCCGGGTGCTGGAGACCAGCCACCCTCCCGGCTACTACATACCGATCGGCGCATGGCGCCCGGGCGCCCTGGTGCGCGCGGGCGGCGCCAGCGAGTGCGAGTGGAAGGGCGCCGCGCGCTACTTCGACGTCGTTGCGGGCAATGCCATCGCACCCCGGGCCGCGTGGGGATACCCTCATCCGACCCCGGCGTTTGCCGCCATCGCCGACTGCGTATCGGTGTATCCGGGCCTGATGGACCGCTGCGAGGTCGACGGGGTCGTCGTCGTCGCCCAGGAGGGCGGATTCTACGGCGGCTGGATCACGCCCGATATCGTGGGTCCGTTCAAAGGCGGGCCCGACACATGGGGTTGGTGAGGCAGTGACCACACAGGCAGCGCCCGGCCACCCGGTCCCCGACGGCGACCTCACCGACGCCGAGCGCGCGAAGATCGCGCCATACGTCACCGACACCGTCGGACCGGTGTTCGCCCTGACCAACCTCCCGGAGACGGTCAAGGGTGCACTGTTCGCGCGCTATTCGCGCAGCCCGAAATCGCTGCGACGCCTCCTTGTCGACGAGTTCCTTACGGATGGCGGTCAGTCGGTCGCCGACGCCGGGCCGGGCCAGGCGCAGGCCGACGCTCTGTACCAGCGCGTCCTGGCCGACTACGGCGACGATTCGGTGGCCCAGCTCGGCGGCGCCCACGTCGCCGTCGAGGGCGCGTCCAACATCCTCACCAAGATTCTTCAGTGGGGGCGCCTGGCCAGCTACCTGGAACAGTCGACGCGCTACATCGCCTACACGGACCGCCCGGGCGGGCTCTGGCGGTACTACACCCCTCCCGACGTCGCCACGATCCCGGGGCTCGGGTCCTCCTATCGCGCGACCCTCGATGGCGCCTTCGCGGTCTACAGCGAGCTCCTGCCGGCGATGGTCGACTACTGGGAGGCGCGCGTCCCCGTCGACGACGCGCCAGACGCCGCCCGCCGGCGCGCGATCCGCGCGCGCGCCCTCGACAGCCTGCGTGGGCTCCTCCCTGCCGCAACGCGCTCTAACGTTGGCATCTTCGCGTCGGGACAGGCCTATGAGGCCCTCTTGGTGCGGCTCATCGCCCATCCGCTGCCCGAGGCACGCGAGGCCGGGGCGAGCATCCTCGCCCAGCTGCGGACCGTGATCCCCGCCTTCCTGACGCGCGTCGACCGCCCCGACCGGGGCCTCCGGCATGCCCAGTACCTCGCCGACGCCGACGCCGCGATGCGGCAGGCGGCGAGCGAACTGCTGCCCACCGCAGCGCCGGGACCTAACGCGCCCGAGGTGCGCTTGGTCGAGTGGGACCCCGACGGCGAACAGCGTGTCGCGGTCCACGCGTTGTGGGCGGGTTCGTCACACGGCCTGGATGCGGTCCGCGACACGGTCGCCGCCATGGATGGCGCCACACTGGCACGGGTACTGGCGGACTACTCAGGTGAGCGCAGCGACCGCCGCTACAAGCCGGGCCGCGCGCTCGAGGCGACGACCTACACCTTCGAAGTGGTCTGCGACTACGGCGCCTACCGTGACCTCCAGCGCCACCGGATGCTGACGCTCCAGGCCCAGACGCTCGGGATCGCACTCGGTTGGGCCATGCCCGACGAAGTCGCCGACGCCGGATGCGGGGACCGGTACGAACGGGTCATGGCCGAGAGTGCTGCGCTGTACGGGCAACTCGCGGGCACGCTGCCGCTCGCCGCGCCGTACGCGGTCAGCCTCGCCCACCGGATCCGATTCACGATGATCCTCAACGCGCGCGAGGCGATGCACATGATCGAGTTGCGCAGCCAGCCGCAGGGGCATGTCGCCTACCGCGAGGTCGCCCAGCAGATGCACGAGCGCATCCGCGAGGTGGGACATCACGCGATCGCCGACATGATGCGCTTTGTCGATCACTCGCACCCCGATGCGGGACGGATGGCCGCAGAACGCCGCCTCGAGGCCCGCCGGACGGCCCGCGCCGATGCCTGAGCCGGCGCACAGCGATCGCCCGCGTCTCGGCGGAATGGCGCTCGCCAACGGGCTACTGGTCCACGGTCCCACCCATTGGGCGGCGGCGGTGCGGCGCGAGGACGGCGAGATCGTCGTGGCGTCCGGGGCCAAACCGCGTTTCGCGATCCCGGTGGTCGGTGGCCTGCCAGTCATTCGCGGCATCCTCCGCATCGGCGAGGCCATGGCTGTCCTGCCCGCCATGCGACGGGCGTTCCCCGAGGCGCGCTTCGCGTTTGATTCCGGACCGGCACGACTCGCGATCGCCGCCACCTTCGCAGGCGGGCTTATCGCCCGCCGCCGCCTGCACTCACCGCTCGGGCAGGAACTCGCCTCGGCGGCGCTCGGGCTCGCACCCGCCGTGGTGGCGCTGCGGACATCACGTGCAGCCGCGTGGCATGCCGTCGAGCACAAGAGCATCGCCGCGTACGAGGCCGGTGGCCCGGACGAGGTCGCGCTCGCGGACCGCTACCCGAAAGAGCACCCGCGCTGCGGCAGCAACCTGATCGCGCCGATGGTGGCGACCTCGGTCGCGGCCAACCTGCTGGTGCGCTGCGTGCCCGGACTGCGCCGCTACGGCGCGCGCGGTGTCGCCGCACTGCTGGCGGTGGGTTCGACGGTGGAACTGTTTGCGTTCGCGACCCGCAACCCGGGCCACCCGATCGCCCGAACCCTGCATGGGATCGGCCACGCGATTCAGGCGCGGATCGCCACGGTCGAACCCGACCCCGACGAGATGCTGGTCGGCGCGGCAGCGTTGCAGGAGATCTGCCGGGTCGAGGGCGTCAGCGGCTGACGCCGGGCGCCGCGTGATCGCTGCGATCGCTGCGATCACGTACCGTTCCGGAATATCCGTGCCGAACCCGACAGCCCGCAGACCGACATGAGCAACGTCCCCAACGCGGTCCGACGACGCCTGGCGCCGGAGACCTTCGCCCTGCCGATCGACAAGATGCGCGACGGCTACTACTCCGACGCGTACTTCACCTTTTCGCGGGAGGTGCTCGAACAGGACGGGCACCGCCCGCGGGTCCTCATGCAGGTGTTCCAGCGCAACCACTCGGTTCTGGGCGGCATCGACGAGGCGCTGGCCATCCTCCGGCTCTGTTCCGGGCGCGAGACCGGCGGCCAATGGGTCAGTGGCTGGGGCGAGTTGCGCGTGCGGGCCCTCTTCGACGGTGACCTCATCGAGCCGTGGGAGCCGGTGCTCGAGATCGAAGGTGACTACTCGGTGTTCTGCCACCTCGAGACCCTCTATCTCGGCGTGCTGGCCCGGCGGACCCTGATCAGTCGCAACGTGCGCGATGTCGTCGAGGCGGCCGGCGGCAAGCCGATCATGTACTTCCCCGCCCGCTTCGATCACTGGCACGTCCAGACGGGCGACGGCTGGGCGGCACACATCGCCGGAGCGATCGGCGTGTCGACCGACGCCCAGGCGTCCTGGTGGGGAGGGAAGGGCATCGGCACCGTCCCGCACGGCCTGATCGCCGCCTACGGCGGCGACACGGTGCTGGCGGCGACCAAGTTTGCCGACCGCTTCGCCGACGAACTCCACGTCACGGTGCTGGTCGACTTCGAGAACGATTCGGTCCGGACCGCGCTCGCTGTCGCCGACGCGCTCGGCGACCGCCTGTGGGCCGTGCGCGTCGACACCTCCGAGACGATGGTCGACCGATCGCTCTGGCACGAGATGGGCCGCTTTCGCCCGACCGGCGTCGTGCCCGAACTGGTGCGCAAGGTCCGCCGCGCCCTCGACAACGCCGGCCACGAGCACGTCCGGATCGTCGCCTCCGGCGGCTTCGACCCCGAACGCATCCGGACCTTCGAACAGGCGG
Source organism: Thermoleophilia bacterium (assembly GCA_017882545.1). GTDB lineage: Bacteria > Actinomycetota > Thermoleophilia > Miltoncostaeales > Miltoncostaeaceae > CAITWD01. The sequence continues at coordinate 10,286 of JADGPG010000060.1, forward strand.
GGGTGCCCGTTGACGCCTACGGGGTCGGGAGTTCCCTCCTTCGCGGCGCCAACGACTTTACCGCTGACGTCGTCCGCGTCGACGGCCGCCCCTGCGCGAAAGTCGGCCGCGAGGAGCGCCCTGCCGTCCGCCTGACGCCGGTGACCTGGACGACCGACCGCCCCGGAGACCGCGCATGATCCCGGCCGCCGAACTGCATCACGTCGCCTACGTCGTGACCGACCTCGATGCCGCCCTGCCGCTGTTCGTCGACCGCTACGGACTGGTCGAGGAACTCCGCGAGGTCATGCCGGACCAAGGCGTCGAGGCGGTGATGCTCCGTGCCGGCGGGGCCGGCGTCGAGCTGATCACACCGCTGGACCCCGGCGCGGCGATCGCCCGCTTCCTCGACAAGCGCGGCGAGGGGCTGCACCACGTCGCCTTCGGCGTCGCCGACGTCGCCGCCACACTCGCCGAGCTGGCGGCCGCGGGCGTCGAGCTGATCGACACCGCCCCGCGGCGGGGACTGGGTGGCCACCTGGTGGCCTTCGTGCACCCGCGCTCGGGGGCCGGGGCCCTCACCGAGCTCGTGCAGACCGGCGACGGCCACCCCGGCTGACCGGAACGGAGAAGGCTCCCCCGCACCCGCGATAGACTCGCGCCGGGAGATCGCTACCGAAGGAGCATCCATGGCCGGACGTCGGCTGGAGATCGGTTTTCACGGCGGGAGCGTGCTGCGCACGACCGTTGACGACGCGCAGGTCACGACGCTGACCGGCGCCCTCGGCGGCGATGCGTCCTGGCAGCAGCTCGAGGCCGACGAAGGCAGATATTGGCTCAAGCTCGCGGACGTCCAGTTCGTGCGTATCCCCGACGACGGCCCGCACGGCGTCGGCTTCTCCCGCCCCTAAGCGGCGCCCGTGGACCTGGGACTGGTTGGTCGGACCAACGCTGGCAAGACCGCATTGTTCAACCTGATCACCGGCTCGAGCGCCGAGGTCGCGCCGTACCCGTTCACGACCCGTGAAGCGGTGCGTGGCATGGCCGAAGTACCGGACCCGCGCATCGATGCCATCGCCGATGCGCAGGACATTCCGCGACGCGTGCGTGCGCACGTCCAGGTGGTCGACATTCCCGGCCTGGCCGCGGGTGCGGGTCAGGGCGAGGGCCTCGGCGGCAAGGCCCTCAGCGAGCTCCGCCAGATGGATGCCCTGATCCACGTCGTCCGGGCGTTCGCCAACAGCGAAGTCCCACATCCCGAAGATGCCGTCGACCCGCACGGCGACGCCGAGGCCGTCGATCTCGAGCTGTTGCTGGCCGATCGCGAGCAGGTCGACCGACGCCTCGAGAAGGTGCGCAAGGGGGCGAAGTCCGGCGACCCGGTCGCGCGCACCGAGCTCGCCCAGCTTGAGCTGCTGGCCACCGACCTCGATGCCGGCGCGCCGCTGCGAATGACCGGGGATCCGGACGCCGTGAAGTTGGCGTTGGACATGGGGCTCTTGACCGCCAAGCCGGTGCTCTACGTCGTCAACACCGACGACCCCGGGGCCCCGCCGGACAACGTGGCCGCGTACGCTGCGGCACGCGATGCGCAGGTCCTCGCCCTGGCCGTCGGCACCGAACTTGAACTGGCGCAGCTCAGCCCCGAGGAGGCGGCCGAACTGGCCGAAGAACTGGAACTCGGCGATGTGCGCGGGGCCGATGCCATGGTGCGGGCGGCCTACGAGCTCCTCGATCTGGTCACGTTCTTCACCGGCTCAGGGCCCCCGGAGGCGCGCGCCTGGCCGATCCGACGCGGGCTGACGGCCGACAAGGCCGCCGGCAAGATCCACTCCGACTTGGAGCGCGGCTTCATCCGCGCCGAGGTGGTTCCCTGGCAGGACCTCGTTGCCGCGGGGTCCTTCGGCAAAGCCCGCGAGTCCGCGCAGGTTCGCATGGAGGGCAAGGACTACGTCGTCCAGGAGGGCGACGTGATGCAGATCCGGTTCGCCGTCTAGCCCGGAGTCCGGCTTAGCGGGCGTCGACGATCATGCCCGCCGCCACCGTGCCGTTGTCGGCGTCGTCGATCAGCACGAACCCCCCGGTGGCACGGTTGGTCCGGTAGGGATCGCACATCAGCGGGCCGGCGGTGCGAATCCGGACCCGTCCGATGTCGTTGAGCCCGAATGCCTCGACGCCGGTTTCGGCCTCGAGGGTGTCGACGTTGACGCGCTCGTCCAGTGCGACCACGATCGCCTGGGCGCTGCGGGTCGTGTGCTTGATCGACAAGCGGTCGCCGGGACGGAGCGGGCGCTCGGACATCCAACAGATGATGGCCTCCAGCTCGCGTGCGACGACCGGCGCCTGGTCGGGGGAACAGATGAGATCGCCGCGCGAGACGTCGATGTCGTCCGCCAGCCGCAGGGTGACCGACAGCGGCGCGGCGGCTTCGTCGAGCTCGCCGTCGAAGGTGTCGATCGCGGCGATCCGCGACTGCTGCCCGCCCGGGAGCACGACCACCTCGTCGCCGGCACGGAGCACGCCGCTGGCCAACTGCCCGGCGTAGCCGCGGTAGTCGGTGTCCACGGCGCGTGGGTCGGCGGCAAGACCGGCAGACCCACCGCCCCAGGAGATGGCCGCTCCCGGCCGGATGACCCACTGCACGGGAAACCGCACGGCGACGTCGTCGGGGTGGTCGGCGACGATCTCGACCGTCTCGAGGTGCTCCAGCAGCGTCGGCCCCGTGTACCACGGCATCCGCGCCGAGCGCACGACAACGTTGTCGCCGTCGAGGGCCGAGATCGGGATCGCGGTGACCTCCTCGACCGGCAGCGGCTCCAGGAATGTCCGCAGCTCGGCGACGATGTCCTCGAACACGTCCTCGCGGTACTCGACGAGATCCATCTTGTTGACACAGATCACGATGTGCGGAATGCCGAGCAGGACAGAAATGTAGGCATGCCGCTTCGACTGCTCGAGGACGCCCTTGCGCGCATCGACCAGGACGATTGACAGTTCGGCGGTGGACGCGCCCGTGACCATGTTGCGGGTGTACTGCTTGTGTCCGGGAACGTCGGCGATGATGAAACGGCGCCGGTCGGTCGAGAAGTATCGGTAGGCGACGTCGATCGTGATGCCCTGCTCCCGCTCGGCGCGCAGGCCGTCGGTGATCAGCGACAGGTCGAGCGCGCCGTCGCTGGAGCGACGGCGACTCGCCTCGGCGACCTGCGCCAGCTGGTCCTCGAGTACCTGCTTGCTGTCGTACAGCAGGCGCCCGATCAGTGTGCTCTTGCCGTCATCGACCGACCCGGCCGTCGTAAATCGCAGCAGCCCCTGGTCGCTCAAAAGTACCCGGCCTTCTTGCGGTCTTCCATGGCGGCCTCCGACACACGATCGTCGGCCCGGGTCTCCCCGCGTTCGGTCACCCGCGTCACGATGATTTCGGCGACCACCTCGTCCAGCGTCGTCGCCTCGGAGCGGACGCCGCCGGTACAGCTCATGTCACCGACGGTGCGGTAACGCACGCGCGCCGTCTCGACCGCCTCGCCGTCCAGCAGCTCGGCGCCCTCGCGCCAGGCGTACAGCATCCCGTCGCGGCTAAAGACCTCACGCTCGTGGGAGAAGTAGATGGACGGCACCTCGAGCTGTTCGCGGGCGATGTACTCCCAGACGTCGAGCTCGGTCCAGTTCGAGATCGGGAAGGCCCGGACGTGCTCACCCTGACGGATGCGACCGTTGTAGAGATTCCACAGCTCCGGTCGCTGCGACTTTGGGTCCCATTGGCCGAAGTCGTCCCGGAACGAGAACACCCGCTCCTTGGCGCGGGCCCGCTCTTCGTCGCGACGGGCGCCACCGAAGGCCGCGTCGAAGCGATGCGCGGCGATAGCGTCGAGCAGGGTGGTCGTCTGGAGCCGGTTCCGGGACGCCCGCGGACCGCGCTCCTCGACGACGCGCCCCAAGTCGATGGAATCCTGGACGGAGGCGACGATCAGCCGCTCGCCGAGCTCGGCCACGCGGCGGTCCCGAAAGGCGATGACCTCGGCGAAGTTGTCGCCGGTGTCGACGTGCATCAGCGGAAACGGGAAGCGCGCGGGCCGGAAGGCCTTCTCCGCCAGGCGCAGCAGCACGATCGAGTCCTTGCCGCCCGAGAACAGCAACACCGGTCGCTCAAGCTCCGCCGCCACCTCGCGCATGATGTGGATCGCTTCGGACTCAAGCGCATCCAAATGGGTGAGCGGGGCTCGGCGGACGGCCGGACTCACGCCACACCTCGCGTCGCTGTGCCGTCGTCGATATGCAGGCCGCACTCGGTCTTTTCGGAGCCGGCCCAGCGCCCTTCCCGACCGCTTCCCGGGCGTGTGCACGGGGCGCAGCCGATCGAGGCATAGCCCTGATCGTGCAGCGGGTTGTACGGGAGGTCGTGCCGGGCGACGTACTCCCAGACGTCGGCATCGGTCCAGTCGGCCAGAGGGTTTGCTTTCCAGATCCCCCGCCGCTCGTCCCAGGCGAGCTTGGGCGTCGCCGACCGCGTGTCGGCCTGCTCGCGTCGGAGCCCGGTAATCCAGCCGTCAACGCCCTCGAGGGCCTGCTCCAGCGCGGCGACCTTGCGCTCGCTGCAACACTCCGCCGCGGTCCACTCCGCGCCGCCCGGTCGGCGCGCATCAAAGACCTCGACGACGATTCCGTAGTGCGCCTCGACCTGCCGCCAGGTCGCGCGGGTCTCGGGAAACAGCACGCCCGTGTCGATCGTGAACACCCGCGCAGTCGACTCTCGGCGCAGCACCATGTCCAGCAACACGGACTCTTCCTTCTGGAACGAGCAGGCCAGCGTCAGTCGCGGATGGAACCGGTCGAGCATGTAGCCCACGAGCTCCTCGGCGCCGAGCTGCTCGACATCGGCCAGGCCGTCGGGGCCGAGAGACGTCAAACCGCGCACTCCCCCTCGCCGCGCTGGACCTGGAAGATGTCGGTCCGGTTCCAGTCGATGAAGTCGCTCACGGTGTCGTCGCTGAATTCCGCCGGCAGCGCAAGGTCGGCGCCGAGCCGTTCGAAGGGTTCCGAACCGACCCGGTCGACGAACGCGTTGAACTCCTCGTCGTCGTGCCGCTCGGACTCGTAGAAGCGGATCCAGCGTCCCACGGTCTCGGGCACGCGTTTCGCGGGGAGGCGCAGCTTGAGGCGCTGCCCGATCCGCACCTGGCCGCCCTCGTACTGGCCGCCGACGTGCGGGATATATGCCGGCATCTGCCGCTCACCAAGTTTGATCGACGCCCCGTAGAAGCCGATGTTGGCGATGTGGTGCTGGCTGCAGCCGTTCGGGCACCCGCTCATCTTGATGTGGATCCGGCGAGTCAGCGGATCGGTGATCCCCATAGCGTCGACGTGCTCCTGGATGGCGCGGTTCAGGCCCATCGAACTCGTGATCCCAAGCTTGCAGCTGTCGGTCCCCGGGCACGAGACCACGTCGGTGATCTCGCGTGCGCCGGCATCGCCCAGCTCGAGCGCCCGCAGGCGCTCCCAGACGGCATACACGGCTTCGTCGCGCACCCAGCGCAGAACAAGGTTCTGCTGGATCGTGGTCCGGGCGTATCCGCCGGAGAACTCGCGCACGATCTGTGCCAGTCCGCGGAACTGCTCCGGGGTCAGGTCCCCGCGCGGGATCCGGATCTCGACGGTCGAAAAGCCCGCTTGGCGCTGCGCCAGGACATTGGACGCGGCAAAGCGCGCGAACACGCGATCGCCGGCGCGGGCCTGCGGAAGCCCGTCCTGCGGGCCCGGAGCGTTGGCTTCCTCGTCATGGACAAACAGCAGCGGCTCGAGGTCGTAGTTGCGCGCGTGGACCCAGTCCCCGCGCAGCTCCTGTTCGACCAGCTCACGGAACGCGTCCATGCCGATGCGGTCGATCAGGACCTTGATGCGGGCACGGGCGCGATTCTTGCGCAGCTCGTCTTGGCGATCGAAGATCCGCAACACGGCCTCGGTCACCTTGAGGTAGTCGCCGTTATCGGCGCGGACGAAGTCGTAGAGCGTCGGCGCGACCCGCGGCATGATCGAGGTACCCCCACCGATCCGGATCTCGAATCCGCGCACCTGTTCGCCGTCGATCTCACGCACCCGTGGAATAAAGCCTCCGTCGTGGATGCCGGTGATCGCGCGGTCTTCGTCGGTCGCCGTGAATGCCGTCTTGAACTTGCGCGGCATCAGCTGGCAGACCTCGTTGCGCACGAAGTAGCGCACGTACGCGCCGGCATACGGGGTCGGGTCGAACAGCTCGTCATCGCACACCCCCGCGAACGGATCCCCGGTCACGTTGCGGACCGTGTTGCCGCAGCCCTCCCGCGACGACAATCCGGCATCGGAGATCTGGCGGATGAGCTTCGTGATGTCGATCAGCGGGATGTGGTGGATCTGGACGCACTGACGTGTGGTGACATGCCCCTTGCGCAGCGGGGCCCACTCGTCGACGACGTCCGCGAACATGTCGAGCTGCTCCGGGGTGATCCCGCCGAATGGGATCTTGACCCGAACCATCTGGACACCGGGTTGTCGCTGCCCGTACACCCCCTGCCGCAGGCGAAACCCGATGAACTCGGGCTCGGGGGTCTCACCGCGGAGGAACTTCGCGGCCTCGGTGTCGAAGTCGTCGAATTCCCGTTCGATGATCGGAATCACGTTGCCCGGGACGTTGTCGTGGACTTCGGGGTTCTCCAGAGTCCCCGTACGTCCGGACGGCGCGTCGGTGTGCGGATTACGTGGGTGCGTCGAATCGGAAGCCATCGACCTCGTCTCTCCTCGGTCCGGAACGGGGGCGCGGCGTGGCAGCGGCGCGTGCGGGATTTATACCACAAACCCCGCGGTATTTATGGAGTTTTATCTGATCTGAATGGTCGACAATCCCCAGGAAACCCGGCCGCCGCGGACGGGCGTCGGACCCGGGCTACGGGCTCGCGATTACCGGTTCAGTTCCGGACCGCCCAGGCGCCGTCAACGGCGAAGTCGGTGGGGAACGTGGTCCCCACCGCCTGCGCAAAGACCTCCGCACCGAACGTCGTGACCCGGCCGGCGACCGTTTGGACGTCGCTGCTGTTGACCTTGGCGAGTTCGTAGATGCACAGGTTGTGGCGCGCCGCGGTCGGATGGGCCACGCTCCCCGGACATGCGGGCGTCGTCGCCCCGCCCGGGAGGATCACCGTCACGTCGGGCACGCTCGCGAGCGCAAACCCGAACGAGATGCCGTTGCCCGCCGAGTCACCCAGCCGAAACGCCGGGGCCGCGATGTCGAAGTACCCGCGCAGGGTCACCCCTGCGTCAAGGGCACCCGTGACGGGATCGGCGATCGAGCGGGCACGCGGGCTGAGCTTGGCGGCGGAGATCGTCCCGTTGGCCAGCTTTGTGCCGCCGATGGTGCCGTTGGCGATCTTGTTGCCGTTGATCATTCCGCCGGCAGCGAACGCGCCGCCGCTCAGCGCGACGACCAGCGCGGCCACGGACACGATCATCTCCGGTCGCCGAAGTGCTCTGATGGGTGGCGTCCTTATCCGTGTCGCCGCCTCCCTGGCGGGCGGCAACGGAGGTGTTCGGAGGTGTTAGCCGTGCACGGCGCCACCCCCTCCCCGGACGCCGCGCGCGGGTTAGAGCGCGAGCCCGTCCGGGCGCCCGCCCTCAAGGCGCGACTTCACCTGCACCTCCGCGGCGTTGAGGCGCATCAGTGCCAGCGCCTCGGGGCTCGCCTGCTGCGGCCCCGCCGGGGCCGGGGGGCCGTGATGCCAGGCCACGCAGTGCAACAATTGGAGCCGCCGCCCTTCCTCCAGTCCCGCCCCCCGGGCCGCGTCGGAGACGATGTCAACCCCGAGCGCGACGTGACCGAGCATGCGGCCCTCGTCGGTGGCCTCGAAGGTCGCCCCGACCCGCCACGCACGGGTATATCCGAGGTCGTGCACGATCGCCGCCGCGACCAGCAGGTCCGAATCGACCCGGGGGTGCCAGGTGCACAGGGTCTGGCACAGGGCCGTGACCCCGACGGTGTGCTCGACGAGGCCGCCGATGTAGGCGTGGTGGCCGGAACGCGTACACGGGACCTGGCGCCACAGGGCTGCGAGGTCGTCGTCGCCGGTCAGCAGTTCGAGCGTGGCCCGCAGACCCGGATCCGCGACCTCGTCGGCCAGGTGCAGGACGAACCCGAACAGCTCGTCCGGATCCCGATGGCTCCGGGGAACGAGTTGAATCTCAGCCTGCTCGTCGTCGGCCGGCCGCACATGGCTGATGAGCAGTTCAAGCCGCCCGCCGCGCTGTTCGGCACGCCCGGCCACCCGCACCGCGGCACCGGGGCTGAGGCGCTCGGCGAACCAGTCGGGTTGGTCGAAGATCACGCCGCGCGCCGACCCGGTCGCGTCCGCCAGCACGACCGACAGGAACGGCTTGCCCGCGCGCGAGAGCCGCCGCTCGACCTCGCGCACGGCGAAGACCCCCTCGAAAGGGGCCCCCGGGGTGAGCTGCGCGAGACCGTTCATCGATCCATGGCCGGGCATAGGAGGCGATAGTCGCAGGTTCGGCACGCCCAGGAGGGCTGGGCCGGAAACCGTCCGGCGGAGATCTCGTCGAGGGTGGCGTGTGCCTGTTCCACAGCTGCGGCGATCTCGGTGCCGTCGGGGTTCTCCCGACGGTTCTCGCCCTCCAAGATGTACTCGAGCGTCGCTACCCGTGGCTCAACCTGCCAGGCCTCGCGGGCGCCGGCGAGGTAGAGGCGCATCACGATCCGGCCGTCCTCATCCGCGCCGCCGGTCGGCGGCGTGCCGGTCTTGTAGTCGACAAGACCGAAGCCCCCCTGGGGCAGTCGGTCGACGCGATCGATCCGACCGTGGACCCGGTGGGGACCGATGTGCAGCGTGAACGGCCGCTCCACCGCGACGGTCGTGACCCCGCTGGTGCGCGTGCGCGCCACCAGCCCGGGAAACCGCTCCCCGGCGAGCGCAAGGGCATGCCGTGCCTGCGGCGTCTCGGCGACGCCGGCCGCGGTCAGTTACGCGGCGAAGCGCCCCACCAGCTGCTCGGCGTCAACCGTAGAAGCACCAGGACGAAAGAACGCTTCGAGTGCCGCGTGGGCGGCCGTGCCGACCTCCCGCGAGGGATCAGGGCGCGGCGGAATCCGATCGACATGGGCAAAACGGTATTGCAGCGGGCAGCTGCGATACCGCGCAATCCCCGTTATCGACGCCGTGATGCCGGGACGCGGCACCCGGGACGGCATCGACGGCGCCGCGGGGGCAGCCCCGTCGCCGAGCGCCGCCGCCCGGGCCGCCACGAGGGCGGCGAGCGCGTCGGCGAGCTCCGCGTCGGTGTCGATCACCTCGCCGGCTGCAGCCCGCTCGGCGGCCCGCAGGGTGGCCTGCTCGAAGCGAGCGCGTGCCGCTCCGACGGCCTCGAGCTGACGGCGGTCAGGTCCGTCGGCGGCCGTCTCGATCACCGCCCCGAGGGTCTGCTCGATGGCATCGGTCACGAACCGTGACTGCGACTGCGGGACGCCCGTCGCCGATGTGCGCACCCAGCTCAGCGTGAGGTGTGTCCGGGCGCGGGTCATAGCGACGTACGCAAGCCGACGCGACTCGGCGATGTGGGCGTCGGCGTCGCGCGGGAGCGCTTCGGGCAGAAGCGCGTCCGGGATGTCCGGGCCGGGCCGGTGACGCCCCGGCCAGTTGTAGTGGGTCAGGCCGACCACCGACACGGCATCGAATTCCAGGCCTTTGGACTGGTGGATGGTCATGATCTGCACGCCGTCACGCTCGAGCGGGGCGCCCGCATCACCGCGATACCCGAGATCCGCCAGCCGGGACAGCAGTGTCGCCACCTCGACCGGCGACAGGTTCGGCCGGGCCGCGGCGAGTTCGTCGACGAGCCGCTCGAGCGCGCCGAGCGCCGCCAGGCGCGACGCACCCTCGGCGCCGCCCGCGGCGATGGCCCGCCGGCGCAGGCCCGTGCGGTCGATGACCGTCCGGATCGCCGCGGGCGGCCCCTGCTCCCCCACCGTCCGCCCCACCTCATCCAGGGTGTCGGCGAATGTCGATGCGAGACCGGCGTCGGCAATCTCCGCACACAACGCACCGGCGACGGGGCCGCCGCGGTGCCCGGCGACAACCTCAGTCGCCAGCGTCCACGGCACCCCCCAGGCCGGATCGCCGACGATGCGCAGATAGGCCGGACCGTCCGCGGGGTCGACCGCGGCCCGCAGCCATGCCAGCGCGGTGCGGACCTCAGTACGTTCCATCAGGCCGATCCCGCCACGGACCTGGTGCGGGATGCCGGCGCGTTCGAAGGCGGCCACGATCGGGGCGGCCTCCAGGCGGACCGCGCGCATCAGCACAGCCTGCTCGTGATAGGGAATCCCGTCCCCGGCACGCCCGATGACCTCATCGGCGATCGCCTGGGCCTGCGTGTCCGGGTCGCGCGACTCAAGAAACCGGGGCGGCGGACCGGTCGCATCGGGCCTGGCGACGAGCACCTTGGGCATGCGATCCGGGACCGGCGCAACGACGGCGCCGGCGGCGTCGAGGATCGCCTGCGTCGAACGGTAGTTGCGTTCCAGGCGTACCTCGCCGGCATCGGGAAAGCGGCGCCGGAAGTCGGCCATGTTCTTGCCGGACGCCCCGCGGAACCGGTAGATCCCCTGGTCGTCGTCGCCGACCACGACGACGCTCCCGGCGGGATCGACCACCGTGAAGATCAGTTCGGCTTGGGCGTGGTTGGTGTCCTGGAACTCGTCGATCAACAGGTGCTGGACCTCGCGGCGGATCGCCTCAAGCCGGTCAGGGTGGGTCCGCACCAGGTCCAGCGCCCGGACGATCGACATCCCGAAGTCCTCGCGCCCCTCGGCCAGCAGCCAGGCGTCGTGGGCGTTGAAGACCCTGGCGAACTCCCATTCGCGGCGCGCCCGCACCTCCTGGTCGCGGCCTGATGCGGACTTGACCGCCTCGTCGGCCCAGGACAGGTAGTCGGCCGCCGACACCAACTCGTCCCGACATCGGTCGATGCGCGTGATCATCTGGTCGACCAGGCGCGCAAGGTCGCCGCGGACGCGGTGGGCACGCAGGTCGAGTTCGGCGATCCGGTCGAGCAGGATCATCTTGCGCAGTTCCTGGTCGGCCGGGACGAGTGCGGGCGCCAAGCCGTACTCGACCCCGTGGCGTCGCACGACGTCCTGCGCCCAGGAGTGCAGGGTCGCGACCCGCAGCGTCTCGTGCGAGCGCCCGAGCAGGTCCTCGGCACGCAGCCGCAGTTCTTCGGCGGCCTGGCGCGTGAACGTCACTCCGAGCACCCGGCCCGGCTCGGCGCCCTGATCGACCAGCCACGCCAGCCGCCGGCACAGTACTCGGGTCTTCCCCGCCCCGGCACCCGCGACAATCATCAGCGGCCCCGCGGGATGGGTGACTGCAGCAAGCTGCTCGGGTGTGAGGTTGTCCAGCACCGGACAGTTCATGCTAGAGCGCGCGGCGGACGAGCGAGTCGCTTGGTAGCATCGCCACCCGTGGCTGACGTCCGACCGTTTCCCGCCTTGCGCTACCGTGACGCCGCGGGGGCCCTCGGTGATCTCGTCGCCCCTCCGTATGACGTGATCTCCCCCGCCGAACGCGAGGCGTTGCTGGCCCGAAGCCCGTACAATGCCGTGCGGCTTGAGCTGCCCGACCCGCCCTATGCGGCCGTTGCGCAGGTCATCACCGCCTGGATCGCCGGCGGGATCCTCGGGCGCCCGGATCGGCCGGGACTTGTCGCGTGGACGCAGAGCTTCGATCTCGACGGTGTGCGTCACGAGCGCAAGACACTGCTGGCGACCGTGAAGCTCGAGCCCTACTCGGCGCGCGTGGTCCGACCGCACGAGCGCACCCACAGCGGTCCCAAGGAAGACCGCCTCCGCCTCTACCGTGCGGTGCAGACCCACATCTCTCCGGTCTTCGGCCTCTACCCGGACCCTGCCGGCGCCGGCTGGCTCGCTGCCGGCATCGGTGGACGGGCGCCCGACGACCTGTTTGTGTCCGACGACGACGCCGTCGAGAACCGCGTCTGGTGGATCGACGACCCCACCGCAGTGGCGAACATCGCCTCCGCCTTGGCCGACAAGTGGGTCCTGATCGCCGACGGGCACCACCGCTACGAAACCGCCCTTGCATACCGCGACGAGCGGCGCGCCGCGGCCGGCGGCGACGCAGAACATCCGTATGACTTCGTCCTGATGGGCCTGACGGCGCTCGATGACCCCGGGCTTGTCGTGTTGCCGACCCACCGCGTTCTGGGCGAGTGGCCGGACGGGGCCGGCGGCCGCCTCGACGCCACCCCCGCTGCTGATCTGCCGGCCCTACTCGAGCTTCTGCGCACCGCGCCATTGGACCAACCCGCAGTAGGCCTGGTGACCCGCGACGGGTGTGCCCTGTTGACGGGCACCCTCCCGCCCGACGCCACGCCCGGTGAGCGACTCGACGTCGCCGTGCTCGAGCGTGAGGTCCTCGTGCCGGACCTCGGCGACGACCAGGCCGCCCTCGCCCACCGTGACGCCCTCTGGTACACAAAGGATGCCGCCGAGGCGGCGGCCCAGGTGGCCGGTGGCCAGGCGGCCGCGGCCATCATCATCCGCCCGCTGCCCAAGGATGCGGTCGCCGCCGTCTCTGACGCCGGTCAGACGATGCCCCAGAAGTCGACGTACTTCTATCCCAAGCTGTGGACCGGGGTCGCCTTTCATTCGCTGGCCGATCCGGCCTAGACGCCGCGCCACGCGGGACGGGACCCGCCGGTCAGTCGCCGGCCACCGCGCGGTCGACGACCAGCGCTCGAAAGCGGTCGCCGCGGTCCTCGAAGCTGGTGAATTGGTCGAAGCTCGCGCAGCCTGGGGCCAGCATCACAACGTCGCCTGACCGGGCAGCCTCCGCCGCACGCGCAACCGCGATCTCGAGCCGGCCGCAGTCGCGGGTTGGCACACCAACAGCGGCCATCGCCGCGCCAATCTCGTCCGCGGTCGCACCGATCAGGTACACACAGCGCACGTCCGCCGCACGTGCGGCCTCGGCCAGCGGCGCAAAGGATGCGCCCTTGCCCTTGCCGCCGGCGATGAGGTGCACGCCGTCCGGGTAGGCGTCGAGCGCGGCGCTTGCCGCATCGGCGTTCGTGGCCTTGGAGTCGTTGACGTAGGTGACGCCGTCGATCTCACCGACGATCTCGAGACGGTGCGGCACGCCGGCAAAGCTCTCGAGGCCGCGCGCGAGGTCCGCGGCGGTGAGCCCACCCGCGACCGCGGCAATCGCTGCGGCGGCCATGATGTTCTCGCGGTTGTGGCGTCCACGCAGCGGGATGCGGTCCCAGGTCGTCACCCGGCCGACGCCGTCGACCCAGAGGCCGTCGTCGGACCACGCCACGTCGGCCGGCCCACGACGCGCGCCATCGCGGATGATCCGGTGGCGGACCGCGTCCGGAAGTATCCAGTCCTCGGGCGCGATCGCCAAATCCGCGTCGGTCATCGTGGCGAACACCCGCGCCTTGGCGTCACGATAGGCCGTCATCGAGCCGTGGCGGTCCAGGTGATCCGGGGTCAGATTCAGCATGACCGCCGCGCGTGGATGAAAGCGGTCGACATCCTCGAGCTGGAAGCTGGAGCACTCGACCACGAGCCAGGTGGCCGCATCGACGTGGTCGACCAGACCCGCCAGCGGCACGCCCTGGTTGCCGCATGCGATCGCGGAGTGCCCGGCGTGGATGAGCAGATGGGCGATCAGCTCGGTCGTCGTCGTCTTCCCGTTGGTACCCGTCACGGCGATCATCGGATTGTCCAGATGACGTGCGGCGAGTTCGATCTCGCCGATCACCTCGACGCCGGCCGTGTGCGCGGCGACGATCTGGGCGCTCTCGCCCGGCACGCCCGGGCTCTTGACCACGAGATCGATCCCCGGGACGGGATCCGTCGCGCCGGATCGCACCTCGACTCCCAGGGCCTCCAGGTCGGGCGCCGTCACCGGGTCGGAGTCGGTGGCGATCACGTGCCATCCGCGTCGGGCCAGGAGGGCGGCGGCGGCCTGCCCGGAGCGGCCCAGACCGACGACCAGCGCGGTACTCATGCGTGCAGAGAGCGGAAGTAGAGCGTGAAACCGATCGATCCGACAATCAGCGCGATCAACCACAGCCGCACAATGATCTTCGTCTCGCTCCACCCCGCCATCTCGAAGTGGTGATGCAGCGGCGCCATGAGAAACACGCGGCGCTTGTACCGCTTGAACACCACGACTTGCACCATCACCGACAGCGCCTCCGCCACGAAGACCGCGCCGATGATGATCAGCAGCACCTCGGTCTTGGTCATCACCGCGAGGCCTGCGATGGCGCCGCCCAAGGCGTACGAGCCGGTGTCGCCCATAAAGACCGCGGCCGGGAACGAATTGAACCAGAGGAACCCAACGCACGATCCCATCAGCGTCGCGGCGAACATCGCCACATCGTGTTGCCCGCTGACGAAGGCGATGCCCGTATAGACCAGCAGTGCAACCGCGCACGTGCCGGCGGCCAGCCCGTCGAGCCCGTCGGTGAGGTTGACCGCATTGGCCGCGCCCGACACGACCAACAGCACCACGACGAAATAGACGATCGGGCCGACGGCAACGCTGGTGTCGGTGAAGTTCAGCCCGAGCGTCGTCGGAATTCCGACGACGTGTACCGCGACGTACGCGAGCACGAGCGAGATGATCGCGAGGCCCAGGAGGCGCCAGCGCGCCGAGAGTCCCAGGGAACGCTTGGAGACGATCTTCTGATAGTCGTCGATGAAGCCGATCGCGCCACACCCAAGGGTCACAAACATGACTAGCATGGCGCTCGTGCTGCGCCCCGACAGAATCAAAAACGGCACGATCGTGGCGAATACGATCAGCAGCCCGCCCATCGTCGGCGTGCCGCGCTTGGCATCGTGCCCAGACGGAATCAGGCCCTGCGGGCGAACGAACTGGCCGACCTCATTGCGGCGTAACCAGGCAATGAACGCCGGGCCGAGGAACAGCATGAGGGCAGTCGAGCAAATCGCCGCGATCAGGATCCGTGACACTAGGCGAGCACCTCGCACACGCGCTCAAGCGCCACGCCGCGCGACGCCTTGACGAGCACGGTGTCGCCGGGTTCCAGAATCGCGGGCACCCCGGCGGCTGCGGCGACACTGTCCGGGAACCACACCGACGGCACGCCGGTGGCGCCCTCCACATAGCCCGACGCCCGCGATCCGACGGCCACGAGCGTGTCGATACCCAGACGGGACACGAGCTCGCCGACATCGCGGTGGAATCGCGCCTCGTCGGGTCCAAGTTCCATCATGTCTCCGAGGACCGCGACGCGACGCCCGTTGCGCGCGGCCAGGTCGCGCAGTGCAGCGCCCATCGCCATCGGGTTGGCGTTGTAGCAGTCCTCGATCAATATTCCGCCACCAGTCAGCGGACGTTCCTGTCCGCGCATCGCCGAGAGTGCGACCTCAATCGGCGCCCCTGCAACCGGGAGACGTCCCAGTGCCGCACAGCATTCCCAGGCTGCCGCCGCATTCCGCCGCTGCCAGGCCTTGCCGAGACCGACGTCCACGCCGTTCGGGAGATCGGCGAACCGCCGCACAACGACCCCGTCGGCCAGCCCCATGACGGCGGCATCCAGCAGCGGCTCGTCGTCCGGGACCACCGCCACATCCCCGGCGCGCAGCCCGCAGAGAATTTCGGCTTTCGCCGCGGCGATCGCATCGATCGTTCCGAGAATCTCCAGGTGCACGGGCGCAACCGACGTGATGCAGGCCACGTGGGGCGGGGCGAGTGCCACCAGGTCGGCAATCTGCCCCGGGCCGCGCATACCCATCTCGACGACGGCGAACTCGGTGTTCTCGGGCATCTCCAACA
The DNA here is from genome assembly GCA_017882545.1 of Thermoleophilia bacterium. Lineage (GTDB taxonomy): Bacteria > Actinomycetota > Thermoleophilia > Miltoncostaeales > Miltoncostaeaceae > CAITWD01. Next base: position 26,134 of record JADGPG010000060.1, read on the forward strand.
TCGACAGCGGCACGCCGACCTCGGTATTGCGGTTGCCCGGGGTACCGTAGACGCGTGCGCCGGCCGCCCGCAGCATGGCCACCAGGATGTCCTTGGTCGTGGTCTTTCCGACCGACCCCGTGATCGCGACCACCGTCGCGCCGGTGCGTCCAAGCGCCCGCCGGCCGGCCGCCTGCAGCACCGCGAGCGGATTCGCTGCAACGACCACCGCCCATCCCGCTGCGGTCGCTTGGGCGGCAATCGCGTCCCACGCCTGCGTCCCGACCAGTGCCGCCGCGGCGCCGGCCGCCAACGCGTCAGGAGCATGGAGTCCGCCGTCGGTGCTCTCACCGGGCAGTCCGACGAACAGGCGCCCCGCCACGGCGCCGCGGGAATCAACCGCGGCGCCGTCGATCGCGGTCGCCGGGTCGCCAGATGCGACCCACGCCCCGGACCCCTCAATCAACTCGTTGAGAATCCACTTCACCCGGCAAGCTCCCGCAACACGTCTCGTGCAACTTCGCGATCGTCGAACGGCAGAACCCGATCCGCGATCTCCTGGCCGCGTTCGTGCCCCTTGCCGGCGATCAACACCACGTCACCGGTCTGTGCCGCGGCGACCGCGTCCGCGATTGCCGCGCGGCGATCCGGCTCGGTCCGAAGATGCTCGCGTCCGTCACCCGCATCGACGACGATTTCGTGAATGATGGTAACGGGATCCTCGGATCGCGGGTTATCCGAGGTCACGATCGCCACATCCGCGAGATGGGCGGCGATATAGCCCATCAGCGGCCGCTTGCCCCGGTCACGGTCCCCCCCACACCCAAACACGACGATTACCTGGTGGTCTCCCGCCAAACCACGAGCGGTCTTGAGCACGTTGGCGAGGGCATCTGGAGTGTGTGCGTAGTCGACCAGTACCTGGAAGTCCTGCCCTTCCTCGATCGGTTCCAGCCTCCCGGGCACCCCCACCAGCCCGGCGATACCCGCGGCGATCTGCGTGTGCGGGAGCCCCAGCACCTCGCCGACCGCGACGACGCCCAACACGTTGAGCAGGTTGAAGTCTCCGCGCAGTCGGCTTACGATCTCAAGCGGACCGCGCGGCGTGGCGAGCTGGGCCCACGTCCCCGCGGCGGTCTGGGAAAACGAGATGGGGCGCACGTCGGCGCGGGAGACGTGACCGAACCCGAGCAGGCCGCGCTCCTCGGCCAGCCGCACGCCGTAGGCGTCGTCGACGTTGGCGGCACCCGGGGGGTCCGGGCCGTCACCCGGCGGCCGCGCAAACAGGAGCCGCTTGGCTCGGAAGTAGGACTCCATGTCTTGGTGGTAGTCGAGATGATCCTGTGTCAGGTTGGTGAACAGCGCCGCTGCAAACGGGATTCCGGCCACCCGCCGCTGAATCAGCGCGTGCGACGAGACCTCCATCGCGCAGGCCCAATCACCGGCCTCGCGCATGCGCGAGATCAGCCCCTGCAGCATCACCGGGTCAGGCGTCGTATGGGTTGTGGGCTCCGCCCGTCCGCCGACCACGACCTCCACGGTGCTGATCAACCCCGCCGAGGCTGCGCCCGCGCCGAGGACCGCCTGGAGCAGGTACGCCGAGGTGGTCTTACCGTTGGTGCCCGTGATCCCGACAATTCGCACGTCGGCCGCCGGATTGCCGGCGAGGGCGGCGGCGGCGAGCGCCAGCGACAGCCGCGCGTCGCCCACGAGCACTTGCGGTACGTCGATCGGCAGCTCGCGTTCGACCACAAGCGCGGCGACCCCGCGATCCGCGGCGTCGCGGGCGAACTCGTGGCCGTCGACGCTCACACCGCGGACGCAGACGAACACGGCGTCCGGCCCCGCATCGGATGAACGCGCCGCGATGCGGGCAATCTCGGGCTCCGGAACGGCGCCGTGTCCGGGCAGGAGGCGTGCGCCCGGCAGGGCGTCCACCAACTGGGCGAGGGTCAAAGGCATGTCGAGGGGCCCGGACCGGCCTGGCCGATCACCCGGGCGGGATCCCCAGTCGGACGAGCGCCATCGATGCGATCTGACTGAAGGCGGGCGCGGCCACCGTACCGCCGTAGGCACCGACTCCAGGCTCGTCGACGGTCACGACGATCACCAGGCGCGGGTGGTTCGCCGGGACGTAGCCCGCGAACGACGAGACAAACAGCGACTGGCTGTACTTGCCACCGGGCAGCGGCACCTGCGCCGTGCCGGTCTTACCCGCGACCGTGTAGCCCGTGACCTTTGCGGCGTCGCCGGTCCCCTGCTTGGAGACGACCTTGCGCAGCATCGCATCCAGCTCCATCGCCGTTTGCGGCGTGATGATCCGGGAGTTGGCCGGGTAGGCCACGGACTTGCCGGCGACCTTGCTCACCAGGTGCGGGGTGACCAGACGCCCGCGGTTGGCGATCACCGCGAAGGCGCGGGCGATCTGGACCTGCGTCGCCGAGACGCCCTGGCCGATCGGCACGTTGCCGATCGAGACGCCCGACCAGCCCGGGCCGCCGTATTGGGGGTAGACGCCGACCGCCTCGCCCGGGTAATCGATGCCGGTCGAGTGACCGAACCCGAAGCGGCCGACCCACGACGCAAGCGCCGGATAGCCCAACCGCTCGGCCACCTTGACGGTACCGATATTGCTCGAGCGCTCGAGGATCTCGCTGACCGACCACACCGCGGTCCCGTGCTTCTCGGCGTCGTGCAAGGTGATATCGAACAGCGGGAGCGCTCCGGGAACCACAATCCGTGTGTTCGGGGTGACCAGGTGTTCCTGGAGCGCCCCGGCCATCGGGACGATCTTGAAGATCGACCCGGGCTCGAAGAGATCGGTCACCGAGCGCAGTCGTGCCGCCGCCTGGTCGAAATGGGCACGGTCATTCGGGTTGTAGCCGGGCGCCGTCGCCATCCCGTAGATGGCACCGGTATTGGGATCCATGACGATCCCGCTCACGGCCTTCGCGCGGAATCGCGTCCGGGTGCCGGCGAGGATCGCTTCCAGGTTGGCCTGGATGTTCGAATCGACGGTCAGCTGGACGCTCTCTCCGGGCTTCGCCGGGCGGTTGACCGCGGTCGAGAGCGCCTGCCCACGCGGATCCTGATTCTCGACGACGACGCCCGGTGTTCCCGTCAGGACGCTATTTTCCTGCTGCTCGATGCCGGAAATACCGCCGTTCTGTCCTACGAGTCCGACCATCTGCGCACCGACTGGGCCACTCGGAAGGTCACGCGAGAACGAATCCTGGACGCTGATCCCGCTGATGCCGAGCTTGCGCACAGCGGTGCCGACCGATTGGTTGACCCCCTGATCGACGACCGAGTACCCGCCCGAGACGATCAGCTTCGCCAGAACGGCGGTCAGTGGCATCTTCAGGATCGGCGCGAGTTCGGTCGCGGCCGTCTGGGGGTCGGTGATCAGGTACGGCGTCGCGATGACGGTGTCGCTCAGGCGGTCGAACGCGAGCTCGTTCCCGTTACGATCGACGATCGCGCCGCGCTGCCCAGCGCTCACGATCGTCTTCTGCTGCTGGCCGGCGGCCATCGCAGAAAGTGTGCCGGCGTCGACCGTCCCGAGCCACCCCGCGCGCAAAATCATCAGCCCGGCGCCGACGACGGCGATCGCGCCGAGGATCCGAATCCTGCGCGCACCGTCGCGCCGGCTCAGACCTGCCGGCGCGCGCCGCGATCGGGCCCGGGCGCGCTGCCGGGAGACACGGGTCCCTGAGCGGCGACGATTCGAGCTCGAGCGGCGATCCACGGACCTACGGCGTCGGATTCTTGGCGCGCAGGAAGGTCATCTGCTGGGAGTTCTCCTGCTTCATGTTGAGCGCGCGCGTGGCGGCGGTGCGCACCTGCGCGTCCTCCTGCTGAAGCGCCTGATTGAGGTTCACAACCTCTGATTGGGCCTCACTCGAGCGCTGCATCGTCAAGCTGGAGCGGGTCGACAAGCGCAGGGTCGCGGCATTGATGAAGACGATGCCCCCGAGCATCACGGCGAGGCCGGGAACCCACAGCCACCGGCGGACCGTCTGCGCACGCGTGCGGGTCCGGGTGCGGGTCCGCGGTGCGGGCTGCGCCCGCGCGCGCCGACGGGGACGGGGCTCTTCGACCGGCCGGGTCCTTGTGGGGACGGGCTGGCGCCGCGCGGGTGCTGGGGCGGCGCTGCGGGCGCGGGTACTCACGCCGCCTCCAGCTTGCGGACGGCGCGCAGGCGCGCCGAGCGGGACCGCGGATTGCGGTGCATCTCGTCCGCGCCGGGCATAATCGCGCGACTGGCCACCAGTTCCCCCTCCGGTGTACGACCGCATCCGCACACCGGCATCCCGGGCGGGCAGATGCATCCCTGGGCGCGCGCCCGGATGAAGCGCTTTACGATCCGGTCCTCCAGCGAATGGAAACTGATGACGGCCAGCACGCCGTCGACCTCGAGGAGCTCAAATGCCGATTCGAGGGCATGCGGCAGTAGATCGAGCTCCGCATTGACAACGATCCGCAGGGCCTGAAAGACGCGTTTGGCCGGATGGCCTCCGGCGAACAGCGCACCCGACGGCACCGACCCGCGCACGACCTCGACGAGTTCGCCAGTGGTCGTGATCGGCGCGGCCTGCCGCGTGCGGACGATCGCGCGGGCGATCTGGCGCGCATAGCGCTCTTCGCCGTATTCGCGAAACCATCGAGCCAAGTCCGCTTCGGAGGCATCGGCGACGAGGGTGGCCGCCGAAATCGGCTGGTCGGGGTTCATACGCATGTCGAGGGGCGCCTGCCGGGCATAGGAGAACCCGCGCTCGGGCCGGTCGATCTGCATCGAGGAGATGCCAAGGTCCATCAGAATCCCATCCGCACGGACACCGTCATCGACGAGCTCGTCCAGGGCCACGGCGAAGTTCTTACGGATGAAGCGCGTCCGGCATTGGGCCGCGTCTGCGAACAGGTCGAAGAACGGCGCGACGTCGGGGTCCTGATCAATGGCGATGTAGAGCCCATCGGGGCCCAAGTCCTCGGCCAGGCGCTGTGCATGCCCTCCCGCCCCGAACGTGCAGTCGACCACGACCTGACCGGCCTCCGGCCGCAGGACCTCAAGGACCTCGTCGACTAGGACGGGGTCATGGGCCGTCATCGGATCAGCCAACGCGATCGGCAAGACGCTTGGCACGGACCGATACCCCCTCTCGACGAAGTGCCGCGAATCGATCCGCGAGACGGTCGCCATCCCAGACCTCCAAGTACTCGCCAGCTCCAACGACTTTTACGCGCGACCCGAGTCCCGCGTGATCCCGCAACTCGGCCGGCAGCAGGATCCTCCCCTGCCGGTCGAGGTCCTGTTCGAAGGCTCCCGCCGACAGGAACCGGCTGAGCTCCCGACCCTCGTCGTCGAGAACGCTCATCGCCCCGAACGTCCGCTCGATGAGGCCGGCCCATTCGTTGCGCGGCACGACGATGAGACATTCATCGATCCACCAGCCGACCACGGCACCACCGATGAACGGCTCACGAAGGCGCGCGGGAATCGCCAACCGGAAGCGGTTGTCGAGGCTGCACTCGTGGGTACCTGTGAGGAGCCGGCGATGCATGGTCCCCACCGTACCCCACATCTCCCCACATCACAACGAAAGTACCCACGATTTACACCACAGGGACCCCACATCCGGAGGCGGCCGCAACGGGACCCGGAGCCCCACGAACATGTGTTCCGTCCGACGGGCGAACTAGTGTTCGGGTATGACTGCAACCCTGTACGACATCAACACCGGCCGCCGCCACGACGCCGCGCGTCCGGTCGCCGACGCGCCCGCCCGCCGCCCGCTGTCGGCAACCATCGCCCTGTTCGGACTCGGAATGACTCCGGGGTTCCTCCTCGCGGGCGCCGCCTCGGCCCAGGGCGGCGCAGGAATGGTCACCTCGGCATGGACGCTCGCGGGACTGTCCGGGCTCGTCACGATTGCCGCTGCCCTGCGTTCCCGCCAGATCGCCGTCCGGCGCCGGCAGCGACTCGCCAAACGGGCCCGCGCCCAGACCATCCACGAAGCCCCGATCACCATGCGTCGCGCCGCCTGACCAGACCGCGTCCGGACATGAAACTCATCATGTCCGGACGACGACCCTGACCGCGCCATGCGCTACGGTCCAGGCAGTGTCCGTTCCCGCATTCCCGACAAGTCTCGCGTGATCGCAGCGGCGATCGACGTCGGTACGAACACGACGCGCCTGCTGGTGGCGGAGGTCGAGGACGGACGGATCACACCGCTCGCCACCGACGCCGTAATGACCGCCTTGGGCGCGGGTCTCGACACATCCGGAGTGATCGCGGAGCCGGGCCTGGCGCTGGTGGTGCAGACAACGGCGGACATGGCCGTGCACGCCCGTGCGCTCGGCGCCGACCGGCTGGTGATCGCCTGCACGGCCATCGGCCGCGATGCGCACAACTCCGCCGATCTGGTTGACCGCATCGCGGCCGCCACCGGGGTCGCACCACACGTGCTCACCGGCGAGCACGAGGCCGAATTGACCTACGCGGGAATCGTCGCAACGGGATCTCACGGCGGCCAGCTCGTCGCCGCCGATCTCGGCGGTGGATCGCTCGAGCTCATGGGTGGGCACCACGGGAGACTGGACTGGGCAAATTCGTTGCCGATCGGGGTCCGCCGGATCACCGAGCGCCACCGGATCAGCGATCCGCCCGACCCGGCGACCTGGGAACCGATCGCGGCGGAGGTCGCGGCTCTCGTCACCCCCGTGGCCGCCGATCACCCCGCCTCGGCGATTGTCATCACGGGCGGATCCGCGGCGGCACTCGGCGTGCTCGCCGGAACCGGGCGCCTCGACCGCGCCGCGCTCTCCGGCGTTCTGGCGGCCCTGGCGGGACGGTCAGCCGATGCCGTCGCGGCCGCGACCGGGCTCGAGCCCGCCCGGATCCGGCTCTGTCTGGCGGGGGCGGGGGCGCTCGAGGGTGTCCGGCGTGCGTTCGGACTTGACGGCCTCGAGATCTCCCAAGCAGGCTTGCGGGAAGGACTCGTGCTGGAGGCGACCGGATGAGCACAAACGGCAGCAGCTACCTCGCCCACTGGGGGCTCGCCGAGCCGCCGTTCCTCATCGAGCCGGATCCGCGTTTCGCCTATGAGCGGGCCGACCACCGGGAAGCGCTCGCGCGCATGCTCTTCGGCCTCACGCAACTTGGCGGGATCGTGTTGATCACCGGCGAGATCGGCTGCGGCAAGACGATGCTTGCTGAGACCCTGCGCGGGATGTTGTCGGGGGGCGGGTACCAGGTGGTCTCGGTGCCAAACCCGCCGCGGACCAGCGCAGCATTGCTCGGCGCGATCCTGGATGCATCTGGCGGGCCGAGCGCCGGCGGGTCTGCGGCCCGGCTGGCCGGCCTCGTCCGCGAGCAGCTGCAGCAGGCGGCCGACCGCGGCCAACGGGTCGTCCTCGCCGTCGACGAGGCCCAGCGCCTTGATGCCCGCGCGCTCGACGAACTGCGGATGCTGACCAATCCCGGGTCGGGTGGGTCGGCTCCGGCCGTGTTGCTCGGGCAACCCGAGCTCAGCACCAAAATCGGCCGCTATCCCCAGGTCGCCCAGCGGGTCGTCGTGCGGTATCACCTGCAGCCGATGCGCGCCGACGAGATCGAGGGCTACATCGGCCATCGCACGCGCGTGGCCGGGTCGCCGCGGCGCCTGTTCACCCGCCGGGCCGCGGCCGCCGTCCACGAGGAAACCGGGGGTACGCCGCGCCTGGTCAACCTCATCTGCGCCAACGCGCTGTTCGTCGGAGCCGCCCGAAGTGAAGACGAAATCGGCGCGGACACGATCCGGGACCTTGCCGAAGACCGGCGCCGGTCCGAACATCTCGCCGACCAGGGAGCACCATGAGCGAGGTCAGCTACCAGACGTTCCTGTCGGACATCGGGCGGCTCGGCAGCGAGCGCTTCGTGCCGGTCGATCCCAGCGAACTCGATTCGCGCCGCAAGGATGCGGACCGGAAGCTCACGATCCGAGTCTCCAAGCAGCAGGCGAAGTGGCTCGACCACATCGAAGCGATCACGGGCAAGGGCATCGACGAGGATGCCGTCATCCGCGTGCTGATTGACCTCGGGCGCCAACTGGAGGTGGACTGGGCCATGACCGCCGGCGCGCCCGCACTCCGGGCTGCGGTCGCCGACGCTGTGCGAGTGCGCAGGACCAGCTCCCGCGCCTGATGGCACGTGCGTGGGACGTCAACGGGCTCGCCCCCAACGCCGGCTTCCGTGACGCTGCCGGGCGCATCGTGCTGACCCGCTGGCGCGAGATGCTCAGCTACCGGGACGGGACACTGGTCGGCGACGACATCGAGGAACTGCACGCCATGCGGGTCTCGTCGCGACGCCTGCGCGCCGCCATGGACGCGTTCGCCGACGTCTTCCCCGCCGCCTCGTTCCGGCGATATCTGCGAGAGGTCAAGCGAATCACCGACACGCTCGGCGATGCCCGGGACCTCGATGTGGCGATCGAACATCTGACGATCCTGCTGCCGGAGGTCGACGGCGTCGACCGCCCGGGCATCGAGGGGCTCATCGACCGGTACGAACAGCAGCGCCGGGCCGAGGACGCGCGGATCCGCGCCCTCGTCGATCGGCTTGAACAGGAGCGCTTTGCCGATCGGTTCGAGGCCTGGGTCCACAAGCACACCGGCATCGACGTCGCAACGCTCGCTCCGGCACCCCCGGCCGGCGCCTGATGGCCAAGCCCCGCCCGGTCGGCGGCATCGACCCGACGCGTCGCGTCCGTCCGAACGCGCGGAAGATTCTTGCGATGCGGATTGATGAGATCTACCAATACGACGGGCTGGTCGGCGACCCGGCAAACGTCACCGAACTGCACGACATGCGTATCGCCTTCAAGCGCCTCCGGTATCTGATCGAGATCTTCGGCGATGCCTTCGAGGCAGACCTCGTCCCGTACTTGGACCAGGTCAAGGCGATGCAGGACCTGCTCGGCGACATCCACGACTGCGACGTCCAGGTCCCCATGCTCGGGGAGCACCTGGCGTGGCTCGAACGCCAGGAGACCGAAAGCGTTGAGCGGATGCTCACCAGCCCGCGCCGGGCCCGGACACCGGACGATCCGGAAATCGCCCTCGCCCGCTTCAAGAGCCGGCTCGACACGGCCCGGCGCGCCGATGAGCGGCCCGGCATCCATACCCTCATGGCGATGCGCCGGGCCCAGCGGATCGCCCTCTACAACCAGTTCACCCACGAGTGGCGGCGGCTCAAGCATGCGCGATTCCGTCAGCGGCTCGAGCATGCGCTCGGCCTCGGATAGGCGGGGTCGGTGAGCCCAGCGTCTCAACGGCTGGCGGTCGTCGGCGACATCCACGCGCGCCGTGACGCCCTCGCGGCGGTCATCGACGCGATCCGGGACGCCGGCATCGCGCGCGGGGTGTGTACCGGCGACGTCGTGATGCGCGGACCGGACCCCGCCGCATGTATCGCGGCGCTCCGCGAGCTCGATTGGCCGGTCGTGAGCGGCAACACCGACCGGAAGGTCGCTGCCGGTAGTCCGCGCCGCCCGGAGCACGCGGCCTCGTCCCGGGTCGGGTCTCGCTCCTGGACCTACCGCGAGCTCGGGCGGGCGGACCGGAAGTGGCTTGAGGCGCTCCCGGACGCGGTCCGCCTCGACCTCGGCGGGGCCAGGATCGTCGTCACCCACGGGGATGCCGACTCGGTCAGCATCCCCGTCAACGCCGCGACCTCCGATCGGGACATCGAGCGCCTGCTGCGGAAGCTCGACGCCGATGTGCTGGTCGTGGGTCACACCCACGAGGCGATGATTCGCACCGTTCGTACCGGGATCGTCGTCAATCCCGGCGCCGTCGGCGAGAGCCGGAATCCCGATCAGCAGCCGCACTGGGCGTGGCTGGAGGCGACCGCGGACGGAGTGACGGCCCACCTGGAGGTCGTCGAAACCCCACTCGCGCCTCAGCGCGACGACACCCCGGACGATTGATCCGGCCCGCGCAGCCGGTCGCCGATCCGCAGCCGTGCACCGAAGCCCGACGGCCCCTCGATCACCGTCCGCGCGCGCCGCGTCCCGACGATTCGCCACGCTGGCACCGGGTCGGAGATGCGAATGACCACCCCGTCACCGTCGAGCAGGACGCACGCGATCGACATGCCCATCGCCCACGTGTGGACGTAGCGGCAGCGCGGCACCCATAGCGCCTCGTCGGGCGCGAGCGCACGCGTCCCGATCAGGCCGAGCGCCCGTGCCGGGAGCCGCTGGGCCACCCACGCGCGAGCGGCGATGACGGTGCCGTCATCGCGGATGATCGCGCCGGGCGGGTCGCACAGCCGCTGGATCGGCGGTAACGGACCGCGACCGGCGTCGTCCATCACGGGCTCGGGGTGATCGCTCCCTGCAGCGCCGCCAGGGCGCGGGCAAATAGCAGGCCCATCGCATCGGCCGCGTCGTCGGGGGTCGCGCGGGGCTCCAACGTGCGCATGCCGGCCGCCGCGAGGTCCACGGCACGGCTGACGATCTGCCAGCGATCGACGGGGGCGACCTGGCCACCGCCCTCGGCCTGCAGTTCGTCGAACGCCTCCTTCTGGGCCCGCATGAGCTCCTTCAGGCGTTCCTTGAATTCCTCGGCCGCGCCCTCGCCGAACGCGAAGTTGAAGGGGCCGAATTCGTCGTCGTCGTTCATTGCGCCCCCTAGAGGCGGATCTCCCGGATGATGGTCCGGCTGAACAGATGGACGGTGTCGATGAACTGCACCGTGTTGCTCATGAGATCCATGACGATCGAGTGGGTCCGTGCACCGTCCGCGAAGTAGCGTACGCCCTGCAGCAGGTTGCCATCGGTAACGCCGGTTGCGATGACGTAGTACGGCTTCGGCGCGAGCTCCGCGTGACCGAAGTTCGTGTCGAGGTCGGTGATCCCGAAGTCCGCAAGCTTCGAGGTCTCTTCGTCGGTGCGTGGCCACATCTTGGCCTGGATCTCGCCCCCGAGGCACTCGAGCGCAGCTGCCGTGATCACTCCCTCGGTAGACCCTCCGATGCCGACGTACAGGTGGTCGCCGGTGCCGCGCACGCCGACCGACATCGATGCGGTGATGTCGCCGTCGGGGATCAGCCGGATCCGCGCGCCGGCCGCGCGGATCTCCTCGATCAGCTTCCCGTGACGCGGGCGGTCGAGCACGACCACGGTCAGGTCGCGGATGCGCCTGTCGTAGCAGCGCGCCAGCACGTCGAGGGTCGCTTCCATCGGGTCGTCGATGTTGATTCGGCCCTTGGCGCTGGCGCCGACGCAGATCTTGCGCATGTACATGTCCGGGGCCGACATGATGCCGCCCGGTGCCCCGACCACGCAGATCGAGATAGCGCCCGCGTCGCCGCGCGCCACCAGGTCGGTGCCCTCGAGCGGGTCGACCGCGATCTCACACGGCATTCCACCGGTGCCGAGCGACTCGCCGACGTACAGCTCCGGCGCCTCATCCTTCTCGCCCTCCCCGATCACCACCGTGCCGCTGATCGGCAGCTTGCCGAACTCCTCCCGCATGGCGTCCACGGCCGCGCCGTCGGCCGCATTGTTGTCGCCGCGACCCAGCCAGCGCGCGGAGGCGATCGCCGCCTGCTCCGTGACCTTAAGAAAATCGACGGCAGGGACGATCGGTGTGTCGGCGGGTGTCGTGGTCATGATGCGGAACCTCCCAGCCGGGCACGGCGGGCCGCGGCGTCCACGTTGAGTTTGTCCAGGGCGCTGCTGTTCAGTGGGTCCTCCAGCACGCGGTATCGCGTCGTCGCTGGCGGTGTCGGGAGCCCGCCGAACGTCCCACGCTGACGGGGGGCGCCGGGTCCCGGCGATCGCGTCCAGATGCTACTTGATCACCTCATGCCAAATCGCGGGCGCGCCGGCCAGGAGCGCCTCGGTCATGGTCAAGACGTCGCGCAGGAATGCGACATCGTGGACACGGAAGATGCTCGCGCCCCGGAGACGGCACCAGGTGACAGCGGCAGCGTTCGGCGCCAGACGATCGGCGACGGCCCGTCCGGTCACCGCGCCCAGCACCTTCTTGTTCGAGATCGGCACGAAGATCGGTCGCCCCAGCACCGTGAACTCGTCGAGGCGGTGGAGCAGGTCGAGGTCCTGCGGCGGCGACTTGCCGAGCCCGACCCCGGGGTCGATGACGATGCGCTCAGGATCGATGCCGGCCGCGGCCGCGGTGGCGAGGGCATCCGTCGCCCAGTCGATCACGGCAGTCGGCACGTCGACGTCGGGGAAACTGCGCGGGCGAACCTTGGGCTCCCCGACGAAGTGGGTCATGACGATGCCGACCGGGCTCCCGGCGGCCACCGCAAGCATCGCCGGGTCGCGCAGCCCAGTCGGGTCGTTGAGGATCGATGCGCCCGCCGCGATCGCCGCGGCGGCGACCTCGGGCTTGAAGGTGTCGATTGCCACGGGGCAGTCCAGTTCCCGCACCAGCGCCGTGATCACCGGCACCACGCGTCGGATCTCCTCGGCAACGTCCGTGTGATCGGAGAAGCGCAGCGACTCGCCACCGACCTCGACGACGCTCGCCCCGTGGCCGGCCAGCGCGACTCCCTGGGCCACCGATGCCTCGGTTCCGAAGTGCCGCCCCTCGTCGCTGAACGAGTCCGGGGTCGCGTTGACGATCCCGATCAGATGCCCGCGGGAGCAGTCAAGGCCGCCGGCCGCGTGGCGCCACATGCGCGCGGCGGACGCGAGCTCCGCCAGGGGATCCCGCAGCCCGGCGCCGCTCAACCGATCGAACGCTCCAGTCGCGGCGCATCGCCGAGCGCCGTCCACCGCGCGCGGACACCGGTCTGGGCGATCCGCATCGGTACCAGGTGTGTTGCGGCGTTCGCCCGCACCAGGACCTCGGTCGCCGCGACCTCGAGCGCCGCAAGATCGCTGTCGCGGCACCACAGCAGCGTGGTCGGACCCGACCCCGAGATCGTGACCCCGAGACACCCGTGCGTCCCGACCAGGCCGCGAATCGCGTCGAGCGCCGGAACGGCCGCCCCGCGGTACGGCTCATGCAGCCAATCCTCCAGTACGGCAGGCAGGTCGTCGAGATTCCCCTGGGTGAGGGCGAGAACCAGGCAAATGCCATTGGCGAGGGTCAGCGCCGCGTCCCTGATCGGGATTCCGCCTGGCAGCGCCGCACGGGCATGGGAGGTCGAGACCTTCTCGAGGGGGATCGCCGCGAGGAACGCGAGCGACCGCGGCACCTCCAGGCGGATGGTCTGGTGCCCCGCTCCCACTGCGACGATACCCCCGTTCAGGCATGCGGCGGAGTTGTCGGCATGCCCCTCCAGGCGGATCGCGCGAGCGAGGATGTCGGCCGGGGTCCAGCGCAGGCTCCCGAGCGCGTTGGCGGCGATCAGGCCCGCACAGACGGCGGCGGCCGACGACCCGAGACCGCGTCCGAGCGGAATCCGGTTGCGGCACTCGATCTCGAGCCCGTCGAGAGAGTCGAGCCCCTCGGCGAGCGCCCTGCAGATCAGGTTCGTCTCGTCCTCGGGGACTTCACCGGCGCCTTCACCGGTCACCCGGATGTCCAGCGGTCCGGGGCGCCGGGTGATGATCACCGCATTGGTGAAGTCCAGTGCAGCGGCGAGCACGTCGAAGCCTGGGCCCAGATTGGCCGACGTGGCCGGAGCGGTGACGACCAGCGACTCAGCCATCGAACACCGCCCGTTCGATCGCCGACGTCGTTGCCGGGATCCGCACGATCGCCGGCACATCGGCGACCGCGGTATCCGGGTCCTTGAGCCCGTGCCCGGTCAGGACGCACACGACCGTCTGGCCCGGAGTGAACTCCCCCGCCTCGGCGCGCATGACAAACCCGGCCAGCGACGCGGCACTCGCCGGTTCGCAGAACACGCCCTCGGTCCGGGAGACGAGGTGATACGCATCGAGGATCTGCGCGTCGGTAACCGCTGCGATCGATCCGTCCGACTCGGCGATCGCCGCCAACGCCTGCGGGCCGCTGGCCGGGTTTCCGATCCGAATCGCGGTCGCGACAGTCTCGGGGTGGGCAACCGGATGCCCGAGCACGAGCGGCGCGGCACCGGCGGCCTGGAACCCCATCATCCGCGGCACACCGGCCACGGTGCCGGCAGCCTTGTAAGCACGGAATCCGGCCCAGTACGCGGTGATGTTGCCGGCGTTGCCGACGGGAATGCACAGCGCATCCGGTGCCGCGCCGAGGGCATCGCAGACCTCGAACGCGCCGGTCATTTGCCCCGCGATCCGGAATGGGTTGACCGAGTTCACGAGCTCGATGTCCGAGCTCTCGGCCAGCTCGCGGACAACCGTCAAGGCCTGGTCGAAGTTCCCGTCGATCGCAATGACGCGGGCGCCGTGCGCGAGTGCCTGGGCGAGCTTTCCGGACGCGATCTTGCCGTCCGGGATGACGACCGCGGCGCGCATGCCGGCGCGGGCCGCGTAGGCGGCCGCAGAGGCGGACGTATTCCCGGTGCTCGCACAGATGACGGCCTGCGCGCCACGTTCGACGGCCTTCGAGACCGCCAGCGTCATCCCGCGATCCTTGAAGCTGCCGGTCGGATTCATCCCTTCGAATTTCGCAAACAGCCGTACCCCGTAGCGCTCGCCCAGCCGTCCGAGGGAGATCAGCGGCGTCCCGCCCTCACCCAGACTGATGACCGGCGTCGCGTCGGTGACTGGCAGCAGGTGCCGGTACCGCGTGATCAGGGCGGGCGGGCGGTTCATGTGGCGGCTTCGGCCAGGAGCCGCAGCAGCACAGGCTCGTCGCGGACCTCATCCAGGATCCGCATCGCCGCCAGCGCGGCGGTCATCCGCGCCTCCGACCCGACGTGGGTTACGAGGACCAACTGCGCGCCGTCCCCCTCCCCGCGCTGGATCACGCTGCGGATCGACAGCCCGGCGTCAGCGAAGACCGTCGCGATCTGCGCCAGCACACCCGGACGGTCCTGCACGTCCAGCCGGACGTAGAAGGCGGACGAGGTCTGCTCCGGGCCGAGCAGCGGACGCCCGGCGTCGACGAGCGCGTTCTGCAGGAAGCTGCCCTTGGCCGTCCCCAGTATGGACAGCACATCGGCCAGGATCGCTGAGGCGGTCTCGGTCCCGCCGGCGCCGGGCCCGACGAGCATGATCTCCCGCACCGTCCCGGACTCGAGCAAGACCGCGTTGTCCGGACCCATGACCGCCGCCAAGCGGTGGCGCTCGGGAACCAGGGCGGGATGAACGCGAACACTGATCCCACCCTCGGCAAGCCGTGCGACCCCGAGCAGTTTCACGACGAAGCCCAAGTCGCGGGCGAGCTCGATGTCCTGTGCATGGATGCTGCCGATGCCCTCGTACGGCACGTCGTCGAAGCGAACGTTGGTGTGGAAGGCGATCGACGAGAGGATCGCCATCTTGGCGGCCGCGTCGGCCCCGTCGACATCTTCGGTCGGGTCGGCCTCGGCATACCCGAGCTGCTGCGCCTGCCGCAAGGCGTCGGCGTAGCTGAGCCCGGACCGGGTCATCTCGGTCAGGATGTAGTTCGTCGTGCCGTTGACAATGCCCGTCACAGCGGAAATCTCGGCCGCCAGCAGTGATTCCCGCAAGACCTTGATCACGGGAATGGCCGCACAGGCAGACGCCTCGAAGCGCAACTCGGTACCGGCGGCGGCGGCCAGTTCGAGCAACTCGGCGCCGTGTCGTGACAGGAGTTGCTTGTTGGCGGTCACCACGGGCAGACCCGCCTCGAGCGCCTGGCGCAGAAGTGCTGAGGTCGGATCGATGCCGCCCATGACCTCGACGATCAGGTCGACGTTGGGATCGCCGAGCACGGCCTGCGGGTCGGTGGTCAGCAGCGCGGGATCGATACCGTCCCGAGTCCGTACGGCGTCCCGTACGAGAATCCGGCCGAGCGCGAGACGCCTCCCGGAGGCCCGCGTGATGGTCTCGCCTTGCTCGGCGATCATGCGCGCAAACGCCTGGCCGACCGTACCGCAGCCCAGCAGGCCGATTCGCACGGGATGGTCCGAGCTCACGATGGCGGATGGGTCAGACACGGTCACGACCGAGGATATCTGCGTAGGTCTCGCGCCGCGTGACCAGGCGCGCGGCGCCGTCGGCCACAAACACCACCGCGGGCCGCGGCTGTCCGTTGTAGTTCGAGGCCATGGCGACGCCGTACGCGCCCGTCGCCGGAAGACACAGCACGTCCCCGACCGCGAGCTCCGGCAGGCGCGCCTCCGCCACCAGGATGTCACCGCTCTCGCAGTGCTTCCCGACGACACGGTAGGTGCGATCGGCGGGCGCCTCCGGGCGGTCGGCAAGGACCGGTTCGTACACCGCCCCGTAGAGCATCGGGCGCAACAGGTCGCTCATGCCCCCGTCGACCGACGCGTACGTCCGGATCCCAGGAACGGGCTTGATGCCGCCGACCCGGTAGAGCGTGACACCGGCGCGGCCGACCATGGCACGGCCCGGTTCGCACAGCAGCTTGGGCGTCGGGAGGCCGTGGGCGGCGAATGCGGTCTCGAGGGCGGTCGCCTGGGCCTGCGCGAACTCGGCGACCGACGGCGGCGCGTGGCCGCTCGTGTACGCCACCCCGAGCCCACCGCCGAGATCGACGACGCCGATGTCGTCCGCGCCGACCTCCGCGGCGAAGTCGGCCAACACCCGGGCCGTCGGACCGAACACCGACAAGTCGAACAACTGCGAACCGAGATGGGCGTGAAGTCCCACCAGCTCGAGATGCGCCGATGCACGCACCGCCGCAACCCCGCGCTGCGCATCGCCCACAAGTGAGAACCCGAACTTCGAGTCGACCTGCCCGGTCGCGATCGCGGAGTGGGTCACCGGATCCACCCCCGGGGTGACCCGGACCATGACCCGTTGCACGATGCCGTGGCGTGCCGCCGCGTCGGCAACCAGCGCAATCTCGTCGAAGCCGTCGATGATCACCGTGCCGACGCGTGCCGCCAGCGCCTCGTCGACCTCGCGCGGGGTCTTGTTGTTGCCGTGCAAGTAGATGCGCTCCGGCGGAAATCCTGCGGCGAGCGCCGCGTGCAGTTCGCCGCCCGACGCAACGTCGATCGAGAGCCCCTCGTCGCGGAGCAAACGCAGGACGGCCAGTCCGAAATAGGCCTTTGATGCGTAGATCACCTCGGCCGTGCATCCGAGCGACCGATACGCATGGACGAACTCCCGCGCCGTGGCGCGCAGGTGGGCCTCGTCATAGACGACGACGGGGGTTCCGAATTCGTCGGCGAGGGCAACGAGATCGCAGTCGCCGATTGCAAGATGGCCACCGGCCGTGACCGACGCCGTCGAAGGCAGAACCTGATTTTCGGCCATCATCAGAACGCTCGGGACGGTACCAGATGCCCGACTATGCTCGTGGGGCCCCATGCCGACGATCCTCGAGCTCACCAGCGCCGACGGGACACCCCTGTCGAGCGCCTACTGGTCGGCTCCCGGCACCGCAGCCGGTGTCGTGATCGTCCACGGTCTCGAGGGCCGCAAGGAGAACCACGCGGACTTCGCCGAGGTCTGCCGGGCCGCAGGGCTGGCGGCGCTCACGCTCGACCTGCGGGGCCACGGCGCCTCGGGCGGGACGCTGGACGGGGGCGCGGTCGACGATGTGATCGCTGGCGTCGACGCTCTCCGGTCGCGCGGAATCCCGCGGATCGGCATCCGCGGGTCGTCGATGGGCGGAATGCTCGCGCTCGCGGCGGCGCCACGATCGAAGGCGGTCCGATGCGTCGTTGCCGTTTGCCCGGCCCGGCCCGCCGCACTCGCCGACCGGATCGGCGAGCCGTGGCCGTGCCTACACCGGCTCGAGGATGCGGTGCGGGACGGGCGCGGGATCGCCCGCGGGTTCTGGCACGCCACTGGCGATGATCGCGTGCCGTGGGCATGGACGGCGGCACTGGCCGAAATCGCACCGCACCCCCGCCGGGTCAGGATCATCCTCGGCGGCGACCACGGCAGTCTGCAGCATGACCCGCGCATCCAGGCCGAGACCTGCGCCTTCCTGTGCTCCTACCTGACATGACCGACGCCCTCGACGCCCTGAATGCGGACATCGTCGGGTGTCGACGGTGCCCGCGCTTGGTGGACTGGCGGGAGCGGGTCGCTCACGAGCGGCGGCGGGCATTCGCAGACGAGGAGTATTGGGGCCGCCCGGTGCCGAGCTTCGGGGACCCTCGGGCCGCGATCGCGGTCGTCGGGCTTGCACCCGCCGCCCATGGGGCAAACCGGACCGGTCGAATGTTCACCGGCGACCGCAGCGCCGACGTGTTGGTGGCCGCGCTCCACCGCGCCGGACTGGCGACCCAGCCGACTTCGGTGGCGCGCGATGACGGACTGACCTTGGTCGCGTCGCGCATGACCGCTGCCGTCCACTGCGCGCCGCCCGGGAATCGGCCGACCCCTGACGAGCGTACGGCCTGCCGCCCTTACCTCGCCCGCGAGCTCGACCTCGTTGATCCGGCCGTCGTGGTCGCCCTCGGCGCCATCGCCTGGGATGCGCTGATCGTCGTGTTCCGTCATCGCGGCGCACACGTACGTCCGAAGCCCCGATTCGCCCACGGTGCCGAGATCAACGTCGATAGTCGCTGGTTGGTTGGCTGCTACCACCCGTCCCAGCAGAACACGTTCACCGGGCGGCTGACCCCGGCGATGCTCGATGCGGTCTTCGCCCGCGCCGTCGCGCTGGCAAAGTCGGGCTAGGCCCCGGTGACGGTCGGCTCGAGCAGGTTCAGGTCCGAAAACGGATCGACAGGAACACTGCCGCCGCGATCCACCTCGACATACAGATACGGGGGGCCCCCGGCTGCGTCACCCGAGTTGCCGACCGTACCGATCGTCTGCCCGGTCACGACCTGCGAGCCGGCATGGATTCCGTGGGCGTAGCCGCTGAGATGCGAATACCAGTAGGTCGTCCCGGTGGTGTCTTCGATCTCCATCCACCAGCCGCCGACGCCCGTCGCCGTCGGGGTCTGCTGGATCACCGTGCCGTTGCACGCGGATACCACCGGCGTCCCGAGCGCCGCCGGTAGCTGGGCGCCCTGGATGGGCGTGTCCTCAGGGCCGATGGTGTGCCACACGTCGGTGTACGGGTAGAGCGTCGGCGAATACGGATGGGCGGCGTTGCCGTGAATCGGGAAGGTCCGTAGATACTTGGTCTTGACGCCGCTGGCCGAACTGCTCGACAACACGGCCGGCGTGGTGATCTTCACGGTCAGGCCGACCTTCCTCAAAAACGCGACTCCGGCCACGCCGTTGACGTGCTGGTGGTAGCGCCGCTGGAGCGTCCGCACGGCGCTCCAGGTCGTCGCTCCGTATTTCCCGTTGACGGCAATGCCGCGCGCGTGCAGGACGCGCAGCTTCTTCTGAAGCTTCGTGACCGCGGTACCGGAGTCACCACGCCGCAGGTACGCGTGCCTGCTCGACAGCACGACCACCCAAGGGTTGACCGGACGGGTCACCGGCGTGGTTGACGCCCCACCCGACGGCGGAGGTGGCGGCGCCGACGCCGCAACCGCAATCGCGGGCGCAGTTCCCACCAGCACCGAGACTGCGAGTGCCGCCAGGACCCGTCGGGGTCCCGCGTTCGACGGCAAACGCGTGAGTCGGGTGCGTCGAATAGGCCTGGCTCCTTGTTCGCCCGGCGCGCCGGTTGCGCGCCAGGTGGTCGGGAGTCACCGCGTCCGTGTCGGCAACGCGCGGTCCCCGTACGAGCACCGCATTGACGGCGACTCTACGGAGACACGCGGCTGGCGGTCAAGCCAATGTCTCACTATACGAGATAATCGCAGGGCGGATGACCTATTGGTCCCCGGGGCGCTCCGGCGCCGTCTGCCGGGATCGGGACGGCGCGCGCCACCCCAACGGGCACCCCGAGACCCCAGTGCCGACGCCGTGCCTCGGACATTCTTTCGCCAGGTGACAGACGTCCGACCATCGATGGTGACAAGTGTCCCGCACGACACCGCCGGACAGGGCCCTCAGCCGGTCGGCCCGTCCCCGTCGGCGGCCTCCGCGGCCAAATCGTCCCGCTCGCGCATCAACTCGATGGCCTTGGCGCGCTCATCGGCGTCGAGGGTCGAAAAGTCATCGTCGGACAGATGCCCGGAGGCATGGTCGAACGCGATCTCCTTGATTGATGTCAGCGTGCGTTGAAGGTCGTCGTCCACGCGCTGGAGGTCGCTCTCCTGTGCCGTGCCGTCCTGGTCGGGCACGCGGTCGCCACGGACGATCGGCCAGGCGACCACGGCCGCGGCGATCACGAACACCGCGAACGAGACGATGGCGACGACGAGGGTCATCGACTGCCGTCCCGGCCGGACTCATCCGGGATGCGGACACACACGACGGTGATGACGCTCAGCTTGCCCTGACCGCCTTCGACGCCGCCTCGGGCTGCACCTGGCGCTGGGTGCGGGGTGTGGGCCACGCGGCGACCAGGCCGCCGATGAGCATGATGAGTCCGCCGATCCAGACCCAAATGACCAGCGGGTTAACGAAGACCGACAGGCGCGCGAGGCCCGACCGGTCGATCCCGACGAGCACCACGTAGACGTCACGAATCGGCGATGAATCCAGCGCGACCTCGGTCAGTCGCTGCTGGCTGGCCGGATAGAACCCGATCGACGGATGCATGGTGCCGATATAGGACCCACCGTGGCCCTCCGCCAGCAGCACGCCGGTCTCCTGGACGTTGGGGGAATTCTCCTGGGTTGCGCCGAGGTTCTTGAACGAATAGCCGCGGACCGAGGCGGTCTGGCCGGGCCGGATGGCGATGTCGTGCTCGGTCGCGAAGGCCTGCGATCCGGTCAGGCCGACGATCAGCACCACGATGCCGAGATGGACGACGTAGCCCCCATAGCGGCGCCGGTTGCGCGCGACCAGCTCGTACAGGGAGCCGAACCACCCCACCCCGCCGAGCGCGTGACGGACCTGGGTCCCCCGCCAGAACTCGCCGAGAATGCAGACCACCACAAACACGCACGTCACGAGGGTCAACGTGGCCCAGGTGCTCGTGCCGAGATCGGTGAGCAGCAGCATGGGGACCGCAGCGATCGCTGTCACCGCCAGCGGCACCATGAAACGCCGCATCAGCTGACGCAACGATGCCTTGCGCCACGGGATCATCGGTCCGATTCCGGTGAGAATCAGCAGCACCAGCCCGATCGGCAAGGCGACCTGGTTGTAGTAGCCGGTCCCGACGGTGATCGACTGCCCCCTGACGACCTGCGTGATCACCGGGAAGACCGTGCCCCAGAACACGGCGAACGTCAGTCCGACCAGGAGCAGGTTGTTGTAGAGGAAGACCGCTTCACGGCTCACGAAGCTCTCGAGCGAATGGCGGGATCGCAGATCCGGAAGGCGCGAGACCAGCAGCAGCAGGGACGCCGTCGTGAGCGTGAGGATGAACGTGAGGAACCACGGTCCGAGGGTGCTCGCGCCGAAGGCGTGGATCGAGGAGACGATTCCCGACCGTGTCAGGAACGTGCCGAACAGCGACAACGCGTAGGCCGTGATGATCAGCAGCATGTTCCAGACCCGCAGCATGCCGCGCCGCTCCTGGACCATGATCGAGTGCAGGAAGGCGGTCGTCATCAGCCATGGCATGAGCGCCGCGTTTTCGACCGGGTCCCACGCCCAATAGCCGCCCCACCCCAGCTCGCCATAGGCCCAACGCGCGCCCAACAGGATGCCCACCGCCAGCAAGATCCATGAGACGAGGGTCCAGCGCCGGACGCTTGTGATCCATTCGCTATCGAGCCGCCGGGTCCACAGCGCGGCGATCGCGAACGCGAACGGGATCGCCAGGCCGACGTACCCCAGGTAGAGGATCGGCGGGTGGATCAGCATGTAGGGGTTCTGCAGCAGGGGGTTCAACCCCCCGCCCTCGATGGGCCGCTGGGCGAGCGTGTTAAAGGGGCTCGTCGCAAAGCTGAGCAGGACGGCGAAGAAGCCGACCACGGTCATCAGCACCGCCACCACGATCGGCATCAGCTCGCGGTGGCGGCGGCGGTTGAGCCACGTCACGTAGGCGGAGAACATGCTCAAGATCCAGGCGAACAGCAGCAACGATCCCGCCTCGCTCGCCCACAGGCCGCCGATCTTGTACGGCACGCTCAGCGTCGAGTTGGAATAGTCGGCAACCGCCGCGAACGAAAAATCGTCGGTCACCAATGCCCAGACCATCACCAGGATCGCACCGGACATCAGGCCGGCGGTGACGTAGACCGCGCGCTCGGCGCTCCTCTGCCAGATGCGACGCCGGGGCCGGCGCGAGTTCAGCGCCGCGATGACCCCGAATGCGGCACAGCCGAGCGCCAACAGCACCAGCACGCGTCCAAACAGCGCCACGCGGCTTAGCTCTTCTTAGCGGCGGGAGCGGGGGGGTCGGGCTGATTCTGGAACTTCGACGGGCACTTGGTGATCATCGAACCCGGGTTTGCCACGAAGGTGTCGCCGCGCCGCGTACCGGTCATCACGACCTCCCGCGTGGCCTTGAAGGCATCCGGGACCGCGCCGGTGTAGACGACACGCACGCGGACCTTGGCGTTTTCCTTGTCCTGCACCCAGAACCGGAGACCCTGGGCGGTGTAGGCCTGGTCCTGAGGGTTCGCCAGAGGCTGCTGCGAGACGATCGCGTCCAGACGGTACGTCTGGCCGACCGGGCTCTTGAGCAGCTGGCCCGGTGAGACGTATGCCTGGAGCGCGCCACCAATGCTGAAGTACAGCAGTGCCCCACCGAGGACGGCCGCGACCGTCAGCGCCAGGGTGAATCGAACCCGGGACTTCATGGGCTGATCGTAGCAATGCCCCTTCCGGCGGGGACCGATGACGCCTGTCATGAAACATCGCACGATGCCGCGAATCCGGATGCGTCGGTGCCCGGGGGTACGCTCCGGCCACGAATCCGCCGCAACCGCTGGAGCGTCGCGCCATGTCCGCATCTGTCATCCGCCGCCTGCTCGCCGAGGGGCGCACCATCACCATGCCGGGCGTCTACGACGCGCTGACGGCGCGGCTTGCCGAGCAGGCCGGTTTCGACGTGGGGTTCGTCTCGGGATATGCCGTGTCGGCCGCGCGCCTGGCAAGCCCGGACCTCGGGTATCTCGGCGCGGCCGAGATGGCCCAGACTGCGGGCGAGGTCTGTGCGGCGACACGGATGCCGGTGGTCGTTGACGCCGACACCGGGTACGGCAACGCGCTCTCGGCCCGTCACACGGCCCGACGCCTGGCGGCGGCAGGCGCAGCGGGGATTTTTCTGGAGGATCAGGTATGGCCGAAGAAGTGCGGTCACTTCGCCGGCAAGCGGGTTACTCCGTCCGACGAGTGGATCTCAAAGCTCCGGGCGGTACTCGATGTGCGCGAGGAGTACGGGG
Source organism: Thermoleophilia bacterium (assembly GCA_017882545.1). Lineage (GTDB taxonomy): Bacteria > Actinomycetota > Thermoleophilia > Miltoncostaeales > Miltoncostaeaceae > CAITWD01. Next base: position 49,484 of record JADGPG010000060.1, read on the forward strand.
ACCTGTTCGTGGTCGCCCGCACCGACGCGCGTGCGGCGGTCTCGCTCGACGAGGCCCTGCGACGGGCTGACGCGGCGGCGGAGATCGGCGTCGATGCCATCTTTGTCGAGGCCCCACAGAGCGTTGCCGATCTCGAGGCGATTACTGCCGCCACGCCCGGCATCGTGCGGGTCGCCAACATGGTCGAGGGTGGACGCACGCCGCTGTTGACGCCGGCCGAGCTCCACGACCTCGGCTTCGACCTGATCGTCACGCCGCTGACGGCGCTGTTTGCGGCGACCAAGGCGATCCAAGACGCGTTCGCCACGCTGGTCCGCGTCGGGACGATGCGGGACCGGACCGACCTGCTGATTGGCTTCGCCGAGTTCGGTGCCGTGACGCAGATGGCCGCACACCAGGAGCTCGACGCGCGGTACGCGACCGGCGGGGCCTAGCCGACCGCCTGCCCCTGGCCCCAGGCGGTAAGGACGATCTCGCGCGGCCCAGCGTCGTCGCGGAACTCACACAGGTAGATGCCTTGCCAGGCGCCAAAGAGCGGACGGCCGTCGGCCACAGGCATCAGGACCCCGGCACCCATCAGCGATGCTTTGACATGTGCCGGCATGTCGTCGGCCCCCTCGAGGGTGTGGGCAAAATACGGTGCGCCGTCGGGAACCGTCCGATCGAGCCATGCCGCCAAGTCGCTGCGCACGTCGGGACTGGCGTTCTCGTTCAGCGTCAGCGCGGCGCTGGTGTGGCGCACATAGCAGTGCAGCATCCCGATGCCGAGCCCATCGAGGTCGATCCGCTCCAGAAGCTCGCCGGTGACCAGGTGCACGCCGCGCCGCCGGGGGGCGAGCCGCACCCGGGCCCGACGGACGTCGATCACCGACCGGCGGCCAGGAGCACGAGCTTGCGCCCGGTGGCCTGGTGGGCCTGCGCGGCCCACGCGGATGCGGCATCGTCGAGCGGCACCTCGTCGATGCCGATCCGGACCGTCCCCGCGGCGGCGGCCTGGCAGAGCAGCGGGTAGTCCCGCTCGAGGGCGGCAAACGGCTCGCTAAACAACGAGAACCCGAGGATGTCGACGCGCTTGCCGCGCAGCGGCCCGCCGGCAAGGCTGGCGGTCTGGGCGGCAGAGCTGCCAACCTGCACGACGCGGGCGCCGGTACGCAGGTGGGCGAGCACCGTCTGGAGCGGCTCGCCCCAGAGCGTGTCGATCACCAGGTCCAAGCCGTCGCCGGCAGCGTCGGCAAGGGCGCTGTCGGCCTCATGTGTGGCAACACCGACAACCGCGTCGGCACCGGCGCGCAGCGCGCGCAGACGGCCGTCCTCCGAACGTGCCGCCGCCACGATCCAGCCGGCGCCCGCCGCCCGGGCCGCCTGAATGGCGACCTGACCGACGATTCCGGACGCGCCGAGGATAAGCACGCGCTCACCGGGCACGATCGCGCCTCGACTCATGACCGGCATCCATCCGGCGAGCCCCGCGACACCCATCGCTGCGGCGAGCAACGGCGGGACGTCGTCCGGCACTGGGATGAGGAGGTCGTCCGCGACGACAAACAGCTCGGAAAAGCACCCGGTCATCCCGAGCGCCCACACCCGCGTTCCGGGCGCGAAACGCGCCGACGCGACAACGACCCCGACGGCCTCGGCGCCGGCAACGCACGGTGCCACGGGCAGCGGCAGGTAGAAGCGCCCGGAGGCGATGGCCAGGTCGACGGGGTTCAGACCCGCGGCCTCGAGCCGGATCAGCGACTGTCCGGCGCCGGCGGTCGGCGCGGCCCAGTCTTCGGTCGCCGGCGGCTGCCCGTACTCCCGGATCACGACCGCGCGCACGCTGTCGCTCACGGGGTCCTCATGGGATCCAGCGGCGCGAGCCATCCCGCCAGGTCCGCGACCAGCATCGCCCCGAGGATCACGATCACCATCGCGTACCAAACCCAGACGGGCCACAGGCGTGGGATACCGGATTCCATCAGGGAGAGCCTACCCGATGATGGGATCGGACCGGAGCGTCGCGATCTGGTCGGAGCGCATGAACTCGGCGATTGCGGCGAGGTCGTCGTGGTCCGGCCGGCACCAGGCCGGCAGCAGATCGATGCGCTCGGCGGCCGGCGTCATCACCCGTCCATCGAGGAAGGCGAATTGATCGAGGGTCAGGAACGCCGGGTGAGGGTGTCCGCACGTCCGAGCCAACGCCGCGATCTCCCGACGCAGGGTGCTGACGTAGTTTCCGAGACGCACCGATTTGAGGTCCGGGTCGAGTCCGTGCTGCAACCAGGCCGATTGGGTTGCCACGCCGCTCGGGCACCGGCCCGTGTGGCACCGCTGGGCCTGGATGCAGCCGATCGCCATCATCGCCTCACGGCCGACGTTGACCATGTCGGCACCCATGCCAAAGGCAAATGCCGCCGCCTCAGGCAGACCGAGTCGGCCCGATCCGACGAACACGACCCGATGCGCAATTCCACGGATCGCGAAGCTCCGGTAGGCCACCGCGTGTGCCTGGAGATACGGCAGCGCCACGTGATCGGTGAACACCAGCGGGCCCGCGCCGGTCCCGCCCTCGCCGCCGTCGACGGTCACGAAGTCCACACCCCGCCCGTTTGCGGACATCTGCTCGGCCAGGTCATCCCAGAACGCGCTCTCCCCGACGGCCGACTTGATCCCCACCGGCAGCCCGGTGGCGTCGCCCAACCGCTCGACGAAGTCCAACATGGAATCGACATCCCTGAACTCGGTGTGCATCGCGGGGCTGCGGCAGTCGACGCCCTCAGGCACGCCGCGCGCGCGCGCGATCTCGGCGGTGACCTTCTTGCCCGGGAGAAGACCACCGACACCGGGCTTTGCGCCCTGGCTGAGTTTGATCTCGATCGCGCGCACCGGATACCGCTCGCACTGCTCGACCAGGCGCTCGAGCGAGAACCGCCCCTGAGCGTCGTTGCATCCGAAATAGGCGGTTCCGACCTGGAAGATGAGGTCGCCGCCGTGGGCATGGTAGCGGGAGATCCCTCCCTCACCCGTGTCATGCAAGCAGCCGGCCAAACGGCTGCCGGTGTTCAAGGCCTCGACGGCCGCGCCGGACAACGCGCCGAAACTCATCCCCGAGATGTTGACAACCGACGGCGGGCGGAACGCGTGCCGGCGCCCCCGGGCCGCGCCAAGGACCTTGGCGCACGGCATGGCGTATCCCGGACCGTGCTCGACGACCGGATCCGGTTCGGGAAATGCCACATTCAGAATGATCAGGTGGGCGGGATTGCGCTCGAACGCGTTGTCGGTGCCAAACGCGAAGCGGTTGTCCTCATGCTTGGCCGAGGCATAGATCCAGCGGCGCTGGTTGCGGCTGAAGGGCCGCTCGTCGTCATTGTTGGTGACGATGTACTGACGCAGCTCCGGGCCGACGGCCTCGAGGATGTACCGGAGATGCCCAACGACCGGGAAGTTCCGCAGGATCGCGTGCCGGCGCTGGAGCAGGTCGTAAGCGACCACGAGCGCTACGAGTCCACACAGGACCAGCAGTACGACCGCCCAGGCGGGCATCCCGACCTCCTCTGCATCGTCGCGGCCGGCGGCGACGCCGTCCGGTACAGGCGAAGTATCGCGCGTCGGGCCGCCGACATGGCGGATGACTCGGACACCGTAGTGGCAGCTACGCTTGCCCGGTGTCGACCGCCCCCGATGCAGGCCAAACCCGCCAGCCACTGACCGGTGCCGCCCGCACGGCACTCGTGTCGGTGGGCGCCGCAATCGTCCTGATCGCGATCAAGCTGATCGCGGGCATCAGTTCCAACAGCCTGGCGCTGATCTCCGAAGCCGTCCACAGCTGCGCCGACCTTGTTGCCGCGCTGCTTGCATTCTTGGCGGTGCGGGTCGCGGGCCGACCGGCCGACGCCGACCACCCCTACGGCCACGGCAAGGCGGAGCATCTGTCCGCGCTCATCGAGGGCATGATGCTCGTGGCCGCGAGTGCGGTGATCATCTACGAGGCGGTCACGCGCCTCATCCTCGGCGGCACGGAGGTCAACCCGTCGCCGTGGGTCTTTGGCGTCGTCGTGGTCATCATCGCCATCGACGGCGCCCGTGCGATGACCTCCTGGCGAGCGTCGCGGCGTCATCACAGCGCCGCGTTGGCGGCCGGAGCCGTGCATTTCGTCAGTGACATGGCCGGGACCGTGGCAGTGCTGATCGGCCTCATCGCCGCGAAGGCCGGATATCCCGGCGCGGACGCGATCGCCGCCCTCGTCGTCGCCGCGCTCGTGCTGATCGCCTCCGGCGCGCTGCTGCGCCAGAACGCCGACATCCTCCTCGACCGCGCTGCGGCCGATGACGTCACGGCGGCCCGGGCGGCGATCGCGGACCTGGGCGACGTGGAAGTCCGGCGGCTGCGGTTACGCAGCGCCGCGGGCCACCATTGGGCCGACGTCGTCGTGGCGGTTCCGCCGGGGGTGGCGTTGGCCCAGGCCCACGCCACCGCGGACCGGGTCGAAGATGCGCTTGAACGGGTCCTTCCCGGCATTGACGCGGTGGTGCACGTCGAGCCGGGCAGCGGTCCGGTGACCGAGCGGGTGCGCGCCGCCGCTCAGGGTGTCACCGGCGTTCGCGAAGTTCACAACGTGCAGTTGCTCGACGTCGACGGCCACATCGAGGCCAGCCTGCACCTGAAGCTCCCGCCCGAGACGCGTCTCGCCAACGCCGACGCGACGGCACGCACGGTCCAGGCCGCGGTGCGGACCGAGGTTCCAGAGGTTGTCTCGGTACGGACCCACGTTGAACCGCTGACCTCCGCCGGCGCCGGCCACCAGGCCGCCGGGGCCGGCGCGGCACGGACCGCCACATCGCTGCGCGGCGACATCACCGACGCGACCGGATACGCCCCCGCCGAGATCCGCCTGGTCGACGTTGCCCAAGGACAGGTTGCGTTTGTCGTGATCGGACTGCCGGCGTCCCTCTCACTCGCCGAGGCCCATGAGATCGCGGGCCGCGCCCGACGCGCCGGCCGCCTGTCCGATCCGGGTCTTGTGGACGTCTTCGTCCAGACCAACGCGGCCACCAACTAGGCCGGGCGCCCATGCGATTCCGGCGCATCGCGCCCGAGGTCTTGGTCGGTACGAGCCGCGCATGGTCGACGACCTGCACGATCGCCGGCCCGGACGGCGCCGTTGTCGTCGACGGCCCTGTCAGCCCCGCCGACGTCGCCGCGCTCGGTGCCCGGGCCGACGCCCGCGAGTTGGTCGCCACCCACGCCGACTGGGACCATCTGCTGGCGCCGCTGGCATTTCCGACCGCCCGTCGCCGCGCCGCCGCGGCGACGCTCCGGCGCCTAGCGGCCGAACGTCGACCGATTGCGGGCGAGCTGGCGGCCTGGGACAGTGCGCATGACCACCCCCCGCGCGGACTCCCCGACTGGGCCGACGCCGCCGAACTCCCCCAGCACGGACGCGCCAACACGGCGGCCGGTCCCGTCGAGATCGTGCCGGCCGACGGCCACACGACGGACGGAGTCGCCATCCTGCTCGTCCGTCATGGGGTGCTGATCGTCGGCGACTACCTCTCGCCCGTCGAGATCCCGTCGGTCGATCCGATCGCCGGGATCGGTGCATATCTGGCGACACTCGCGCGCCTCGACACGGTCGTTGCCGGGGTCGACTGGGTCGTTCCCGGGCACGGGTGGCCGCTGACCCGCCCGCGCGCCCGCGACCTGCTCGAGGCCGACCGCCGGTATCTGGAGCGCATCGCCGCAACCGGCGATGCGCCGCTTCCCCGTCATGCCACGGACGCGGTCCAGCGGCGCCAGCACGGACGCAACTGCCTCTGCACACGAGGCTAGCGTGCCCCGAACACCACCCGGTCAAGCGCATCAACCGCGGCGGGCCAGAACTGGCTCCCGGCGTGCAGCGTGCACTCGATGATCGCTTCGTCGATGGTGCGCGCGCTCCCGTACGGCCGTACGGAGATGATCGCATCCCAGGCGTCCGCGACGGCGATGATTCTCGCGCCCTCCGGAATGCGGATCCCGGCGAGGCCGTCGGGATACCCGCCGCCGCCCCAGCGTTCGTGATGGTGGCGCACCCACGCGACCTGCTCGGGCCGCAGGACTCCGTGGAGCATCTCGGCACCGATCCGGGAGTGATCCTTGACAGCCTCGTACTCATGCTCGGTGAGTCGATCCGGCTTGAACAGGATCTGGTCGGGAATCGCAATCTTGCCGACATCGTGGACGACGGCCGCCTCATGCAGCAGCGCGCAATCTGCATCCGCCCAGCCGAGCTCCATGGCGATCGCGACCGCAAGATCGGCGACCCGATCCGAATGCCGCCGGGTCGAGGGGTCTTTGGCGTCGACCGCGCGAGCGAGTCCGAGCCGCGCCTTGACGGCCGCGCTGGTCGTCGGTGCGACGGATGGAAGGCGCGTCCCGGCCGCCGGGCCGGCACCGGGCCGTCTGGCGGCGGTCAACGGGCGACCCCGACGATGACAGCCTTACGCTCACGGGAACACACGCGCATACGCGGACAGATTCCCCCCGTGCTGAACATTCCCTGCCTGTGCGCGTGGCGCCGCCCGGTCGGGACCTGCCAGACTCCCCTCCGATGCTGGAGCATGCTGATGTGATCGTCGTTGGGGCCGGACCGGCGGGCTCAACCGCCGCCTTCCGCCTCGCCACCGAAGGCGCCCGCGTGGTGGTGCTGGACCGCCAGCGGTTTCCCCGCGACAAGCCGTGCGGTGGGGGCGTGACCGTCCGCGGCGCGAGGCTGCTGCCGTTCTCGATCGATCCCGTCGTCGAACGCGTCGTCGACCGGATCAACGTCACCATGGGCCACCATGGCCCGCGACGAGACGTGACCGCCGGGTCGCCGCTGGTCTACATGACTCAGCGCCGGCGGCTCGACCATTTTCTGATCGACCAGGCGATCGCGGCGGGCGTTGACTTCCGTGACAGCACACGGGTACGCGCCATCGACATCCACCCGGGCGGAGTGCGCGTCCGGACCGACCACGGCACGATCACCGCCGCTGTCCTGGTCGGCGCCGACGGCGCCAACGGGGTCACCCGGGCTGCGCTGGGCGCGCCCGAGCCCTCGTACGCCGTCGCACTGGAGGGCAACCTCCCGCGCGGCGCGTCCGGTTTCGACGACCGTGACTACGAGACCGCCGCGCTCCTCGAGTTCGCGACGGTCCCGGGCGGGTATGGCTGGATCTTTCCCAAGGCCGACCACACCAACTTCGGTGTCGGCGGGTGGCTGTCCGAGGGGCCTCGCCTCCGTGCGCACCTGGACGAGCTGTGCGCGGCCCACGGCGTCACACTGGGAGATCTCGAGCACCTGCGCGGCCATCGGCTCCCGATCCGACGGGCGGGCACGCCGATCGCGATCCCCCGGGCGGTCCTGGTCGGCGACGCGGCCGGCCTGGTCGACCCGTTCAGCGGCGACGGCATGTACGAGGCGTTCCTGTCGAGCAAGATCGCCGCCGAGACGATTACGGACCTGCTGGCGGGCGAGGTTCGTGACCTGTCCGGCTACCCGGAGCGACTCGGCGCCGCGCTCGAGCCGCACATGGCCGGCGCCTGGGTCGCCAAGCTGATGATCGAGCGCAGTCCCGCCGTCATGATGGGAATCCTGCACGTTCCCGGCATGACCCGGGTCGTGGCCGAGCGAATGGGCCGCGTGGACTCCGACCACGGCCCATTCACGCGCCGGGTGGCGCGCGTCGTCGGTCGTCGCGCGCGACGCGCGCTCGGCGCTCACGCCGCCTGACTCACCGCCGGCCGCTCCCCCTGGGACCCCGGTCGGCGGTCACTACGCTATGACGGTCCTTCCCCAACCTCACCGCGACGTTCGAGGCGACATGCGCACACCCGAACCGCACCCGCTGGTCCTTGTGACCGGACCGACGGGGTACGTCGGAGGACGGCTGTTGGCGGTACTCGAGTCCGACGGCTTTCGGGTGCGTTGCTTTGCGCGCCGCCCTGAGGCCCTGCGCGGGCGCGTCGGGCCGTTCACCGAGATCGCCGAGGGCGATATCCGCGACGCGACGCGTGTGGCGGAAGCGATGCAAGGGGTCGACGTCGCGTATTACCTGGTTCATTCCATGGGGTCAAAAGGATCCTTCGCAACAGAGGACCGCGACGCCGCGCTGATCTTCACCACCGCGGCCCGCGCGGCCGGACTCCGGCGAATCGTCTACCTCGGCGGTCTCGGATCGGGCGACGACCTGTCCGCCCACCTGGCCAGCCGCCAGGAGGTCGGTCGTCTGCTGGCGGCTGGAGGCGTGCCGACCGTGGAATTCCGGGCAGGTATGGTCATCGGCTCGGGCAGTCTCGTCTTCGACGCGATGCGGGCGCTCGTGCGGCAGCTCCCGGTCATGATCGTGCCGCGCTGGGTCGGAACGCTGACCCAGCCAATCGCCATCGACGACGTGATCGCCTACCTGCTCGCGGCCGCCGATCTCGATCAACCCGCCGACGGCGTCTACGAGATCGGCGGACCCGACCGCCTGTCGTACGGTGGCCTGATGACCGAATATGCGCGCCAGCGCGGGTGGCGGCGGATCATCATCCCGGTACCGGTCCTCAGCCCGCGCCTGTCGAGCCTGTGGCTCGGACTCGTCACCCCGGTGTACGCCCGCGTCGCCCGGAAGATGATCGACGGACTCCGCAACGAGACGCTTGTCCGTGACCACCGCGCGCGAACGGCCTTCCCCGACATTCGCCCGCGGGGGGTCGCGCAGGCGATCGCAGAGGCCACCGTCGGCCACGACGACGCACCGACGCGCTGGTCCGACGCGGTCTCCTCGGCAGGCCGTTGGGCAGTCCGTGGCCCGGCCCGCGGCACGATCCTCACCGACGCCCGCGCACTGTGGGTCGACGCACCGCCGGCGCGCGCGTTCGCCCCGATCCAGCGGATCGGTGGCCGCACCGGCTGGTACTACGGAGATCGCCTGTGGGACCTGCGCGGCTGGTTGGATCTGATGACGGGAGGCGTCGGCGCACGGCGCGGGCGTCGACACCCGATCAACCTTGCGCCCGGCGACACCATCGACTTCTGGCGCGTCGAGGAGATCGAGCCCGATCGCCGCCTGCGATTGGTCGGCGAGATGAAGCTGCCCGGCACGGCCTGGCTCGAGTTCGAGGTCGTTCCGCGTGGATCGGGATGCGAGATCCGTCAGACCGCGTCATTCGCGCCGTCCGGCATCGCGGGGCGTGCCTACTGGTTCGCCGTGGCGCCCTTTCACAGCGTGCTGTTTCCGGCGATGCTCGAGCGCATCGCGCGGGCGGTCCCCGCCGAGGACGCGGCGGCCGGGCGCGCGGCGGCCTGACGCCCTCCACGCGGCGGCGCCCGGCACCGGTCCGGTCGCATCCGCACGTCCCGTGCGCCATGCTGTAGCCAATGACCGAAATCACCTGGACCTCCCCGCTGCACGACCTCCGCGACCCGATCATCGTCGCCGCATTCCGCGGGTGGAACGATGCGGCATCGGCCGCGTCGGCCGCGTTGGCGTATGTCGCGGGCAAGCTCGACGCCTCATCGGCGGGCACGATCGACCCTGAGGAGTTCTACGACTTCCAGGCGACGCGACCGATGGTCGACCTCACGACCCCGGGCGCACACACGCTGACTTGGCCCGAGGTCGAGATCCTTGTCGGCAGTGGCACCGCGCGCGATGTCATCTTCATCGCGGGGATCGAGCCGTCGATGCGCTGGCGCACGTTCTGCAACCTGCTCATTGACGCAGCGCTCGCCGCCGGCGCGACGACGTTCGTGACCCTCGGCGCGTTTCTCGCCGACACACCACACACCCGCCCGCCCCGGCTCACCGGCATGGCGTCGGATCCGGACGTGCTAGCAGGCATGCACATCCACGAGCCCGCGTACCGCGGACCGTCGGGGATCGTCGGCGTGCTGAACCAGCTGTCGGTGGAGCGCGGCATGGCCAGCATCTCCCTCTGGGCACCGGCGTCGCACTACGCCGCGGGCATCACGAACGCCAAGGCCGCGCTGGCACTGGTCCGCGCGCTTGAACAGACCACCCGGGTCGCTGTCGATCTGACAGAGCTGCATGCATCGTCGGCCGCGTATGAGTTACAGGTCTCGCGGGCGGTGGAGTCCGACCCCCGCCTGGCGGAACTGGTCCACCAGCTCGAGAATGCCAGCGATGAGGACTTGGCATTCGACCCCGGGGCGCTGCCGTCCGGTGACGAGCTGGCGCTCGAACTCGAGCGTTTCCTGCGCGAGCGGGAGTCCGACTCGGGGAACTCCTAGGCGGACCCCGGCACCGGGCTCTCGCCGGTGTCGGCCAACGGCAACACCAGGGTCATCCGCGACCCCTCGACCGTGACCTCGCCGCCGTGGGCCGTCGCGGTCGCCCGGACGATCGCCAAGCCGAGCCCGCTGCCGGGCCGTCCGGCCGACTCCGGGCCGCGCCAGAACCGGCCGAATGCCGACTCGACGCGGTCGGGCGGGATCCCCGGACCCGCATCGGCAACCTGCAGGCTCGCCCGATCCCCCTCGGTCGTCAGCGAGACGGTCACTGGACCGTCGGCGGGACCGTGGAGCCGCGCGTTGTCGAGCAGGTTCGCGACCGCTCCGGCAAGCGCGGTGCCGTCACCCCAGACAATCGCCGGGTCGATCTCGCCGAGCACGGCTCCCGCCCGGCGGGCTTCGGCCGTGGCGAGCACCGCGAGATCGACGCGGGCAAAGGGCTGGTCGTGTGATTCGGCCCGTTCGAGCGCCAGCAGGTCGTCGATGAGCCGACCGACGCGCCTGGCGTCGTGGTCAATCTCCGCAAGCAGTTCCGCGTCGGCCCCATGGCGGGCGAGGTAGGCTGCGTTCCCGCGCAGCGCCGTGAGCGGCGTCCGCAGCTGGTGGGACGCGTCGGCCAGGAATCGGCGCTCGGTGGCACGTGAGTGCTCCAACGCCGCCAGCATTCCATTGAGCGTGGCCGACAGCTCCTCGACCTCTCGCGGCGCATCGTCCTCGGGCAGTCGCGCCGCAGGATCGGCGCCGGTGCCGATCGCGCCGGCGGCGGCAGTGAGACGGCGCAGGGGCCGCAGGCCCTGGCCCGCCACGAGTGCCACCAACAGGCCGCCGAGCACGGCGGCGGCGACGGCGCTCAGCGCGATCGCCGCGCGGACGTGCCCGAGGGTCTCCTGAACCGACGCGAGCGACGATCCGACGAGGACCGCACCGCCCGCGGCTTGGCCGCCGGTGTCCGGCATCGGTGCCGCATACAAGCGCATCGCGTTGCCACCGAAGCTCGCCGTCGCATACCCACTCGCGCCTGCCGAAATCGCGTGCCGGACCAGTGCGTCACCGGGCAGGCGTCGCCCGCCGAGTGCCGGCGACGCGGCGACCACGTTGCCGCTCCGGCCGAAGACCTCGACTTCCGCCTCCGTGCCGCCGGTCGGCGAGGCGAGCGCGCCCGGCGCGGTCAGCAGTGCCGGGGTCGACGCCCCGAGCCGGACCACGTCGATCGCGCGGTCCCGAAGGGTGTGATCCAGGGAGCCGCGCAACTCGTTGCCGACGAGCACTGCCACAGTGATGCCGAGGGCGCCAACGACGAGGACGATGGCCGCCACGGCCCCTGCGACCACGCGGGCTCTCAAGCTCAACCTGTTCATGCCACGAACGTGTAGCCGACACCGCGCACGGTGCGGATCTCGGCCCGCTCACCGAGCTTGCTGCGCAGAAACGCGACGTAGCGGTCAACGACCCCCAGCCCGGCATCGTCGCCCCACACCTCCCGCAGCGCACGTTCGCGGGTGACCACGATGTTGGGCCGACGCATCAGCAGCTCCAGCAACGCCGCCTCGCGTGCGGTCAACTCGATGGCGCGATCCCCGGCCGTGACGATCCGGGTCGCCGTATCCAGCTGCAGCTCGCCCGCCGTGCGGACCGAGCCAAGCGGCCGGCCGCGGCGCAGCAGCGCCCGGATGCGCGCCAGCAGCTCGCCCGAGTCAAAGGGCTTGGCCAGATAGTCGTCGGCGCCCGCATCGAGCCCCGCGACGCGGTCCGCGACCGCGCCGCGAGCGGTCACGAGGATGACCGGCGTCTCCACGCCCCGCTGCCGCATCTGGCGGCACACCTCGAAGCCGTCGAGGCCGGGCATTGTCACGTCGAGCACCACCAGGTCAGGCGCGTCGGACTCCACGGCAACGAGCGCCTGTGCGCCGTCACCGGCCTCGCCAACGACGTACCCCTCCGCGCCAATCGTGCGCGCCAACATGCGGCGCACCGGCGGGTCGTCGTCCACGATGAGGATCCGCTCGCTCACAGCGCCAACTATGGACTCCGCACGGCGCGAGCGCGATCCGGGTGGGATCAGCCGCCCGCCACGTCACGGCGCAGGAATACGAGGTAGCCCGCGACCACGGCCGGGACGCAGTACAGGGCGCAGACCCACGCAGCGTGGGTGATCGGCGACCAGTCGATCGGCTGGCGCAGCAGGCCCTGCCACGCGTCGAACTGCCTGGTCAAGAGGTACGGCTGCAGCCATTCGAGCCCGGGCAGGATGCCGACGAGCTCGATCAACAGCACGGTGACCAGGGTCCCGACGACCGCGGCCGCACTGTTGCGGGTGATCGTCGAGAGCATCACGCCGATCAGAGCGACGGTCCACAGCGGGATCAGGTAGACACCAAAGCTCGCGAGCACCAGCGCCAGTGCCTGACCTGCGCTGACAGTGCTGCCCGAGAGGGTGGTCAGCGAGTTGAACCCGGAGACCATCGACCCGGCGACGATCGCGACCCCGCCGAGCAGGACGAGCGCGGCAACCGTGTAGGTGAGCGCCGCCAGCACCTTGCCCATGTACACCTGCCCGCGCTGCAGCGAGCGCGTCAGGACGGTCTTGAGCGTCCCGTATTGGTCCTCGGAGGCGACGATGTCCCCTGCGACGAGCGCCGTGATGAGCGGCAGCAGGAATGCCGATGCGAAGGTCAGCAACACGAGCGGGATGGCCAGCCCCGACTGGTGGACGTAGGCGCCGAACGGCACGTCGTTTGGCCGGCCGTGACGAAACGACAGCGTGATGGTGAAGGCCAGCGGCACCCCCATCGCTGCAAACAGGCCGAGGTAGGTGCGTTTGAGCGAGATCAGCTTGCGCAGTTCCCAGCGATAGACCGTCAGGACGCCCGGCTTCACGCCACGCCCCCGACCACGTCGGCGGCGGGCTCGGGAACCTCGGTCTCCCCCGGCGTCGACCCTTCGGTCAGCCGGAAGAACAGATCCTCGAGGGTCGCACTGTCGGGCACGAGCGCCGTAATCCGGAGGCCGGATTCGACGAGCGCCACCGACAGCTCGGCGACCGCGGGCTCGGCGGCGTCGAGGTGAACCTCCCCGCCATCGAGACGAGCGGATGCCACCCCGGCTTGCGCCTCACAGACGGCGATCGCGGCCGTGTTGTCACTTGTCCGAAGCCGGTACCCGGTCGTGGCGGTGGCCTTGAGGTCGGCGATCGCGCCTTCGTAGACGATGCGCCCGGCGCGGACGATTGCCACCCGGTCGCAAAGTTCCTCGACCTCGGCCAGCAGGTGACTTGAGAGCAGCACGGTCATGCCGCCGTCGGCAAGACGTCGAATCAGCGCCCGCATATCGCGCATCCCGCCCGGGTCGAGCCCGGTGGCCGGCTCGTCGAGAAGCAGCAGACGCGGCTCACGCAGCAGGGCGGCCGCGATGCCGAGGCGCTGGCGCATGCCGTGCGAGTAGCCGCCGACCTTGTCGTCGGCCCGGGCCGTCAGCTCCACGGTGTCCAGGGCGGCCTCGACCCGGGAGACCGCATCGTCGCCGTCGAAGGCCGCCATCATCTGCATGTTTGTGCGCGCCGACAGATACGGGTAGAACCGCGGGGCTTCAACGAATCCCGCGACCCCGTTGAGGGCCGCTGCGCCCTCGGTGGTCGGGTCGCGTCCGAAGAGCCGCACCGATCCGGCGGTCGGGTAGATCAGCCCCAGCATCATCCGCAGGGTGGTCGTCTTGCCCGCCCCGTTGGGGCCGAGAAACCCGTAGACGTCACCGCGGTTGACCGTCAGATCGACATGGTCAACCGCGGTGATCCGCCCGTACTGCTTGACGAGCCCCCGCGCCTCGACGGGAGTCTCGGTCACGAAAGGCCACCTGCCGCGGTCTCGGCGGCGAGCGGCAGGACCGACCCGGCCACCGTGAAGCTGACCCCATTCTTGGTGAAGGCGACGACCGTGCCGAGCGGCGTGGCGAGCTCGTGCCCCGAGACGCCGGCCACGGTCACCCTCGGGAGTTGGTCGAGCGGCGATGTCATTGACGCGGTCCCGCCTGCCGGACGCTCGAGGACGGCGATGCCGCCAAGCCCCTGGCCATAGGTCACGAGTGCCGCCTTCTGGCCCTTCCAGTCGACCAGCCGCACCTCACGCCGGGGCAGGGTGTCGACCGTCGCCGGCGCGGCGATCGTGAAGCCGACCTGCGCCTGTACGGCGGAGAGCCCGGTCACCGGGGCGGTCTTCGTCCGCGTGGCCGATGACTGCTTGGCGGGCACGGGGACGTTGACGATCTTCGCGTTGGCGGGCGTCGTGACGTGCAACGCCGCGGCGTCGACAGGGCCGTAGGCGATGTCGTTGACCGTCAGCGCCAGCACCGGCGAGGACGGGTCGGTCGTCGAGTACACCGAGATGCCAAGCGGCACGCCGTTCGACGCATCCCAGGCCAGCTGGACGTCTCCGAGCAGGCCGCCGTCGTGCTTCGGCGCGATCTTGACGCTGTAGCTGGGCACGTTGCCGTCTGTGCCGGGGATCGCCCCGACGATGTCGAGGTGCGTCGCGAGACCCGTGAGCCTGGACTGGATCTGCTCGACGGTCGGCACCGTTCGGGCCGTGTGGGTGCCCGTCGTCTGGGAGGCCGGGAGCGCAAACTTGTAGACCGTGTTCTGGGACCCGTCGAACACCGTGATTTCGCTGTCGGTCACCAAGATCTGCGAGTCGAGCCCGCCCCGGGTGCTCTGGAGCTCGAGACGCATATTGCCCGCGTTGTCGATCCACAGACGCCCGCTGGCGCCAGACATCAGGGGATCGGTCCCGGTGATCCCGGCCGATCCGAGCAGGTTGTTGGTGAACGTCACGTCGGCCGTAACGCCGGTCGGCTTGGCTCCGGTGGCGGCCTGGTGCAGCGCATCGGCGAGCGGCTGGGGCGCGGGCGGATTGGCACCGCTCACCGCCATGCCGACCCCGACGCCGGCGACACCAAGAACGACGATTCCGCCGAGACCGGCAAGCAGTCGACGGGACGAGAGCGTACGCAGCGATGCCATCGTGACACCTTCCTGAGACGGGTTCTTCGACCACTGACGATAGCCCGGCTTCTGGAAGGATTCCGGAAAGCCCGGCGGGCGTCGGCGGACCCGGGACCTACGGCTCGGTGGTGCCCGTCTCCAGGAGTCGCCGCAAGGCCTCGAGGGCCTCATGCTGTCGACCGGCAAGCCGCACCTTCATGTCGACGAGCGGATCGCGATGCTGAGCAGCCGTCTCCCACACGACCCGACACCCGTCCGGCGTCGGATCCACGGTGAATCGTGCGTGGTGATAGAGCAGCGGCAGGCCGCCGACGACCGAATAGGAATACGTGCGCCGGACGTCGTCGCGATCGAGAAGGTGCTCGATCAGCTCGACCCCGTCGTCGCGTCGCAGCGTTCTGCGGTCACCGTCGACCTCACACGAGACGTATGTGGGGTACCAGGTCGTCACGCCGCATGGATCGCCGACGACCGCCCACGCCCGATCGGGCGGAACCGCGACGTCGACCGACACCGAAAACGGCTCAGCCATTGCAACCAACCTCCATGATTGTTCGACACCAGACATTCGCGGCCGGCCCCGACGTACCCAGGCCGCCGATCGCCGTCGGGGCAGTGCGGTCGCTCGGATCGACGTGCACAGCTATCTCCTACCTGATGTCGACGACTCCTCCCGCGACGCGGGCCATTGACCGAGGATAGGCCGATCCGGGGACTCCGCGACAGGCATCCGCAGCGTTAGACTCCCGCCAGGATGCACACTGCCCAGGCCCACGCACTGCGCCGAGCGGCGCTGGTCGGCGCTGGTCTTGCCGCGACGGTCGTCGCCCACATGGGTGCCGTCGGTGGTACCGGCGTGCATCTGCTTGCGATCGCACCGCTGGTGTGGTGCGGACTCATCGCGGTGGCGGTCATCTGTGGCCCGCGGTCGACGGCGTATGTGCCGCGGCACCCCGTCGCCACCTTCGTCGCGCTCGCGGTGGTGCAGGTCGCGATGCATATCGTTGCCTCGACCGCACCGTGGGCGCTCGGGCTCGCATCGCCAGGCATGCGGATGCCTGCCGGGCAGATGATCACCGCCGGGGCGCTGTGGCCGCACCTCGTGGCCGCCTTCGTGCTGGGCGTGGTGCTCGTGCGCGCGGACCGCTGGCTCGCCCGCGCCGTAGCCGCCGTCCGCCGCGCGGTCGCCGATCTAATCGCCCCACAGCACGGCTGGCCGCACCCGTCCCGCCGGGCCCAGCTTGACCGCAGGCGCCCGCACGTCGGCACCATCGACGAAGTCCGGCTTGCGCGCGGACCGCCCGCCCCGGGGGTCACCGCCCCGACCTGACCCGGCAGTCCGCCCGAGACGGGACGGATCTGCCCGCGCTAGGGCATCGGCGCGGACTCGCCCGTCCACTCGCTCTCTCGGAGGTCCTTGTGACTGCTCTGCCTCTTTCGCGCACCTGCGGGCATGTGCGACGCGCTCTCGTCGCTGCCGCGGGTCTCGCCGTACTGCTGACACTCGGCGTCGGGATCGCCTTCGCACATGATCCGCTCGCGACGTCCAATGCGTATGTCCCGGCCAACGGGTCGACCGTCAGCGGCGCACTCCCGGCGACAATCCTCGTCAATTTCCAGGAGACGTTCCCGAAGGCCGGCGATGCCGCCAACTCCAGCACCCCGATCGCCAAGGTCATTGACGCGCAGGGCAACGATCACGTCGCCAACGCCGTCCAGAACCAGGCGAACGCGAAGCAACTGGTCATCACGACCAACAACCGCAGCGTCCAGGGCGCGTACACCGTCACGTGGACGATCACCGCCTCTGACGGGCACGCGGTCTCCAACGACGGAACCGCCACCGCTGACGAGGGCGGGCCCCTGAGGTTCACCGTCGTCGCAACGACGGCGTCCTTTGCCGCCACGACGACCTCGGGCCAGGGGACAAGTACATCGTCGTCGTCGTCGTCGTCGTCGTCCTCGTCCGGGACGGTGATCGCCGCCATCGTCGGCATTGGAATCGTGATCCTCTTCGGCGCCGGGGCAATGTTGTTCTGGAAGCGGCGGCGGCGAGATGAGTTCTCACAGGAGTCGGATTCGTGAGGCCTGCCCGCCGGTCCCGGCGGGCACATCCTGCGGGCGCACTCCCCCGGTGGGGCGTGTGCGCCGCTGTGGCTGCGGCCTGCCTGGTGGCGGCCGCACAAGCGACCGCCCATGTCGTGGTGTTGCCGCAGATCGCTCCCAACGGGACGCCGACCGAGTTCACCCTGCAGGTCCCGACCGAACGGAATGTCCCGACGACGGCCGTCCGGGTGATGTTCCCTCCCCATGTGACCGTGTACAGCTTCAAGATCCCGCCGACCGGGTTCACGGTGACCCCGATCCTGGCACCCAACCAGTCGATCATCGGCGCAATCTTCCGCGGCAGGATCCCCGTCGGCCACTACCAAACCTTCCAGTTCCTCGGGACGCCGTTGGCCACCGGCACGACGCGCTGGCCGGCATATCAGACCTCTGCCGACGGGAATGTGAAGCCGTGGACCGGACCGATCGAGGCGCCGGGGACGGTCTCCGCCGAGACTGGGCCCACGCAGCCGGGCCCGGCGAGCAGCGTTCAGATCGTTGCCGCCGGTACTACTACTGGCGCGACCCCGGCAGCCGGATCGTCATCCGACGCCGCCATCTGGTTGGGCTTGGTTGCGATCGTGATCGCCGGCGGTGCGGCGGTGACCGCCGGCCTTCTGTGGGCGACCCGCCCAGTGCGGCTTCCCGACGATGACACCGACCGGCGATGACCCGCCGGCGCCGGCAATCGGGTCGACTGATTGCGGTGCTGGTCGTTCTCGCCTGCCTGGTCATCCCGGCGACCGCGAGCGCACACGCCACCCTCATCGCCAGCAGCCCACCGATGGGTCGGGCGGTGCCGATCGTGCCGACGACCGTCCGACTGGTGTTCTCCGAGCACATCACACTCCTGAATCCGAGCCAGGATTGCCAGGTGGTGAGCTCGGCCGGGGCATCGGTCGAGTCGGCGCCGTGCCACGTCAATCCAACGAACGATCAGGAACTCGACGCACCGCTGGTACCGCACCTTCCCGATGGCACCTACACCGTCCGCTACGAGGTCGTCAGCGCCGACTCCCACGTGGTCGGTGCCGCGTTGCCATTCGCAATCGGGAACGGTCCCGTCGGCCTCCCCTACCTCGGCAACCGCCCGGGCCAGGGCCCGAGCGAGACCAGCCCCTGGGAGGTCAGTGCCCGCCTGGCGGAGTTCATCGGGCTCGGGGGGCTGTTGGCGATCATCGCCTTTCGTTGGCTGATCTGGGGCGCGGCGTGGAGTCCGCGCG
Source organism: Thermoleophilia bacterium (assembly GCA_017882545.1). Classification (GTDB taxonomy): domain Bacteria; phylum Actinomycetota; class Thermoleophilia; order Miltoncostaeales; family Miltoncostaeaceae; genus CAITWD01. The sequence continues at coordinate 68,050 of JADGPG010000060.1, forward strand.
GCAGACAGTCCGGCCTGTCCACTGCCGACCGCGAGGCCGCGCTCGAGTGGGGGCGCGACCTGTTCTGGACCACGTTCGGGGTGCTCGCGGTCGGTGCAATGGTGGCCGAGGGGTATCTCCTCGTCGTCTATTCGGCGACCGTGCTGGGGACGAGTGTCGCCCACGCGGCGGGCGACACCTCCGGGATCGGGACGGTGCTCTCCGGCACGCGCTTCGGATCGCTAATCCAGTTCCGCGGAGCCCTGCTGTTCGCCCTCTTCGCGATCGGCGCCTGGCAGTTCCTGGTCGAGTTCGGCACGACCTCGACGCCGCGCGCCGCCACGCCGGCGGGACGCGCCGTACCCGGCGCGCTTATGGCGGTGGCGGTCATCGGGGTCATGTGGGGAATCTCGACGCAGGGGCACGCCTCCCAGGCGCCGGCGGCGCTGTTTCAGGAGATCGCCGACCTCGTACACATGGGCGCCGCCGCGATCTGGATCGGCGGACTCGTGTTCACGACGCTGGTGATCTGGCGACTGCCGCGCGCGGTGCCCGGCGGCGGTGCGGTGGCGACCGACGTGCTTGCCCGGTTTTCGCGGGTTGCGCTCGTTGCGGTGGGCGTCGTCATCCTCACCGGGACCATCCGGTCCGCGGGTGAGCTGTCGGCGCCGGTCCAGCTCTGGACGACGACCTATGGCCTGTGCATCCTCGCCAAGATCGCACTGCTCGCAGTTGCCGGCGCCGTCGCGCTGCGCAACCGGCGGATCACGCTCACCCTCGCGCGCCGCACCTCGACCCATCCCGGAGCACTTCGCACAGTGCGGAATGCGGCCGTCGCGGAAATGGCGATCGCGATCGCCATCCTCGCGATCGCCGCGCTACTGGTCGCTGAAGTCCCCGGGCGCATCGGCTAACCCGGCGACCCGCTACCGGGACCCGAACCCCTGGCCGTAGCCCCGGCCGCCAGGGAACGCCGGCTGGTTCTGCTGGGGGGCCTGGGAGCCCGGCCCGTTCCCAAGTCCGTTGCCGGGGACGGCGAACATACCGCGACCGCCGTGCCGAAACGCCGCGTTCGTCGAGCCCGCGCTCGAGAGAGCGATCACGGACACCAGCAGGGCCGTCACCGACAGGCCGACGGCGACCAGCCAGCCGAACCGCCGGCCCCAATGCTCCCAGCCGGATTCGCCCGACTCCGCGCCGGACGAGGGCGGTCCGGACGGCACGCCGGCGATCTTCGCCGTGTCCTCGCCCTGCGCGTCGCGCATGCGTCGCTGCTCATCCCAAGCCATCGTGGATGGTCCCCCGTCGTCGATTCTGCTCGGGCGGACTGTTGCGCCGTCGCATGAGAAATTGCTGAGACCGGTGCGTCCGGAACCGGGGCGTCATTACGGCGGATCCGATTCCTCCGGGACCTCGTCGAACTCCGAGGTGTCGCCGGCGAAGTAATCGCCCGCGTAGGTGATGAGTTCCTTGACGATTACCACCATCGGGATCGCCAACAGCACCCCCGCCACCCCGGCGAGGGCCTCGCCGATCAGCAACCCGAAGATCACGACCAGCGGATGCACACCGACGGCGCTAGCCATGACGTTCGGGACGACGACGTGTCCCTCCAGCTGCTGGATCACGATGAATGTGATCGCAACGGACACGAGGGCCAGCGGCGACGTCACGAACGCGAGCAACAGCGGGGGCAGCGCGCCCAAGATCGGACCGACGTACGGAATGAACTCGGCGAAGAACACCCAGACGCCGAAGATGATCGCGAACGTTTCTCCGGGCGGAAAGATGCCGGACACCCCGAGCAGGTACATCGCCAACCCGGCCGAGAAGCCCATGATCAGCGAGATGATCACCTGTGCCTTGATGTACTGCACAAGGGTCCGCTCGGTACGTCGGAGCAGGCCGGCCGCCCCTGGTCCGCCGAGCCGCTCGGCGAAATCGACGATCCGGGATGCATCGAGCAACATGTAGGTCGTCGCGGCCACGACGACGATCAGGGAGATGAGAAAGCTCAGGACACCGAGGCTGTACGACAGCACATTACTTGCAGCCCGGTCGGCCCAGTGCTGGACGCCGACAACGGCATGATGCAGCTGTAGGCGGATCTTGATCTTGATGCCATGCGAGTCAAAGAATCGCTGAATGCTGTCGATGCGCTGGTTCGCGTGCGTGGAGTAGGTCGGCAGGTTGTTCTGGACGACCTGCACCTCGCTGCGGATCGGGTCGATCAGCACGGCGATGAGCCCGACGACGAGCAGCAGCACGATCACGACCAGCACCAGCACCGCAAGCCCGCGGGACAGACCCAGGCGGCGCAGCTGCCGGACGGCGGGATTGAGCAGCATCGCCAGCACCGTCGACAGCGCGAACAGGATCACGACGCTGCCGATTTCGCGTCCGATGATCCACGCCGCGACGAGTGCGCCGACGGAGACCAGGACGATCGCCCACGGTGGGGTTGGCTCCCGGGGGTTCATCTCCACGGCCAATGGTAGCCCAGGGGGTGTCGGCCCCCGGGCGGCGGCACCGCGCGTCCGTGGCGGATCATGAACGGGTGTGGCACACCTGACTGATCCGCCGCCGCACACGGTTTCCCTCCCGGCGGCTCCGAATGCCGTCGCGGGGCGGTCGCCGGGAGCGGACCGGTACGGCATCCGACCGACCGTTCGAGCGCGCCCGTCGCCGCCGCAGATCCGCCGACCGCGACGCGACGCCGGACCCGTGACGCCTCGTGAGATTCCGCACAACGTGCGGAAAACCCGTGGAAATGCCAACGTCCCATTTTCACGCGAAAACGGGTCCGACGCAATCGCGTTTGTCCCTCTAGACTTCCCCCAGAACACGACGCAATTGGGGGCACCACATGGGGAGATTCGCGGACGAAGTCGCGGCGACCGATCGCTACATCAAGAGTGACCGGTTCAAGGGACTGATTCGCGCGTATTCGGCCCGCCAGGTTGTTGAGCAGCGGGGAGTGATCCCGGCTGATTACACCTTGACGCGGAACGCTGCCGAACGCTTCTACGCACGCCTGCGGGAACTGTTTGCCGACAAGAAGTCGATCACGACCTACGGGCCGTATTCGCCCGGCCAGGCCGTAGCAATGAAGCGTGCCGGGATCGAGGGGATCTATCTCGGCGGTTGGGCAACCTCCGCAAAGGGGTCCTCCGAGGAAGATCCGGGTCCGGACCTCGCCAGCTACCCGCTCAGCCAGGTGCCCACCGAGGCCGCCGGCCTCGTGCGTGCGCTGCTGACCGCTGACCGCAACCAGCAGTTCGCCCGAGCGCGCATGAGCGAAGCAGAGCGCAACGCGACCCCCGAAATCGACTTCACCCCGTTCATCATCGCCGACGCCGACACCGGCCACGGTGGCGATGCCCACGTGCGCAACCTCGTCCGACGCTTCGTGGAGGTGGGCGTTCCCGGGTATCACATCGAGGACCAGAAGCCGGGCGTCAAGAAGTGCGGACACCAGGGCGGCAAGGTGCTCGTGTCCGAAGACGAGCAGATCAAGCGCATCAACGCGACCCGCTTCCAGCTCGACATCATGGGCGTCCCCGGCATCATCGTGGCCCGCACCGACGCCGAAGCGGCGAACCTTCTGGACGGCTGCACCGATGACCGCGACCAGCCGTTCATCCTCGGGGCCACCAATACCGGCACGCCGCCGTACAAGACCGCGTATCTCGCTGTGCTGCGTCAGCTCTACAACGCCGGCGTGACGGACATCAACGGTCATATGATCTATGGCATCACCGACGCCGAATACGCCGAGACCGACGCCTGGCTCGACAAGATCGGCCTCACCGCGGCGATCGCCGAAGCGGCCAGGGCGCACCTGGCCGATCCGGAGGCCCTGGTCGACAAGACCCTGAACGCCGTTGCCGACAAGTTCATCCAGGCATGGGAGTCCGATGCGGGCCTGGTCACCCTCGGCGAGGCGGTTGCAGACCTCATGGCCTTCCGGGCCGAGGAGGGCGTGGACTTCGACTGGACGGTCGAGCAGTGGAATGAGTTCGCCCAGACCGCTTCGTGGTACACGACCCGCAAGCAGGCGGCGGAATTGGACATCAACCCGACCTGGGATCCCGAGCGCGCCAAGACCCCCGAGGGCTACTACCAAGTTCGTGGCGGCATTCCGTTCGCCATTGCCAAGTCGCTGGCCGTCGCGCCGTTCGCCGACCTGCTCTGGATGGAGACCAAGACCGCCGAGCTGGAGGACGCACGCGAGTTCGCCGAGGCGATCCACGCGGTCTTCCCGGACAAAATGCTCGCCTACAACCTGTCCCCGTCGTTCAACTGGGACACGACCGGTATGACCGACGAGGAGATGCGCAAGTTTCCGGAGGAGCTCGGGAAGCTCGGCTTCGTCTTCAACTTCATCACCTACGGTGGCCATCAGATCGACGGTCTGGCCTCCGAGGAGTTCTCGACCGCGCTTCGCGAAGACGGCATGCTCGCGCTCGCGCGCCTACAGCGGAAGTTCCGCCTGGTCGAGTCCCCATACCGGACCCCGCAGACCCTAGTGGGCGGCCCGCGCGCCGACGCCGGGCTCGACGCCACGTCCGGACGGACCGCGACCACCAAGGCCATGGGTCAGGGCTCGACGCAGTTCCAGCACCTGGTCCAGACCGAGGTGCCGGTCAAGGTCCTCAGCGAGTGGCTCGAGGAGTGGCGCGCCCACTACGGCGTGGACGGTCCGTTGACCGTGGCGCTGCGTCCGAGCCGTTCCGGTTCGGAACTGCTCGAGTTGAGCATCCGCAACAACACGAACGAAAAGGTCGCCAACATCGTCTTCAGCACCATCCATGACCGTCGTGGGCGGACATTCCTATCGGTGCGCGACCAGAACACGTTCGACGACCAACTCAAGCGCAAGCGGCTCGCCACGCTGCTGCACCTGTACCTGATCCACCGGTACAAGGCCACGGCGATCCACTACCTCACACCGACCGAAGACAACCACCTCCAGGCCGAGAGCATGGAGCGGCTCGGGATCTTCGCGTCGACCAACGACGAGATCGGCGAGATCATCGTCGCCGAAGTCAACCGCGATGTCGTCGCGGGCCTGGTCGCCCCCGGCAGTGACGCGCGGGCACGGCTGATCGCCAAGGAGTAAGCACCACCCTCCCCGTGCCGGATCCGGCACCGTCCTGGACCTCACGGTTCGGGTCGGTGCCGGATCCGCCCCACGTTCCGCGGTCCGGCACGGCGCGGGGACCGGCTGAACCGAACCCGATCGCCTGTCCGCACGAACCACAGGCACCGTCCGGAGGTACGGCATTCCCCAGGCGCCAGCCCGACCCGAGGAATGCCGAATCGCGTCCTACTTGACGGCGGTGACGTGGAGGTACACCGGACCGGCTTTGGCACAGACGCTGCCGGAGAAGGCGACGGTGGTCGACTGCGTCTGGTTCGGCGGATAGACGCGCAGCCTCGCCGCCGTCGTGGGGTGGCACACCGACGTCGAATAGTTCCCGACTTCGGCGATCTGCAGGGTCGATGTCGCCGACGCGCCGTGTGCGAGGCTGACCGTCACCGCCGGGTTGCTGGGGTTACGGCCGGCCGGACTCCCCAGTTGGACGCCCGACGAGCTGGTCGCCGAGACCCCCGGGTAGCCGGCGATGGTGCACGTGTGACCCGACGTGTTCGTGAACGTGAGCGGGTAGTAGATGCTGCCTGCGGCACCGCTGCCGTTCGCGCCGAGCTTGACCGCAAGTCCTGATGTGGCGCATGCCGTGGTGGTGGCCGCGCCGCCGCCTCCGGACCCGCCGCCCGACGACCCGGCGATCGACACCGGCGAGATCGTCAAATAGACCGGACCCGACTTGGCACACGCGCTGAACGAGAACGTGACCTTGGTCGACGAGGTCTGGTTGGGCGCGTAGACCCGCAGCCCGGTCGCGGTCGTCGGCTGGCAGGTCGAAGCGCTGTAGTTGCCGGCTTCGGTGACCTGCAGGGTCGCAGTCGCGGTCTGGCCGGCGGCAAGGGTCCCCGTCTTCGCGGCCGTCGTGGTATTGCGCCCTGCAGCGCTGCCGAGCTGGGCACCCGCGGCGTTAGTCGCCGACACGCCCGGATACCCGGAGATCGTGCACGACTGCCCCGACGTGTTCGTGAACTTCAGCGAGTAGTAGATGCTGCCGGCGGCACCGTTTCCATTGGTATTGAGGCTGACCGCAAGCCCGGACGGCGCACACGCGGGCGTCGATGCGGTCGTGCTCGTCGACGAGCTCGTCGTCGCGGTCTGACCCGTCGCGGTGCCGGAACTCGACGAACTGCTCGAGCCCCCGCACGCGGCCAGCAGCGGCACCAACACCGCGATTCCCACCAGGCATACGCCCGCGGCGGCGCCCCTGCTCATACGTCGACACATGATCGCCCCCTCGTCGTATGGCTGCGCCGGCACGGGACGCGCGTCCTGCCCGCACCGATGTCGCGGCCGTGTCGGGACGTCTTCGGGCGTTGGGACTGCCATCCCTGCTTCCCCCACGCCGGCAGCCCGTCGTCTAGGTCGCGCCCTGTCCGCATGTTGGCTGCCCGCCACGACCGCACCAACCGAGAAGCGCATCGATGGTCGTGTGATTGGCGCGGCGTGCCGATGTACGTTGAACAGATAGCGGCGATCGGAATGTCGCCCATCCCGTCCGATCCCACGCTTACGCTGGCATGGCAGGCACTCCAGCGCAGACCTCGTCACCCCCCAGCAAAGGATCTACCAATGAAGAAATCTGCAGAACGAATCGCCGCAGTCGTCGGAGCGGCCGCGCTGCTCGCGGTTGGCGTGGACGCGCTGTCCGTGGCGGCGACGGGCAAAGGACTCATCCTCGGTCATGTGAACTCCGCCAACAAGACGACCACGATCACGAACACCGGCTCGGGCGCAGTCCTGAACCTTCATACGAAGAAGTCCACGTCCCCGCCGCTGACGACCAATGGCACAGGCCAGGTCAAGAACCTGAACGCCTCACAGGTCGGCGGCCAGACGATCAAGGGGTTCGCCAAGATTGTCGCCAACGGCACGACAACGCAGCAGACGGCCCTGTCGCTCAACGGACTCAAGCTGACGTTGTCGTGCGGGACAAATGAGCCGACCGTCCAGGCCATCGCGGGCGCTTCGGGCTCACTCATGAGAGGAACGAAGATCGGAATCGCTGCCACGCCGGCTGCGCTGGTGGGCACTTCGAATGCGACCGCGAACACGCCGGTGACCGTCTTCGCCCCCACGGATTTCCGGGGCAGTTTGGTATTGCACTACCTCACGACTTCTGGCCATCGCGTCGACGTCAACGCTGTGGTCGATGACACGCACACCATCAACAACTTCGACGGCTGCCTGCTCGAAGGCACTGCGATCGCGGGCTAAGTCGCCTCCTGCGCCAGCGAGCCAGTGTCGGCTCGCTGGCGCAGCACGCCTGACCCACGCGAGTGCGGATCCATCCTGGGTCCGCCGGCTCGGCAAATTGCCGGACTCGGTCCGGCGCGCCTGCGAATGCCGCTGGAGCGAGTCGCAATCCGGCGGACGCATGTTCGGGCTCCACATCACAAATGACCGGCCGCCTTCCGAGTGCACGCACGGCCGACCCGACGTTGCCTCAGCCGCTACACGGGTTGGTGACGGCACTCCCGTGTCCGTGCGACTCGTCGAAGTCCGTTGACGGGAGTGCCGCTGCTTCTTGATCGGATATCCGCGATCGACGTGTCGCATCCCTTGCGCGCCCCCTCGCTCGAGAGGGGCTTTCGATCGTCGTAAACTCGTCCGAGTCGGACGACGGTCTATTGGTTCCCGATGGCGCGCCGCATCGCGCGCCATCGGGCCGGAAACACCCCGGAGACCGCACCGCCACAGGCCGCGGCGAGGAGCCCCCACAACGGCGCCGTTCCGTAGAGCAGTACGAGTGGCCACCCGAGCACGGCAGCCATGAGCGCCGAAGTTCCCTGCACCGGCCGCGCCGGTGCCAGGCAGGCCGCAGCAGCGGCGATCCCGACAAACCACAGCAGCACGGCGGCGACCATCAGCAGCGCGAACGCCCCCGGGAATCCCAGAAGAGGAACAGCCGCCGCACCTACGATTCCGGCCGCGACGAGGATGGCCCCCAGCGTCCGCATCACGGGAGGACGACGCGGTCGCGAACGCGGCCGGAATCGTCGAGAAAGACCATCGACACCGATTGCGGACCGTCGTCGACCCGCAGGACACCGTAGACCGCGAGCGATACGATCGCGTCCGCCGATCGTGGGGTCAGCGCCTCGTCACTGCTGCGCGGTCCGCCGCCGGTACCGACGGTCAGCAGCGGAACCCCGTCGACCACCCGGCGCTCGTACCGGTGCAGGTGGCCCGCGATTACCGCGGTCACCCGGCCCCGAGCGATGGCGAGCACTGGGTTGCCGGGTGACGGTGGCCTGTGGACGACGAGATAGGTGTGGCGCGCACCGGGCAACGCGAGCGCCGTGCGCACAAATGCAACGTCAGCGCCGTCCATCTGCAATCCGAGCACGATGAACCGCACGGGGCCGTAACTGAACAGGTATCGGTTGCCGCCGTTCGGCAACCCCAACGCGTCCGCAATCGCGCGGCCGCCGAAGTACGCCAAATCGTGCTCGCCCATCGTCGAGATGAACGGGCCCTGCGCGAGCAGGGCACGCATCGGGGCGAAGATATTGTGGTCGAACAGCACGGGCGCCGACAGCAGATACGTGTTGTCGCCGGGCACGACCGTGAACGCCGGCTCCTGGGCCGCGGCGACCCGGCCGACTGCCCATTCGGCGGCCCCTCCGGCTCCGAAGTCACCGAACGCCGTAAAGCGCACGACCGCGCCCGGGTCGACGGGGGCCGTCGTGATCGTCCCGGACGCGCGGGCACTCCCGTCAACGACCGCGACCCACCCCTGGCGCGTGCCGGGCGTGAGTCCCGACAGATTGCCGGTGCCGCTCGTGATCGTGCGCCCCGCGGGCGTCGTCGCGACGATCTGCACACGTTTCCCGGATGGGATCTGCCATCGCAGGCTCGCCGTCGTCGGGCCGATCGCCGTGACGTAGGGACCGCGGGTGAACGGATCGGCCGGACTCGGAAGGATGTACTGGATCCAAACGAAGATCACCGCGCCGACGAGGATCACCATGAAGCCGGCCGCGACCGACGTCGCAATGAGTGCGCGGCGCAGGCGTCGCTCACGTCGGGTCAACGGCGTCGTGTCGGACATCGGCACCGAGGCTAACACCCTCCCTCCGGGCGCCGACCGGATCGGTGCACCTGTGGGCCGACAACGACGGTGCCCGGGGGGCCGCTTGACCCCGGGTCTGCGCTAGGTTCGTAGCAGCGTGGCCCTCGGGGTCGGGTCACCCGGGACGGTCCGTGGGGCCGGGAAGCGAGGGACGCAATGCAGAGCTTTCCTCCGGAGCGCATCCGGAATGTCGCACTTGTCGGCCACGGCGGCGCGGGCAAGACCACGCTCGCCGAAGCGCTGTTGTTTTGTGCAGGCGCGATCACCCGCCAGGGGCGCGTCGAGGACGGGACGACCACCACCGATTTCGAGCCGGAGGAAACCGAGCGCGGGATCTCACTGTCGCTGGCGCTGGCGAGCTTTGAATGGCACGACCACAAGATCAATCTCATCGACTGCCCCGGCTATGCGGACTTCGCCGGAGATGTCGCGGCCGCGCTCACCGTCGCCGATCTGGCGATCTTCGTCGTGAGCGCGGTCGAGGGCGTCGAAGTTCAGACGCAGATGGCATGGCGCATGGCCGCCGAACGTGGGCTGCCCCGCATGATCTTCGTCAACAAGCTCGACCGCGAGCGCGCCAGCTTCGACAGGACCCTGGACGATCTGCAGACCACCTTCGGGGCTGGGGTCGCGCCGCTGGAACTGCCGGTCGGCGAGGAGCACGGGTTCCGCGGCGTCGCTGACCTGCTGACGGACACCGCGATCACCTACGTGGACGGGACGCCCACGACCGGACCGATTCCCGAAGAGATGGAGATCGCCGAACACGAGATCCACGACGCCCTCATCGAGGGAATCGTGGTCGCCGACGATGCGCTGATGGAGCGCTACCTCGAGGGCGACATTCCCTGCTTCGAGGAACTCGAAGGGGCACTCGCCCATGGCGTCGCCGACGCGATCGTCTTTCCCGTGCTCTGCGGATCGGCCAGCGGCAACGTCGCCATCGACCGACTCGCGAACTTCATCTGCGAGATCGGGTCATCGCCCGTCGATCGCCCTCCCTTGTACGTCGACGGTGACGACGGCCCGCGCGAGCTCACCGTCGACCCTGGCGGCGATCCGGTGGTCTACGTATTCAAGACGGTCGCCGATCCGTACGTCGGCAAGCTGTCGCTGTTCAAGGTCTATTCGGGAACCGTGCGTCCGGATCTGGTGCTGACCAACCCGCGCACCCATGCCGATGAGCGACTGCACGCGCTGTTCACGCTTCGCGGCAAGGAGCACATCGACATTTCCGAGGTTCTGGCCGGCGACATCGCGGCCGTCGCCAAGCTGACCGAGACGTCGACCGGCGACACGCTGGCCCCCAAGTCGGCGCCGGTCCGCATCACGGCGCCCGCGATACCCGACCCCGTCCTCTCGATCGCCATCAGCCCGAAGTCCAAGGGCGACGACGACAAGCTCATGACGGCACTCCGGCGGTTGCAGGATGAAGACCCGACCATCGGCGTGCGCCGCGACGACGAAGGCAGGCAAACCGTGCTGTCCGGAATGGGAGAAACCCATCTGTTTATCGTCGTCGAGCGGCTCCAACGTAAGTTCGGAGTCGCCGTCGATACCGCCTCGGTGCGCGTTCCCTATCGCGAGACCGTCACCACCGGCGCCGACGCCGTCGGGCGCTACAAGAAGCAGACCGGCGGGCATGGGCAGTTCGGCGTCGCCGAGCTCCGCGTCGCCCCGGCCGAGCGCGGCGCGGGCTTTACGTTCGTCGACAAGATCGTCGGCGGCGCGATTCCCCGGCAGTTCATCCCGGCGGTCGAGAAGGGCGTCGCCGAGGCAATGGAGCAAGGTGGATACTTCGGCTTTCCGGTCGTCGACGTCACCGTGACGTGCGTTGACGGCAAGTACCATGCCGTCGATTCGTCGGAGATGAGCTTCAAGATGGCCGGTTCCCTCGGGTTCCGCGAAGCGCTTGCCAAGGCCCAGCCGGTGCTACTCGAGCCGATCTCCTGGGTCGAGGTGACGGTCCCGACGGCATACCAGGGCGACGTGATGGGCGACCTGAACGCCCGGCGCGGACGTGTTCAGGGCACCGAGCCGCTCGAGGGCGGCGAGCACGTCATCCGCGCACTTGTGCCGACGTCCGAGATTCTGCGGTATGCCATCGACCTACGATCGATCACCGGCGGATGGGGGCGCTTCCGCACCGGTCACGACCACTATGACCTGATGCCGTCGCACCTCCACGACAACATCGCCAAGGACAGCGACGGGACGTAGCCGCGACGCACGATCGGCGTGAGGGCTGCGCCTCCCTCGGGCCCCCGACGGGGGCGCGGTCCATGAATCTGCGCCCGCGCCGCACGTTGCTGTCAACTATTGAGGAATCCGTCGAGGACGCCGATACACGTCTGGGGAGCGCCGGCGGGCACGTTCTTGGGGAGCTGCCCGCCGAAGTGGTCAGCCAGCAGCGACCGGCGCGTCCGGCTGCTGCTGGCGACCATCTGCCCGTCTCTCGTTGGGCGGAAGCCTCTGGGCTCCAGCAGCGTCGCGTCACAGGCTCCCGGTCATCTGGTCGCGTTGATCGCGTCAAGGACATCCCGAATGCCGCCCTGGGTCGAGGTGTCGAGCAAGTCGAGCAACTTCTCGACGTCGGCAAACGTCTTCTCCGCCCGGGCGTCGGCGGCGGCGCTCTGCACCGCCTGGCCGACCATGATGATCGACAGCAGCACGAGCTGGATGAATGTCTGTGCGACCCATGCGACCAGCAAGATGAGTCCGGGCTTCACGAGAAAGGCGGGGACGTCCGCCTTCGGTACGGCACCCGACTCCACGAGGATCGCCGGGAGACTCGCGAGGGCGATCAGGCAGAACAGGTAGGCACAAGCCATCGTGCCGACGCCGCGAGTCACCAGTACCGCGACCTTCGCGTTGAATCCCTCGACGGCCTTGAATTCGGCGCGGACGCCCCGCAGGTGCGGACGCGTGAAGTAGCTGCCGGTATGGGCGTGAA
>JADGPG010000061.1 GCA_017882545.1 Thermoleophilia bacterium
CCCGTGGTCGTCCTCGAACCGGGCAACCAGACTGCTTGACCGCGGCTACTGAACGGATCCAAACAGTTCGCTGAGCACTGCTTGCATGGCCCCGCATAGCGCCCCGCACAGTCCGTGACTCTCGGTGCATTTTCTGACGCTCAAGCCCTGAGTCGTCCGGACAGCGACGAGACCGGCGGACCCGGGTTCCAGGAGCCGCGCCGTGACGGGAAGACTCCGTCCAGTGCCGCGGCCCGGGTGCGGCATCCGCGTTCATCGCGCTTGCTTCAGACGCCGATCCGCGGCGACCCCCATATTTGACGGGTTTGATCGGCGCGGGCCCAGCATCCGCGCGGCTCCCCCAGAGTCTCCCCCAGAGTCTGGGACCGTCCCCAGAGTCGTCAAATCGGCTCAAACCGATCTTCGCGAACGTCCCCTGTTAGCCCGCTACGCGCCGAGCCCCGTAGTTGCAGGGATTTCTTGAGAGCCGAAGAGGGGACTCGAACCCCTGACCTGCCGCTTACAAGGCGGCTGCTCTACCAGCTGAGCTACTTCGGCGCGCGACTGTCGCGATGTTCTACGGCACCGATCACCAAAGCGTGGGTTCGGCCGCCGAATCATAGATCCTCCCACGTGCCAGGCCCTCCGCGAACACGCCCGGGAGCCGCGCCGAGCGGTGCACGGGGCACCCGTTGGTACGTTGTCAGCATGCACGGCGAGGGTTCAGGCCGCGGTCCAGACCGCATGCGCAGCGCATCGGAATCCGACGGCAATCTGGACACCGCGAGCCCGATGACCAGTCCCGTGATCTGGTTCGGGTCGGACCGCTCGGACGGGGTGATCACGCTGGGCGACGGCCGGCGTGTCGGCCTGGCACAGTTCGGCCGCCCCACCGGCCTCCCGGTGATCTGGTGCCACGGTGGACTGAGCTCACGCATCGACGCTGCCCTGGCCGGCGGCGCGGCGGCGCGCAACGGCATCCACCTGATCGCCCTCGACCGGCCGGGGATCGGACGCTCGAGCCCTGCTCCGGGCGACGGGCTGCTGCGCTGGCCCGGCGTGGTCGCCGAATGCGCGGATCACCTGGGGTTGAACACGTTCGGGGTCGCGGGATGGTCCGCCGGCGGTCCCTATGCACTTGCGTGCGCATACCTTCTGGCCGGCCGCGTCACCGCGACGGTGACGGTCGCGGGAATGTATCCCGTGTCCGATGCCGCCCGGCGACGCGAGCTCGGACTCGCGCTCGACCGTGGGCTCATCCGGCTGAGCCGCCGCGCCCCGCGCATCGCACGGCTGCTGCTCGAGGCCGTACGCATCGCCCCCGATGATGTGCTCTGGCGCGCCACGCGGCACAGCGGTGGCCCTGCCGAGCGCGCCGCGCTCGTTCCGGAGATACGGCCCACGGTGCTGCGCATGCTGCGCGAAGCAGTCCGTCAAGGGACCGCCGGCATCGTCACCGACTACCGGACCTTCGGATCCGACTGGGGCTTTTCCCCGGACGTCATCGCGGCTCCGGTGACCGTCTGGCAAGGGGAGGACGATGGCCTTGTCCCCGTCGGTCATGGCGAACGGCTGGCTGACGAGCTTCGCGCCGGCACCCTCGTGCGCGTTCCGCACGCCGGGCACTACATTCATGCGAGCCACGGCGAGCTGATCATGTCGAGCCTCCGGGCCGCGATGGCTTAATGCGGGCAGGGGCACCGGGCACTCCGGCGGATCGTTGGCCGTCGCGGTCGTGGCCGCCTCGGATAGGATCCGCAACATGATTGAACCCCGCTATCCCAACCGCTGGTTCGGATCCAATCCTCAAGCGGTCACGAGCCAAGGCAAGAAGCTCTCCGCGTTCCCGCGCGACCTGCCCAAGGACTGGCGTTCGGCACTTGGCCTCGACGATGCCGTATCCGCTGCGAAGAGATCCTCTGGGGCAACCGCCCCCGAGTAATTCAGCCGGAGAGGGGGACCGCCGCCAGGTGGTCCCCCTTTCGCAGCTCCCCGCCCCCCTCCGGCACGACCGCGATGTGCGTCGCTGCGGCCAGCGAGGTCACGTGGTGCGACGCCTGATGGGTTGCCGGGATGAGCCCCTCGGCGACCTCGGTGCAGCGAATGAGGTCGGCGCGCGTGGTCGGCGACGTGTAGTCCTCGGCGAGCGGCAGCGTCGTCCATGGATCGGCGCAGCCGAGGACCGCGCGCGCGAACACCCAAAAACACACGACGCTCGCGACCGGATTGCCCGGCAGCCCGAGGACGCGGGCCGGCCCGAGCCGTCCGAACCACGCGGGATGTCCCGGTCGGATCCTCACGCCCCAGAAGAGCTCCTCGACGCCCAAGCCGGCCAAGGCCGGGCGCAGGTGGTCGTGGTCACCAACCGAGATCCCGCCCGTCGTGATGATCAGGTCCGCGGCACCAAGCGCCAGCGAGAGCGCCTGCTCGGTGGCCGCACGGTCATCGTCGACGGTCGCGACAAGCACGACCTCGCTTCCCGCGTCCCGGATCAGCGCGGGCATGACCACGCTCGCGATATCCCAGACCTCACCAGGATTCGGGTACTGGCCGACCGGAATCAACTCGTATCCGCTGACCAGCAGCGCAACGCGGGGGCGCCGAGCGCACTCGAGCTCCGGCCGTCCGGCGCCCGCCGCTACTGCGAGATGGTGCGCGGCGATGCGCAGACCGGCAGGCAGCACGAGGTCCCCGGTGCGCAGGTCGTCACCTTGACGGCGCACGTAGGCCCCGGGTCGCACGCGGTCGGAGATCTCGAGTGTCGCCCCGACTTGCGTTGCCTGTTCGTGCGGCACGACGGCGTCTGCACCGTCCGGCAGCGGTGCACCGGTCGAGATCGCGATGGCCGTGCCGGGCTCCAGCCGACCGTCGAAGGGGATCCCGGCGGCGCTTTCGCCGACGACGGCGAGTCGTCCCGGTGTCGCGCCCGCCGACACGGCCCAGCCGTCCATCGACGAGTTCGTAAACGACGGATGGTCCGCGCGGGC
>JADGPG010000062.1 GCA_017882545.1 Thermoleophilia bacterium
TGGTTGCCACGTTGGGGTGATGAACCTCGCTATGTCGGAATGTCCCTTGACAAGCCTACGTGGGGGCTGCAATATCTACTACGTAGTCTACATAGTAGACAAATCGCTTTCAAGGGGAATGAGGAGACATGAACACCTATCGAAGGACCGCAGCCGTCGCGGGCGGGTTGTGGATCGTTGCGACGGTCGGGGGCCTGGCGAGCACCGTGCTGTTGACGCCTATTCTCGGCGCGCCCGATTACCTCACGAAGATCGCGGCCAACGAGGGCCAGGTGCTGCTGGCCGCGCTCTCGCAGTTCATTGCTGCAGCTGCGATCCCGGCGATCGCGATCGCCATCTACCCCGTTCTGCGCAGGCACAACGAAGGCCTGGCCCTCGGCTCGGTCGGCTTCCGGCTCATCGAGGGCGCCCTGTACGTCTTGGTCGTTGTCACCTTGCTGCTGCTCGTGACCTTGAGCCGCGAATCCGCCGCAGCCGGTGATGCGACATCCTCGGCATTCAGGGTCCCAGCCGTCCTGCTGATGGCCGCCCGTGATTGGCTGAGCCCGGTGGCTGCGGTCCTCACGTTCGGTCTCGGGGCGGTCATGTACTACAAGGTGTTCTATCGGTCGGGCCTCATCCCTCGATGGCTCGCGAGCTGGGGTCTCGTCGGCGCCACGCTGCTGACGGTGTCGGGCCTGCTGGTCATGTTCCGTCTTGCCGCCCCGCTCGGGACGACCCAGACCGTCATGGCCTTCCCCATCGCGGTGCAGGAGATGGTTCTGGCAGTTTGGTTGATCTTCAGGGGCTTCAACGCGTCGGCAATCGCTGCTGCGCATGCGCGGGAGACGTCCACCGGGCCCATGACCGCTCAAGCGGCTGCTTCGCCGGCGTAGGTTCCAGGGCATTCCCCGCGCCGCCCGGCCCGACGGGACGACCGTCATCGAATGTCCCGCGATCGACCAGGGGCATGGACTCCTCCGCATCGTCCGCGACGCGGGGCTGCCCCTGATCTCCGTCACCCCACCAACGCGCCCGAAAGGATCGATCAATGACGTCCCCCTCCACGGCCGCGATCGAGCTCGAGCGGCGATCGACCGATGCCCCCATCGCCCGTGCCAACACCGCGCCCCACGCGCTCGCCGGCGCCATCCCGGACATCATGCGGGCGGCGACCTACGACACCTTCGGAGCGCCCGACGTGCTGCGGATCGGCGACGTCGTCGTCCCGCAGCCCGGTCCGGGCCAGGTCCTGGTCCGCGTTCGGGCCGCCGCCGCCAACCCCTGGGACTGGCACTTCCTGCGCGGCCTCCCGTACATCGCGAGGCTCAACGGGGCCGGCATCAGACACCCGAAGCACCAGATCCTGGGCGGCGACGTCGCGGGCGAGGTGGTCGCGGTCGGTGAGGGCGCGACGCGCTTCGCCGTCGGCGACCACGTCTTCGGGTTCATCGAGTTCGGTGCGTTTGCCGAGTACGCCGTGGCCCCGGAATCCCTCCTCGCCGCCGCGCCCGCGAATGTCACGTTCGAGCAGGCGGCCGGGGTTCCGCTCGCCGCGACGACCGCGCTCCAGGGTCTCCGCGACGCCGGCGCGATCCGGGCCGGCGACCGGGTGCTGGTCATCGGCGCGTCGGGCGGGGTCGGCACCTTCGCCGTCCAGCTCGCGAAGCGGTTCGGCGCGCACGTGACGGCCGTTGTCAGCGGCCGCAACGCCAGCCTGGTCCGCGCGCTGGGCGCCGACCGCGTCATCGACTACACCCGCGAGGACGTGACCGCCGGCGACGACCGCTTCGACCTCGTCCTCCAGCTCGCGGGCACCGCGTCGGCGTCCGCGCTGGCGCGAGTCCTCGCGCCGGGTGGCCGCCTGGTGATGAGCGCCGACGCGCCCAACCGCTGGGTCGGCCCGATGGGTCGAATGATCCGCGGGCTGTTGCTCGGCAGAATCCACGGTCAGTCCATCGCCGTGCTGACCGCGAAGTGGAATGCGGTAGACCTTACCTTTCTCGCCGGGCTCCTGGATGCCGGCGACATCGTCCCGGTCATCGACAGCACCTTCCCGCTCGCCGACCTGGCCGACGCGATCCGGTACGTCGAGAGCGGTCGGGCGCGTGGCAAGGTGCTGATCTCGGTTGCGAGGTCATACACGACGGCCGAGCCGGATCGCAGCTAGGTCCGACCGCCGCCCGAGGTCGAGGACCTCAGCGAGTCCCCGCGGCAGCGGCGAGCAGAGCTCCGGACAGCTCGTTCACCCGCCCACCGGTTTCACCGACCCATTCCAACAAACCGCATCGGAGTGTCAACCATGCTCGAGATCAAGGATCTCGCCAAGCGGTACGGCACCGTGGCCGCGCTTGACGGGGCCACATTCAGCGCCCGACCCGGCCGCATCGTCGGCTTCCTGGGCCCCAATGGAGCCGGCAAGACCACGACGATGCGCTCCGTCTTCGGCCTCGCGCGGCCGGACCGCGGTGAGCTGGAGGGTCCGTCCAGGTCACAGCCGAGCTAGTCGGTGTCCGCCCGAGCAATGTCAAGCGCCATCCAGCGGACCTGCGTGCGCGATCCGGCCTCACCACTGAGCAACTGACCTAA
>JADGPG010000063.1 GCA_017882545.1 Thermoleophilia bacterium
CGGAGAGCCGATCCAGGTCAGCCCGCGCGATGTTCGCCGCCGGGACCTGCTCGGCGGACTCATCCACGAGTACCACGGCCTGGCAGCATGATCGAATCCGGGTTTCCGATCCCCACGGGGGCTGTCGGTAGCGTATTGCGCGAGGATCAGGAGAGGCGAGGAGGTTCCGCACCAGAGGCGGTGGGAGGCGCTCCTCGACATATGCCGGCCGGCTCTCCCGAGAACTACGGCTACGGCGTGAAGTAGCCGGTCACGTCGAAGATCGCCTGGGTCCGGGCGGTCGAGCTGGCGGCGACATAGGTGACCGACAGGGTGCCCCCTGCACCGAGGGCGACGACCACCCCGTTGGCCCGGTCGTCACCCTTCGGGAAGTTGAGGGTCGAGGACGACGGGCTGTTCGTCGCGACGGGGCCGACGAACAGGTAGCCGGCCTGGGTCTGGCCGGTCACGGTCAGGTTGCCGGTGACCGCCGTGGCGCCGCTCGGGACGCCACCCCGGCCGGTCACCTGGAAGGTCCGCGCGAGGTGGCTCTTGAACGTTCCGGACAGACCGTTGCCGATCCGGGTATCGAGCAGGCGGGTCGGGCTGATGGCGTGGTAGGTCGAGCCGGTCGCGGGCCGGGGCGTGACCGGATCCGACGGCGCCGACGCCGAACTGGTGCCGGCGATGTTCATGGCTGTGACGGTGAAGGTGTACGAGGTGTCGTTCGTCAGGCCGGATACGGTGCACGCGAGGGCACCACTGGTGGCGCATGTCTTCGCGTCCGGGCTGGATGTGACGGCATAGCCGGTGATCGCGCTCCCGCCGTCCGAAGCTGGCGCTAACCATGACACGTGCGCCGAAGCGTCGCCGGGGGTGGCGGTGACCGTGGCTGGCCGGTCGGGGACCGATCGCGGCGTTGCCGAGGCTGACCACGCGGAAGCCGAGCTCGTACCGACGATCGTGGTAGCGGTCACGCGGAATGAATAGGCGGTTCCGTTGACGAGGCCACCGACAACGCACGACAGTGGACCACTCGCCCAAGAGCAGGTGTGGTTGCCAGACGAGGCGGACACGAGGTAGCTCGTGATTGAGGTACCCCCATCCGACGCCGGGGCCGACCATGACACGTCGACTTGAGCGTCTCCGGGTGCGGCCGAGACGGCCATGGGAGCACCCGGAGCGTGAAGAGCGGAGAACGGTGCGGTCCCGTGCGGTGTCCCCAGACCTGTTGGTCCGTCGTATCCGGCCATGGCGGTGCACAGGTACGTGCTGCCGCAGGTCCCGGTCGACCCGCTGGTGACGTCGTAGGTTCCGCCCCGCACGTATGGGTAGACCGCCGGGTAGGTGCCGGCCGCCGGATGACCGGCGAGGGCGTCGGCAGCGGCAACGATCGGGGCGGCGGCGCTCGTACCGCCCACGACTACCCAGCCGCCCGCGCTGGCCGCATACAGCGCGACGCCAGTCGCTGGGTCGGCGACGGCGGCCACGTCCGCGACGGTGCGGTTGGGGCAGCCGGTATCCTGCTGCCAGGCGGGCTTGGGCTCATACGCCGAGCAGCCGCTTCCCGCACCTGACCATGCCGTCTCCACCCACCCCCGCGCGTTGGCCGCCCTACTCAGCGTCGTTCCGCCGACGGCGATAACGTGGGGCGACGCCGCCGGGAACAGGACCCCGTATCCGGCATCACCGGAGCTCGCCGTGATGACAACGCCCGGATGGTCGAAATATTGGGCGTCGATCGAGTCCTCGCCGGCAACCTCCGAACCGCCGTAGCTGTTCGACACGAACGCGGCCCCCATCCGAACCGCGGTGTTCACAGCCGGCCCTAGGTCGTTCGACGATGGCGAGTTCGCTTCGACAAGGAGGATCGAGCACGCGGGACAGATCGCGGACACCATCTCGATGTCGAGGGCGATCTCGACGCTCCACCCTACGTCTGCCACTGGTAAGTTCGTGCCGCCATTCTGGTCCACCTTGCGGAAGCAGCCAGTGCCGCTTGCGCAGGCCGGCAGCACGAACTGCGAGCGGTACGTTGCGAGATCCGCGGCTGCGGTCGGAGAGTCAAATGCGGCGATGATGGCCACGGTTTCCCCGGCGCCGCTCGTGGCCGCGGCCGACCCGAGCCCGTAGGCTGACAGCAGGTCTGAGGGGCCGTATCCGACTGGGCTCAGGGCCGCGGCCGCGAGTTGGGCTCGCGTCCGAGGCGCGACATCGGTCCGCAGAAGTGCGTGACATCGAGCCATGCCACGCGCCGCGATGCCGCACAGATGGCGCGTGGATACAACCGGCGCCGCAGGGGAGAACCCCCCCAGCGCCCGACCGGCAGCCACTTCGCCCGCCTGAGATGCGGGTGCGTGTGTCGCAGTCCCCAGGAGAGCAATACCGACCGCGGCCCAGACGAAGATCGCCCGGATGGCTCCACGTATTCCGCCCATCAGTTGACACCATAGCGGCGATCGTCGAGCGACGCCTCTAGTGTGCAAAGGCCTGACACACATGCCCCGGACTGGTCCTTACCGACGTGAGGACGGGTTATGGATGGGCCTCGAGGCCGGCGCGGTCCGCCGGATAGCCGAGAGCGGCAACTTTGGAGCCCGTCCGTCATCCGTCACGCGTTGTCGAGAGCGACGGCACCCTGGGCATGTCCGTCGCCCCTGGTTCATTTGGGCCATGGATTGTCGCGTGCCTTGGATAGATGGTCGACATGTCCAACTAGAGTGATCGATGTGGAGCACACGTGGACGTGACCATGAACGACCGGCGCCAGGCCCGCCATCAGTCCGCGATGTTCGCGCTCGTCAGACCAATCTCATCGAGCCGGTGCGTCGGTGGTCTCGTGGCCTTCCTCACGGCCTTGCTGATCGTCCTCGCCGCAGCCCCGACCGCGGCCGCGACCGCCCCGCCGCAGCCCGCCCGGGTGGCCGCAGGTGCCTCGATCGTCGTTCAGACGAACGCGATCAGCCAGCCTCTCGAAGGGATCGACGTCAGCAACTGGCAGGCTTCGATCGACTGGACCAAGGTGGCGGCCGCCGGCAAAGCGTTCGCGATCATCAAGGCCTCCGAGGGCACGAGCTACACCGACC
>JADGPG010000064.1 GCA_017882545.1 Thermoleophilia bacterium
GCAGCTGGGCGAACTTCTACTTGATGCCGCCCTTCACCACGTCCTTGAGCTTCACCACCCCCAGCACCCGCCCTCGATCCGCCACGACCAGCGGGGTGGCCCCCTGGTTCGAGACCTGCTTGACCACCTCGGACACGTCCGCGGGGATCGACTGGCCGTGCGACTCGACAAAGCGGGCGATGGCCTCCGCGGCGCCCTTGCGCACCTCGCGATCGCGCAGATCGACCCCGCTCATGCGCGTCTGAGCGCTGAAGGGCACGAAGCGGGCGCTCAGCTCGGCCAACTCGCGGCCGCGAAAGCCGTGCTCCTTGGCCAGCACCACGATGCTGCGCCCCTCGGGCGTCTCGTCGGCAAGGCTCGCCTGGACGGCGGCGTCGGCGAGCTGTTCGGTCGTGACGTCCGGCATCGGCATCAGTTCTGTTGCCTGCCGGTTGCCGAAGGTGATGGTGCCGGTCTTGTCGAGCAGCAGCGTCGAGCAGTCGCCCGCGGCCTCGACCGCGCGCCCGGACATCGCCAGCACATTGCGCTGGACGAGCCGGTTCATGCCGGCGATCCCGATCGCCGACAAGAGCGCCCCGATCGTTGTGGGAATGAGGCAGACGAACAAGGCGACCAGGACGATCGTCGACTGCGCCGCGCCCGAGTAGATCGCGAACGGCTGCAGGGACACGATCGCGATCACGAACACGAGCGTCAGCGCGGCCAGGAGGATGTCGAGGGCGATCTCGTTGGGGGTCTTCTGGCGGCTGGCGCCTTCGACCAACGAGATCATCCGGTCCAGGAATGTCTGCCCGGGGTCGGCAGTGATCCGCACGAGGATCCGGTCCGACAGCACCCGGGTGCCGCCGGTGACCGCCGAGCGGTCACCGCCCGATTCCCGGATCACCGGCGCCGACTCGCCCGTGATCGCCGATTCGTCGACGGATGCGATGCCTTCGATGATCTCCCCGTCACCAGGGATGATCTCGCCGGCCACGACCTCGCAGACATCGCCGGCGCGCAGGTCCGTCGATGCGACCTGACGGATATTGCGGCCGTCGACGACCCGCGCGATCGTGTCGGCGCGGGTGCGCCTGAGGGCGTCGGCCTGGGCCTTGCCGCGGCCCTCGGCGATGGCCTCGGCGAAGTTGGCGAACAGGACCGTGAATGCCAGCCAGGCGACGACCAGGCCCCCGAACACGTTGGTCGGGTGCGTCGAGGTCCCGAAGTCCTTGATCCAGAACCACCCGGCCAGCACGGTCGTCACCTCGACGGTGAACATGACCGGGTTGCGAATCATGTGGCGCGGGTTGAGCTTGGTAAACGCCTCCAGCACGGCCCGGCGCACGAGCGCCGGATCGGTGCCGGTGATGCTGGTGGGCGAGCGGCGCACGGGCAGTTGTGTGTGAGTCGACATGAGCGTGGCCTAGCTGTGGAAGACGAAGTGCTCTGCCAGGGGGCCGAGCGCGAGGACAGGGAAGTACGTCAGGCCGACGATGATCACCGTGACGCCGACGAGGAGCGTTGCGAACAGCGCGGTGCCGGTCGGGAGCGTGCCCGCCGAGGCCGGGACCGCCTGCTTGCGCCCGAGCGATCCGGCGATGGCGAGCACCGGCACGATCAGGGCGAAGCGCCCGAGGAGCATGCAGATCCCGAGCGTCACGTTGAACCACGTGGTGTTGCCCGAGAAGCCGGCGAACGCGGAACCGTTGTTGTTGGACGCCGAGACGAACGCGTAGACCATCTCGGTCAGTCCGTGGGCGCCGGGGTTCAGCAGCGCCGCCTTGCCGCGCTCGGTGATGATCGAGCCGGCGGCGAACCCGAGGGCGATCGCGGGGACGATCAGGATGTAGATCGCCACGAGCTTCATCTCGGCGGCCTGGATCTTCTTGCCCAGGTATTCGGGCGTGCGCCCAACCATGAGCCCGGCGATGAACACCGACAGCATCGCGAGAATCAGCATTCCGTAGATCCCCGAGCCGGTGCCGCCCGGCGAGACCTCGCCGAACATCATGTTTGTGAGGACGACCCCGCCGCCGAGCGCCGTAAAGCTGTCGTGGGACGCGTCGACGGAGCCGGTCGACGTCCCGGTGGCCGACGCGCCGAAGAGCGCCGAGGGGGCGGCCCCGAAGCGGATTTCCTTGCCCTCGAGATTGCCGCCCACAACGGTCGCCGACGCGGTCTGGTTGACCCCATGGGGGAGGCTCGCGTTGCCGCCCGCCTCGAACCCCATGACCGCGACCGCGCCGACGATCCAGAGGACCGCCATCGCGCCGAGGATTGCGAGGCCCTGACGCCGGTCCTTGCAAAGCTTGCCGAAGGTCCACGGCAACGAGAACGGGATGACCAGCAGCAGCCAGATCTCAAACAGGTTGGTAAACCCGGTCGGGTTCTCGAACGGGTTGGCCGAGTTCGCGTTGGTGGGCCCGCCGCCGTTGGTGCCGAGATCCTTGATCGCCTCCTGGCTGCCGAGCGCGCCGCTGGTGAGCGTCTGGTGCCCGCCGGCGAGCGTGTGGACGGTGACCGGCGCGGTGAGGTCCTGGATGACGCCCGCCGAGATGAGGACCAGCGCCGCGACAATCGCGATCGGCAGCAGGATCCGCGTGACAGTGCGCACCAGGTCGACCCAGAAGCTGCCGATGGTGCTGGAGCGGCGGCGGATCAGGCCGCGCATCAGGACGACGGCGACGGCGATTCCGACCGCGGCCGACACGAAGTTCTGCACCGTCAGGCCGATCATCTGGGTGAGGATCGACATCGCGGTCTCGCCCGAGTAGTTCTGCCAGTTGGTGTTGGTCAGAAAGCTCGCCGCGGTATTGAACGCAAGCGGGGCGGGGACGGCGCCGGCGTGGCTCGGGTCGAGCGGGAGGTGCTCCTGGATCCGCTGGATCGCGTAGAGCACCAGCATCGAGACCGCGGAGAAGACCAACAGCGACATGGCATAGGTCCGCCAGCGCTGTTCCCCGCGTTCGTCGATGCCGCAGGTCCGGTAGATCAGCCGCTCAAGCGGCCCGAAGATGCGGTCGCCCGGGGCCCGGCCGCCGCCGTACACGCGTGCCATGTACCCGCCGAGGATCGGGATCGCCACCGCCAGCGCGACGATGAGGATCGCGAGCTGTGCCCCGTCATTGAGGCCCATCAGAGCCGCTCCGGTGCCAAGAGCGCCACCACGAGAAACGCGACCAACAGGACGGCCACGACGAGGCCGACCACGTCGTTGGTGTTCATTGGCCCGTCTCCACCGGCTCGTCGAGTCCGCCCGGCGTGCAGTCGTCCTCGCGTGTGCCGATGAGCCGTTCACAGCCGACGACAAACGCCAGCATCACCGCGAAGAACGCGATCGTGCCGACGACGTACAGCACATCCTGCATGGTCCACCCCGGGGTCTCGGTCGGAGCAGTGCGCGGGTGCGCACGCCATGCAGATCAGTGTGCGGGGTCGTCCGCATCGGTGCGAGCGATCGCTATGCCGTTGTTACGCGCCCGCCGTGAATTTCACGCGTTCGTCACACGCGGGGGTGACTGCGGCCCCGGGTGCGGGACTGCTCGAGGTCGCCGGCACCCGTGAGGGTGCCACGGCCGCGTGGATGGCGGTCATGGACCCGGTCCGCCGCGGCGAACCGCCGCGGGGACCCGGCCGTGGGCGCATTCGGTCCGCCTATGCCGCCGACGGGGCGAAGGGCGCGTCGGTCGCACCGTCGAGGCGGCGGCCGCGGGGTGCGGGTTCGACCCACGTTCCGGCCCATGTGCGCACGTGGGTGCGGTTCGGCTCGTGGATGATGACCTTGGCCCGCAACGGGGCGCCGGCGATCGACTCGAGGCAGCGCAGCACGGTATCGAGGGTCTGCGGGTCGCCTGCGGCCGACTCGACCATGATCGCCATCGGAGTCCCGCCCTGAGCGACCGCTTCGATGCGGCAGCGGTGCTGTCCCGGGATCACGACCGCGGGGATCATCCGGCCGATCGCCTCCACCGTGTGGCGGGCGGTCGCCAGCGACTCACTGCGTACGGTGATGGCATAGTCGCGCTCGACCGCCAGCGCGGCGTGCATGACGGGACGGGTGCTCCCGGTCACACGCTCGACCGTGCCACGTCGGAGTGCGCGCAGCCGCTCCCGGGTGCTGCGCCGCGGACGGGCCGAGGCGATATCGACGACGCCCGTGTCGGCGGGGGGTTCTGCGGGTGTGACCAGGTGCAGGCTCATCGGGGGCTCCTGTGGTTGGAGGGCGGGGACCGTTTGCCTGGACTCCACCCTGCCCCGGCCAGGTGAGAATCATCTGAACCAGCCACTATGGGCGCGTTAAGCCCGCGCACGCCACAGAAGTATCCTGCAAAAGAGCGCCTTCCAGCCGGCCGGACGCTACCGCCCGGACGTCAGGGAGCGGGCCATGATGCGGATCGCGCGCGCGTGGGACAGCCCGAGCAGGGTCCGGAGCGCCGCCGCGCGGCGCGTCGGCGCGTAGTGGCCGTGCACAAACGCCGCCAGGATCGCGCGCGACGGGATCGCACCGCCTCCGCGGGCGAGGATCGCGGCGACCGCGCCGGGATGGTTGACGGCCTCGGCCCGCAGGACGGCGTCGGCGCGGTGCCAGCGCGGATAGGCAAAATGGGTCACGACGTAGGCCGCGATCGCGGTGGGCGACGCCGACGTACCCGGCGGCGGCGTGAGCGATGGTGTCCGGGTCGCGGAGAACCACGTGCTCTTGAGCCCGAGGTCGGCTTCGATGGTGTTACCGGAGACATTGACCGTGTGGCCGTTGGTCAGGATGATCCGCGTCATCATCACGCGGGGGGAGACCCCGCGGCGGGTCACGGTGATCGTGTTGACGGGCGCACCGAGTCCGAGGTCCGCGCCGAGCTGCGCCGCCGAGAAGCTCGGCGGGTTGGGCCAGGGGTCCTCGGGGGAGGTCTCGTACGGGTCCGTGACGCCGACGTAGTAGGGCTCCGCGGCGCTGCCCCAGACGTTCTGGATCGACTCGGTGTGTCCGCCCGAGCTGGAGGCGTAGAAGGTCTGAACGATCTTCGCCTGGTAGGTGACGACCTTGGCGGCCGTCGCCGCAACGGCCGCGTTGGTCGTGGCGGACTCGGCCGCGACCCCGCCGTAGGACTGGCTCGGGAGGCCGCCGTACACGTCGAAGTACGACGCCGGGCGGCGGCTGGCGAGCGCGTAGGACCGGGCCGCGATCGCCTGGGCCTGAAGCGCCGCCGCCCGCCAGCCGGGCGACATCTCCCATCCCACGACGCCGCGGACGTAGTCGTCGATACCGAGGGTGTTGACGGTGCGCAGGCCGCCGGCGTAGGTCGTGGAGACGGTGCCGCGGTACTTGCGTCCGCTGAGCGTCACGAGGCCGCCCGCCCCGGGGGCGATCCGCACGCCCGCGGTGGACTGCATGACCGTCCCGACCCCCGGGTTCGGCCCGGTGAGCCGCACCACCCAGGTTCCTCCGGTCAGCTTGACGGCGCGGAGGGTGTAGGTCCTGCCGGCGAGCAAGGCATGGCTGGTGCCCGTGTGCAGGTCGGTCGCCGTCCCGGCGGTGCTGGTGGCGATCGCGACGGTGCTGCGGCCGCTGCTCATCAGGGCGCGGATCGGGGTCGCGGAGCTCACCCCCGCGACCGTCCCGACCTGGGTCTGTTGGAAGTAGTGCTGCATGATCTGGGTGGCGTTCCAGCCGTGGACGGCCATGCCCTCGGCGCCGTACTGGGACATCCCGAGCCCATGGCCCCAGCCGCGGCCGGTGAAGGTGAACCGGACGCTCTGGGCGGACGCGTTTGCAACGACGGCGCAGCCGGCGACGATCGCAACACACGCGGCGACGACGCGGACGACGTGGCGATGACGCTGCCGTCGCCCACGGGGCACATTGGCGGGGTGTGCGGTCACTCGGATGCGTGCTGATCGATCACGGACAGCCGTCGCGGTCGTGGGGCGTTCGCATCCGGTCTGCGCGGGGGCGCACGGAGCGATACGGATGCCGTCGACCATTCTGTTCGGCCGGTTGAGCATTGCGCCTGCAGACCGTGGCGATCTTTACAGAACCATCACGCACGCGGCGCGTTTGCGCTCCAGGGCCCTTGGGAAACGGGTCGAGTCCGGGTCCGCTGGGCCGATCGGCGGGGTCCCGGCCGCTCGCGCCGGTGACGGTCAGTCGGCCTCGGGGGGCGCGACGACGTCCTGCCCGGCGACCCGCTCGATGCGCCGGTCCGGTACGAGCCACGAGATGGCGACCGCCACGTAGATGCCCATCGCGGCGAGCGGGACAACGAGTGCCACCGGCAGGGCCACGAGGTAGGCCACCAGCGACAACTTGCCCTTTCTGTCGCGGCCGAGGGCGATCGCCAGCCGCGAGTCCCGGTCGTGAATCCGCAGGAGCGCCAGTGACAGCACGTAGTACGCGATGGCACACAGCAACAGCACCATGCCGTACGCGACGACCGGTGCCGTTGCCAGCGGATGCTCCCCCAGCCAGGCGGTCACCGCCGGCACGAGCGAGAGGCTGAACAGCAGGATCGTGTTCGCCCACAGGACGGCGCCGTTGATGCGCTCCACGGCCTGCATCAGGTGGTGGTGGTTGACCCAGTAAATCGCCAGGAAGGTGAAGCTCAGGATGTAGGCCAGCAGCTTCGGCAACAGCGGATGCAGGGCATGGAAGCTGGACCCACCGGGCGGCCGCAGGTCGAGGACCATGATCGTAATCAGGATGGCGATCACACCGTCCGAGAAGGCTTCGAGTCGGCCGCGGCTCACGCGGTCGAGTATGGCAGCGGCCACCGGGGAACGGCTCCGGAGCCACCTCTGTCGGCCGACTCGCGGTGCCGGGGGGTTCAGGGATCGCCGCCGCCCGCCGAAGCAGAGAACGATGAGTCTTGCCGCCATTTCGCCCGCGACCCATGCGGCCGTACCGATCGCCACCGCGGGTCCCTTCGGCGCCCTGTCGACGCAGACTGCGGTCGGGGCGCTGGCCGTCGTGCTCCTTGTCTTCGGCGGTCTCGCGGTCTACCAGCGCATCCGCGCGCGCCGGTCGGGGATCGCAGGCATCGATCGCATGGATGTCAAGACGCTCGAAGAGACCCTGACCTCGCTGTTCCGGCAGCTGGGCTACGAGGTCGACGGCGCCCGCTGCCACGGCGATTTTGCCGCAGAGCTCGTCGTGTCCAAGGACGGGGAGCGGACGGTCGTCGAGGGCAATCGCTGGAGCAAGCACATCGGTGTCAACGCGGTCCAAGCCGCGATCGCCGCCCGCGGCGACTTCGGGTGCGACCACGCCCTTGTCATCGTCAACCGTCAGTTCACCGGCCGCGCCAAGAAGCTCGCCAAGGCCAACAAGGTCGAACTCTGGGACCGTGAGGCGCTGGTCGGCAAGCTGCTCAAGCTCGACGGCGTGCCCGCCGCATCGGGGGCCGCCCCCGAGCTCGGCGCCCCGGACCCCGGTGCGGCACCGCCGCGCGCGGCCCAGGTCGCAGAGGCCGGCGGATCCGACCCCGACGCGGAGCACGTGCGCATCGGTTCGGCGCCGGCCCAGTCGGTCGTCCAGATGGCGGCCACCTCGGCACCGCCGATCGCGCCGCCGGGCAGCACGCTGCTCGTGCACGATGTCGACCCCGCGACCGGGTTTGCCGCCTGTGGGCTCTGCGGTGTCACGGTGTCCGACGACGACCGCACCC
>JADGPG010000001.1 GCA_017882545.1 Thermoleophilia bacterium
CGTCGATCTGCCGTCGAGCACCACATATGCGACGGGGTACACCACGAGCACGCATACCGTGCCGCGTACCGGGTGTTCATCAGCAACGTCGGGCGTCGCCTGGACACGATCGGTGAGCGGACGAAGCAGGCGCGTCCCGCTGGCGACGCCGCTGGTGATCGGCGCGCATCAGTCGGCCACCGTCACCATGGCGAACGGGGCCAACATGAGGATGTCCGCCCCCGCCGCGTGCGAGGCGACCTACTTCGCAATGCCCGGGTTGATCGGGGTCGGCGCGAGGACCGATACCCACGCGCGGAGCTCGGCGCCCGCCGTCGACTCATGGGTCCGCTAGCTGAAGTACCCCGCGAGGTCGTCGTCGGGGCCCAACGAGCTCTCTACCGGCTCGCCGCGGACGCGCTACTCGGTCGCCGAGGCCGGCGGATCCACGCCCGCCATTGACGGACACGCGCCTGACGGGCCGGGTACGGCCGTCGGTGGCGTGAGATCCTGGAGGACGCCGATCACCCGCACGAGGACTCCTGACGCGTCGAACTCGAACTCGACCGTTCCCCGCATCGTGCGCAGCCCCCCGTCCGGGCCGATCAGCCGGTAGTCGACCACGTAACCCTCCCCGGAACGTAGTTGCACTGCGTGCAGCCGAATCATCCGCTGGCGATCGTCCGGGTGGACGCGCTCGAAGAACAGCTCAGACGTTGGCTCGACCGACCCCGGCTCCAGCCCAAGCAGCCGGTATCCCTCGTCAGACCACAGAAACGAGCCCGTTGCCACGTCGAACTCCCAGCTGCCGATGCGCCCGATCCGCTGTGCGAGCGCCAGCTGGCGCGCAAGGCGCTCGTTCCGGGCGAATGACTCGAGGCGTTCGGTGATGTCCCGGCTGATCCCGATGCACCCCACGATGTTGCCGGCGGCATCGCGCAGCGGTTCGATGTGCGCCGAGAAGTGCCGCCCGATCCAGGCATCGTCGTAGGACGCGGACTCCCCCTGTACCGCAGCGCGATGCGCGCGGCTGACCGGATGCTCGGGATCGTCGGTCCCGCGGAGCTGCGGGATCGTCAGCCCGACGACCTCATTCGGCGCCTGGCCGAGCGCGGCGAGCCCCGCGCCGATCGTTGACGTGCAGCGCAGTTGGGTGTCGGTTGTCCAGATCACCCCAGGGAACTGGCGAAGCAGCAGCTGGGACCGTGCGGTGTCGGCGGTCAGCATGCCGGACATCGACTCGAGGCGCGATCCCAATGACGGACCGTGGGTAACGTCGAAGCAGATCCCCGTCCAGCCAAAGATCTCGCCCGCCGCGGCGATCCGCGGTGCGGCGACCATCAGTAGCCGCGAGTACGGTCCGCCGGGTCGGCCGGCGCCGAACTCCACGGACCAGTTGCGCTGCTCGATGGCGGCGGCGTCCATGATCTGGGACACCCGCGGGATGTCCAGGGGCTCGCACCACCGCCACCAGGCCGTCCCGTAGACCTCGTCGGCGTCGACGCGGAGCACCGCGGCGAAGGCCGGATTGATCCATTCGTAGACGAAGTGGCTGTCGGCAATCCAAACCGGCAGTGCAAGCGCATCGGCGAGCGCGCTGAGGGCCGGCGAGATCAACGAATCGCCGAGCGCGGCGAGGGCGGCGCTCCCGGGCGTCTCGACGACCCGGGACGGTGCGCGCAGACGCAACGCCAACCCGGCCAGCGACTCGAGCGCGATGAGCGTTGCCGGATCGACGGCGGCGGCGGTCGACCGCAGGACACTGTAGGCGCTGGTCTCCCCTTCCTCCAACGCGAGAATCAGCGTGGCGTAGACGACCGCCTCGAGCACCCGGACCTGAGTGGGCGCCAATCCTGCCTGTGCCTCGTGGGCGCCGGGCCAGCCGATCTCGTCAAGTACCGTGAGCATGTCGACGCGGTCGGGCAACAACGTCCGCACCTCATGCAGGTCGTCGGTGGCAGCGTCGACCACGAGCGCGACCGCGAGTGCCCGCCGGGCGGTGGACAGATCGCCGCCGGAGAGGCTGAACGGCCGATTAGGCACCGTGCAGCTCCGGCGTCGCGCCGCCGTTCACGGCGTTCGCTATGGATGATCCGTACACAATTCGCTTCCGTGCGCAATTGCGGTCCTGGCGCGGTCGATCCACCGTCGACGGCGAGCTTCGGTCCGTTGGGTGTTTCGCTGCGACCGGCGCGGTTCCCGCTTGCGCGACGCCGATCGGGACATCGCGCCCGGCCGGCGGCGATCACCGAGCACGACACACCGCCGCTGGCCCGTGCGGACGCCGCACCACCGACAGCCGTCGGTATGGCGGGCGCGCCGCGGCACGGGCGTGGCTAGGCGACCGCTATCGCACGCAGGCGCGCTTCGCACCCCGCGGCAATTGGCTCACGTGCGTCAAACTGGTCGACCACGCCGCCGAGCGCTTCGGTCATCCCCTCGACGAGCCCGCGATGCATCGTGCAGACGGCCTCTCCGCCCGGCGCGGTCACCGCGTCCCGGAACGGGCACGTCTGGAAACTCAACCGGTATGCGTCGTCCTTCACGTCCTTCCGGGTCGATCGGTCGCGCGGCGAAAAACCGAGGCGGGCCATGGCATCGACGACCCCGTGGGGAAACTCACCGCTGACCATGTCGCCACCGCGATCTCGTGCAAGGTCCAGCATTGCCCGCGCGTGCGCGTCGTCGCCGCCGACAATTGCGACGAGAATGCGCACGAGGTCTGGCCACGCGCTCGTCGTCACCGCCAAGCGGAATCGCAGCGTCGGACGTCCCGGACCGGCAGGGTCGTCCTTGAGTGTCGTCACCGCACCCGCCGCGACGAGCGCGGACAGCTTGCGGCGAACTTGGCTGTCGGACGCCCCGAGCAGTCCGACGAGCTCCGAGACCGTCAGGCCGTCGGCGTTACTCGCCAAGGCGTCGAAAATACCTTCTCGATCGGTCATGCACCGTCCCTTAGGCCTCTGCAACCTCGGAAGCTGACTGTACCGCGTTGCCCTGACGGTCATCAACGCGTGATGACCCGCGGCGCGCTCCGCCCAACGCATCCGCGACGGCAGACGCAGCGCGCACCAGCCCCGGGCCCGGTCGCCGGAGACCCGAGATGCGGGGATTCATGGCCCGCGCCAGGGGCGGTCCCCGGTCGTAGATCGTGACAACCGGCACGAGTTGTGAAGATTTTCTTAAATGATTCCGAGAGGGGTTATCACGCCCTGAACTGCGGCCGACAACCTGTCTAGATCGGGCTACGCACTCGTTCAGCAAGGAGGCCAAACGATGCGGCTGCAGGCACCGACCCGCACAGCGCTCGAGGAAATTCGTGCACATCTGGAGGATGTACACGGGTGGACCGCGTTTGATCCGGACCGCGATGTCGCCTTTCCGGAGTGCACTCCGGAGGGCGCATGCGTCGCCTACCTGCCCGCGACGCGCGTCGCCAAGGCGCGGTTCATCTGCTCGTGCTGCAACGGCGGCATCTTCATCGAGGGTCAATCGAGCCCGCAGCATCCCGTGCGCAGCGCCGAGATCCTGCACCCGCATCCCAAACTTGGCGTCGTCTCGCGGCACGGTGCCCGGGACGCGAGCGCGCTCGCGCTACTTGTCCGCGAGTGGAGCGGGCACCGGCTGGGACAGGCGTAAGGGCAGCGCAATCGCACGGGCACGCGCGGGATCCCCGCCTCGTCGTACCTCGACGTCAACGGGCATGGGACGCAGGCCCGATCAGCCCGACCCCCGCTTTCCGATCAACGATCCGCGTGTCTGCCCGCGCGTGTCCCTGACGGACGCGGATGCCGCGATCGTCTTCGGTGTGGACGTGCTCGGCGCGGAACCATGCGGTCGACGGCGAACGCCGGACGGCAACGTCCGGGACCCGGAGCTGATGATCGGCGATGTACCGATCATGGTGAGCGTCAATGTCCCCGAGTTGGGCCCCATTGCTCCCACCCCGGGCAGGGGCAATCAACGTAGCGCTGCACATCGACGTCGGTAATGTCGACGCCGTCGTGACCCTCGCCGAGGCGACCTGTGCGCAAGGTCCTGCGCGCGCCGCATGACGAAGTCTACGGGGACCGCACGGCCACCATCGCCGATCCGTGCGGGCGTGGCTGGGGCACCGAGAGCCACATCAAAGATGTGGACCCCCACGAGAGGTCCCGTCGCGTGGCGGCGATCGCGCGCCAGAACCTCAGTGCGACGGCACATAGGATTACGTTTTCGTGGCAGTAGTAACTCATTGCGCCTCGCCGGCCGACGTTGCCCGCCTGGGTTGCGACCGGCCGGGTCGCGGTCACCGACGACCGGCTCAAGTGGTGGGCGCACGTGCCGATATCTCACGCGAGCGGTAACCCTCGCGCCGCCCGCCGCGGGCATGCATCCCTTGGCCCAACGCCGCACCCCAATCGTTACACGCCCTGAATGGAAAGTGGTACCCCCATGCCCAAGTCACCCCTCTCGTTTTTTCGAAACGCCAGGGAGGAAACCCCCTGGTACTATCAGGACCTTCGCAAGCGGCGGCCGCGTGCGGTGCGGGCTGCCTCGGTCGTGGCCGGCACGGTGCTCACCGCGGCGGTCGCATTCGCGGCGACGAACTGGACCGTAAGCCTCAACAGCGGATCGAGCGGTGAGGCCCAGTCGGGCACCGTCGCCAACATCTCGATCACGGCAGTCGCCAGCCCGGCGGCGACGAACCTGCTCTTCCCCGGTGGCACCGGTGATGTCGTCGCAACCATCACCAACACCAACTCCGTGCCGGTGACCATCACGGCCATCAACCTGCCGACGAACGTCACGTACGCGGCCGGCTTCACGACCAGCGCCCTGTCGACCGCCCAGACCGGCTGCTCGGCTGCGACGTCATTCGTGCCCTGGAACTTCGCGACCGGTACCAGCGGCAGCTCGCACACCCTGACGACGCCGCTTGTCGTCGGTGCGAGCGGGTCCCTGACGGTGACGTTTACCAACGACGCGAGCATGACGGTCGCAAGCCCTGCGGCCTGCGAGAACACGTTCTTCTCGATGCCGTCGCTGACCGGGGTCACCGCCTCCGCAACCGCCGGAGCAACTGCGACCACGAGCCCCACCACGGACGCCTGGACCAGCTAATGATCCGATGAGCGACCGCCTCGGGGATCAACCCCGGGGAGGCGCCCATCGCCGCGCCGCCGCACTCCTGCACGAGGCGGGCTGATCTGGCCCGCCTCGTGCGAGTGCGTATCCAGGGGCGCGCGCCGGAAGGGCCGTCGGCACCCATGCGTGAGACGATGGGCGGCCCGACGACCGCGTCGTCGGCATTCCGGGTCGCCACGCATGCCCTGTCGCACGCCGATCATCCTTCGGCCACGGATCGCGGCGGAAGGCTCTCGTCGGCGCCCAGCGGGCGGCCGGAAGCGCCGCGCAGCGCCCCGAGCAACAGGTAGGCCCGCAACGCAACCGCGAGCGCCAGACGGGTCGTCGGGTCGTCGAGGTCGCGTCCGCAGACATCCTGAACCCGCCCCAGGCGGTAATGGAGCGTGTTCGTATGCAGGTTGAGACGCCGGGCCGCCGCCCGCAGGTTCCAGCCCTCCGCAACCACCGCTTCAAGCGTATCGATGAGGGGCGCCGCCGCCGGTCCGCGCTCGTCGTGTCGGATCAGCGCACCCAGCCACTCGTCGACGTACGCCCCGAGGCACTCGTTGTCAGCGATCTCGAGCAGGAGACGATCGACCCCCAATCGCCCATAGGCCGACACCTCGCTGCGACCGCTTCTCCGCTGTACGAGCATCAGCGCCTGCTCGGCCTCGGCGACCAGGCGTCGGAGCTCAGCCGGACCGCCAGGGCCGCTCCCGATGCCGGCGGAAAACCCGTAGCCACCCGTACGGACCTGTGCGACGTCGGCCGCAGCGCGCGCGACGCGCTCGATGCGGGTCAGGTCCGCGTCGCCCGGCACCAGCAACACGAACGTCGTCCCGCGCACGACGACCTGGCCGCCGGGCACATCGATCGCGTCGTCGAGTGCCCGGCTCGCCCGTCGGGCCACGGGATCGGTCGCCACCGCCCGCGCGCCCTCGGGGTCATCGGGGGCCACGACCACCACCCAGACACGCCCCCGAATGCGCAGGCCGAGCCGCGACGCCTTCCGTGCGAGGCGCGAGGCGTCCGGGGTACCCACCCGCGCTGCAAGCAACTCATCGAGCAAGTCGGCCCGAAGACGGAGCGCGGCTTCCGCCGCGGCCCGCGCGCGGACCAGATCGAGCGCGATCACGATCGTGCCGTGTTCAAGAGCCAGGCGACGGCTATGCGTCTCGGCGCCGTCACCTTGGTCGACAGCAAGCCAACCGAGGGTGTCCTGACCCGCGATGACAGGAATCACGGTACGCCCGTCGTCGCGCGGACCGCGCGATGCAATCCCTGCCAGACGGTCGGGAAACCCGCTGCCTGGGCTGGCACCGAGCCGCTCACCCTCGTCGTCGAACACCGCTGCAGGCGCGGCCGCGTGCGCGGCAACAACGGCCAGGATCGTCTCAAGACCGGCGCCAGCAAGCGCCAGGTCGGTGAACCGCTTGTGGATCTCCTCGGATCGATGCAGCTCCGTAACGCGGCTCTCGAGGCGCCCCTGGAGCTCCGTGCGCTCAAGCGCCCCAGCGACATGGGCGGCGATTGCCGACAGCAGCCCGACATCGCCCTCGCCGAAGTCGCGTGGATGGTCGGTCTGAACGTTGAGCACCCCGACCAGGCGGTCTCCCGAGATGATCGGCACCGAGCACATCGAGACGAACCGGTCCTGGTCGACCTCCGGCAGCCAACGGAACCGGGGCTCCGTCCGAACGTCCGGAACCACGACCGGCGTGCGTGCGTCCGCGGCCCAGCCGGTCACCCCATCGCCGACGCGCAGCCGGACCCGGCCAACACCATCCTGGGAGAGCCCGTTGGTCGCGGCGCGCACGAGATTCTCGCCGCCGGGCGCCAGGAGGTACACCGAGCACACATCGGTGTCAGTCGCCTCGGTCGTCTCGGCGATGACCAGGTTGACCAGCGTGGCCCCATCGAGGGTCGAGCTGGCCGCCAGGGCAAGTCGCTGTAGGAAGCGGAGTTCGCGAATAGCAGGGACATCACGCACGCCTGGGCAGGGTATGGCGCGCACCGCTCGCGCTCCTTGGCCGCCTGGATAAAAATCACGCGCTGGCGGGATCCGCCCGGTCCACGTCCCGGCCATCTGCGCACCGCCGGCGTCGTCCGAGTGCGGCGCATGACCAAATGTGATGCACTCGTAAAAAACCGCTCTTTTGCAGGGATTGATGGCTCAAGAACGAAGTCCAGATGCCGATACGTGAGATGAGCGATTCCCCCGTTTCGCCCGCACCCGGCGCC
>JADGPG010000065.1 GCA_017882545.1 Thermoleophilia bacterium
CGCCGGCAGCTATCGGATCCGCGCTCGGCGCCTGGTCATCCGGCGTGAGGAGGGCATCTGTCGTCGCGGGCTCCGCCGCGTCCGTCCCCGACGGCGCCTCATCCCCCGCGCGGGGCGCGTCAGGTACGTCCGATGGCGCCTCGTTCGCGTCGGTGACCGGTCCCGAGGTAGCGGGGGGCGCGTCCGTTACGTCCGATGGCGCCTCGTTCGCGTCGGTGGCCGGTCCCGCGGTAGCGGGGGGCGCGTCCGTTACGTCCGATGGCGCCTCGTTCGCGTCGGTGGCCGGTCCCGCGGCAGCGGGGGGCAGCAGATTGATTCCCGCGCCGTCAAATGCAGGATCCCCATCGGGCCGCTCGATGAGCACGACCGGACGGTCGGTTCCAGCGCCGGTCGCCGGGGGCTGCAGGCCGCGATGGACCTCGAACACGACGGCCGCGAATACCACGGCGGCGAACCCCGCCAACTCCGGGCGGGGGTAAAACGCGTGCAACCACAACGCGATCTCGCCCAAGAGGATGATCTGCGCAAGGCCGAGCGCAACGATCAGACCCGGGTGATACCCACCAAACAACGAACTCCCGCTGATCGCCAGCAGCGCGGTGCCCGGACCGACGACGACGAACAGCAGCGCCACGACCAGGCGCAGCGTGGACGGCACGGGAGCGATCAGGGCCACGATCACCGCGAGCGCAGTGACACACGCGGCGCGCTCCTGCCATGCCATTCGTTCAAGTATCTCGCGCCCGATCGGAGTGGGCACCGACGCCGATGTCATCGAGGACGCTCCACGACGCGCCGCCGCGCGCGAGTTGGGGGACGCGACCTCGCCATCATCCGGCCGCCCTCCGCGATTGCCAGCGACTCCGTGCATACCCGACCGGTCCGGACGCCACGCCCAGCACCTCCATGAGCGCGAGGCGGCGTGGGTAGTCAACGGACTTGGAGGCGTTCTTGCTGGATTCGGGGTCGACAAAATGGCGGAAGCCGGCCGGCACCCGCCGCAGGAATCCCGACCGGTCCGGACCCGCCACAGCGTGCTTGGTCAGCATCGCCGACAACCCGAAGCCGTACGAGTAGACCTTGGACGGCAGCCCGTCGAGCGAATCCGGGTGGTCGTGCCAGATCACCGCCTGCGGGACATATCGGACGGCCAGGGTTGCGTAGAGCGCACGGACAAAGACGTCGAGGTCTTCCCCCCCACGGCTCGGCGTGCCCGTGCCAAGACGCTCGTCAAAGCCCCCAAGCGCAGCGAACGCCTCCGTCGGGAAGCACAGGCTCGCGCCGGACCCGAACATTCCCGGCGCGTATGGATACAGGCCGTTGCCCGGCGGCGGGTCATCCAGCCGGTAGGTCGCCGGAAGATCGTCCTCCCCGAAGCCGGTGAATCGGTGGAAGAACAGCTGCGCGGCGTTTTCGAGACCAATGGGGAGAATGCGTCCGGCAAGGATCCCGATCGGCAGTGGCGACGGGGCGGCCGCGGCTGCGCGCATCGCGGGCACCCACAAGGGGTGCGCAACAATGTCATCGTCGAGGAATCCCACCAGCCCGGGCCCAACCCCCTCGGCACCGCAATTGCGGGCGCGGGACAGACCGGGACGGTGTTCGTCACGGCAGCTCAGGCGGTGCTCGTCCGGGAACGTCTCCTCCAGAACTTGCGCAACTGTCGATCCGGTGGGCCGGTTCTCGACGACCACGATTTCAAGGTTTGGGTCCGGACCCCGCAGCAGCGAGGCGACGGCGCGTACAACGCGCTGAGGATTCCGGCATGTCGGGACCACCACACGCAGCGGGGTCGACGGGGCGTCCGCCGACAGCGTGGTTGCCGGGAGCCAGGCCCCCGACGCGACGCGCGCGTCGGTCTCCCGCGCCACGTCCTCTGCCGACAGGACCCCGCCCGACGCGGGGACTTCAACGACGCCCCACGGAATGCCGTCATTCTCGACGAGCACAAGGGCACGCCCGTATCGACGCCCTTCCCGCGACACGCCGAGATCGATGTCCTGCCGCGGCGCCCCATCGCCGAGCTCGAAGTGGCGGACGGCGATTGGCTGCTCCGAGTCGGGCGCGGTCAACGCCGTCCCCGGATGCTGTGCCACCACACGTGGGCGGCCCCCAGGACTGCTATCAGGCCCGCGGCGAGCGCGGCGATACGCGGAGCCGCACGGCGGGCCGTGCCGATCGCTGTCGCATCGTCGGGGTCCTGCGATTCGTCAGACCCGACCGATGACTCCCCCCGGCCCGGAGCGGCCGCCGATCGCTCGTGACGACCGGCGAGGTACCCGTACACCGTCAACGACAGTCCCGCGACCACGGCACCCGACCGCTGCAGTCCATGGACATCCCCGCGCAGGGCGTCACCGGCCCCGCGCGCCACGGCGGCCGGGAGTGTCACCCGGACATAACGTCGCTCCGACACGAGCCCGTCTGCGCTGCCGACGGCCTCAGTGACCAGCGCCTTTGAGCGACCCTCGGCGACGCACCGGCGAGCGAAGTACGACCAGGTCGCGCGGGATTTCGGAACGAAGTGCCGCACCCGTGCATCACGCAGCAGCACGATGCGACCTCCGGGTGTCCGACCGCGAATCTTGATCGCTGCTTCGGTCTCCTCACACCCGAACGGAGCCGTTCCGACGCGCCCGAGCCCGGAGCGGAAGCCGCCTATTGCCGAGAGGTCGTCCCGTGAGAACGACATGTTGGCGCCGATCGGGTTTCGGATCTCGGCGCCCGGCGACTCGGGCAGCCCCGGGTACGAGCAGCCCACCGTCCAGAGGAACTCCTCGGGAAACCACTCCGGGGCCTCCCCCGCCTCCCATTCGGCGTCGACCCATCCGCCGGTTCCGACGACCCTGGGGTCGGCGTGCGCCCGCCGGATGGCCGCCAGCCACCCGGGCGCGGCCTGCGCGTCGTCGTCCAAGAACGCGACGATCTCCGCGTCCGCCCGTTCAACACCGGTATTGCGTGCGCCTGACAGGCCGCGGGCAAACCGGT
Organism: Thermoleophilia bacterium; assembly: GCA_017882545.1. GTDB lineage: Bacteria > Actinomycetota > Thermoleophilia > Miltoncostaeales > Miltoncostaeaceae > CAITWD01. The sequence continues at coordinate 2,989 of JADGPG010000065.1, forward strand.
TCTCGCAGAGGACGACCCCCGGACCGAGGTCCGGCCCGGCGGCGAGTGCGGCGAGCAGTTCTGGATTGTGGTCGACGACGACGATGACCTGACCGTCTCCCGGTTCCGAAGATGCCGACGCGATCGCGCGGCGCAGCAGCGACTCCCGATCCAGCGTGTACGCGCAGATGACGACGTCCGCGCGCGGAAGCGCGTCGGGGCGCTCGACATCGATCTGGTCGCGATGCGGCGACCGTTCGCCGGACTTGGGCGTCATGCCTCGCTCCTTGGTCGTCGTCGCTGGATCGTAGAAAGGACAACGCGCCCCTGCCATGTCCGCGGGCGCGACATCCGGCGGTGACCAGGGACACAAGTATGACGGTGCCATCCCCCGGCAGTCCGACGACGGTCGGGGCCCGGGCGCTCCGCCCGGGCGGGCGGCATCCGCCGCCGGACAGAACCCCCTTCGAGACGACGTCCACGCCCTACGGCGAGCCACTCGGGAGCTGGTGTTGGTATCGGTTCCGAGGGCGGCATTCGTGAGTCGTCGGGCAGGGCGTGATCCCGCATCACCACCCGCGTCCGGTCGTCATCGCCCGCTCAGCCGGGCGACCGCTGACCGGCGCCATCCAACACCCGTGCCACGAGGTGAAACGCAACGACCAGCCCGGTCGCCGATATCCCGGCGACCAGCGCCGAGACGGCCCAGCCGCGGGGGTCTGCGGCGTGGGCGACCGCCTGATGGATGACGGTCGCGGGGGCGGTCACCGCATCCCAGCTGTTGACTTGCGCGACGCGCCCCAGGTAGATGCCGACGCCGCACAGCACCAGGCTGGCGTTGATGACCGTCGCCGCCGTGCGCCGGCGCCAAGTCCGCCGCAGTGCAACCGATGCGAACCACGCCGACATCAGCCCGAGGTAGATGCCGGTCACCGCGAAGGCGACGAACATTGCCGCGTCCGCCGCGGGCGGCGCACGCCCATCGAGGTGCACAAGATCGGTCGCCAGGTACGGCGCGTTCGGCAGGAAGAGCACCCACGCGGCAAGCAGCGGAATCGCCGCCGCGGTGCCCCCGCCCCATCGGACGATCGCAAGCATCGCGAGCGAGAGCATCACCGGAATCCACGCAAGGACGATGTTCCACGCCATGAACGAGAAGTGGGTCTGATCCGTCACCCGGAAGTCGAGATCGAGCAGGGTGAGGCTCAGACACGACAACGTCAATGCGCCGATCAGCAGCATCGGGGCGCGTCGGGTCACAGTCGTCGGGAACGGGCCGGGCGACGGGAGGTCGGGACGGGTGCTGCCATCGTTGTTGCGCGTCGCCTGCCGCCCCCCGTTCTCGCCGCACCGGACGTGTCGGACACGGCCCGCGACCGATCGCCGGTCAGCGCGGCGGCGTTCGCGCCGACATCGTCAGCGTACCCGTGCCCGCCCGTGCTCGACCACTCCCCGATCCGACGGTTCTTGGTGAGCCGCGGCCCCAGCGGGATCCGTCAACGGGCGCCGCCCACCAGACTGCTGGCGCGCGTGCGAAGCCGGCGCACATGCCGGTACACGCGGGTCTGCAGCCGCTCGCCGTCACCGACCACCGGCGCATGCCCGTCCATCACCGCGGCGACGTCGTCCGCGGTGTGATGGGCGAGTACTGTCCACCGGGCGAAGGCGAGCGGATCATCACCGGGCCGCGACAGCGCGTTCTTGACCGCGGCGCCCGACGAATACCCCGCGTTGCGCACCTCATCAAGGACGCGGGCATCGTGATTGCCGTGTGGGTACGCAACCGAGGCGATATCGGTGCCCGTGATCTCCGCTAGATAGGCCCGGCTACCGCGCAGCTCCCCGATGATGTTGGTTCGCGCCAGTTCGTCGAGCCGCCGATGACGCACCGAATGGGCACCGACCTCCACCAGCGGCTCGGCCGCGAGCGACCGCAGCTGGGCCGCGTTCAGGTATCCCGGCTGGCCGACATAGCTGGCGGTCACGTAGATCGTGCTCGAGATTCCAACATCCACCAGGGCGGCGAGTGCGGCCGCATTGTCGTCGTACCCGTCGTCGAACGTCACTGCGAACGGGCGAGCGGGCATCGACCTCGCCCCGCGCAGTGCCGCCGACAAGTCGGCAGCGAGCATCGGCGTCCACCCGCGCGCGACGTATCCGGCCAGTCGCTCCACATGCCGGGCGAACATTGCCGGCGCCGTCGTAAAGTCCGCGAGACCCGGACGGGAGAAGTCGTTGACGGCGTGGTAAAGCAAGACCGGGATGTACGCGGGAAGGTGGGACCCGGCACCGGGCGTCGGATCGTCGGAGCGTTCTGTGCGGTCGTCGTGGGTCACGCGCGCTCTCGATCTGGCCGGGGTGACGGTCTTCGGATTGCGGCGACCCGCCGCGGCCGCAGGTGTTCGCGACACGTCGGCGAATTCCCGGGCACGGTCCGAATGACGGCCGTTCCTGTAGGTGTGTCGGCAATAATAACCTTCACCACCGGGGCGCTCATCTCGACGCACGCCGACTTGGGGCGAGAACGGCAGCACATGACCATCCCGTACGGACAGCGACCTCCGCGGCGCGGACTTCGCGGCGCGCTGGCTTTTGCCGCCGCCGGGGTCGCCGCTCTCGGCCTTGCGGCCTGCACCAACTTCTCGGCGTCGAGTTCGGCCCCGGCCCCCGCACCGCCACCGACCCCGAAGACTCCCGCCGAACGGGCAGCTCCGGACACGACCACGCCGCCGCCGGCAACATTGCCGGGATGGCATCGGGTGTTCGCCGACGACTTCTCACAACCGGTCCCCCTCGGCGAGTTCCCAGGCGCCGTCCAGGACCGCTGGTTCTCCTATTCGGGCGGCGCGAAGGACACGAGCAAGAACGGGACCTACGTGCCGGCGAAGACCGTCTCGATCTCGGATGGGATCCTGAATGTGCATCTGCACACCGAACACGGCGTCCACATGGTGGCGGCGCTGCTGCCGGTGGTGAGCGGAGCCAAGGGCCGGAACGGCGGACTCCTGTACGGCCGCTACATGATCCGGATCCGCACCGACGCCGTCGACGGCTACAAGGCCTCCATGTTGCTCTGGCCCGACAGCGAGACGTGGCCTCGTGACGGCGAGATCGACTACCCGGAGGCCGACCTTGGCGGTCTGATTCACGCCTACCTCCACTTCCAGGGAGCGACCACCGGGGGCGAACAGGCGGGCTTCATCACCGCGCAGACCTATCAGCAATGGCACACGGCAACACTCACCTGGCTGCCCCACTTCGTCCAGTTCCAACTCGACAATCACATCGTGGGGACGGTGCAAGGACGGATCCCCGACACTCCGATGCACGCCATCATCCAGATCGAGACCCAGACGATCGGAGCGCCCCCGACGAATGCCGCCGCCGGCAACGTTCAGCTCGATTGGGTATCGATCTATACCCCTGCCTGCAATCCTTCCATGTCGATCTCGCCGCAGAAGGCTGCCTGTACGAGTTAGCCAGCAGCACAATTGCGCGATGCGGTCACACGATCCGAACGATTCCCGAACCATGACGACGGGACGGGCTGGTACGGTCAGCGACTGCCGATGCTCCGACGCCTCCAGCTGACATCGATTGCAACCGTGATGGTGGCCGCACTCCTGGTCGTGGCGATCGTCGCGTCGTCGGAATCGACGGCGACATCCACGGCCTCGCCAGTCGGGTGGCGACGCGTCTTCACCGATAACTTCACGAAGCCTGTCGCGCTCGGACGCTTCCCCCGGGTCGTCAACGGCGCATGGGGACACAGCTACACCAACGGTCTCAGGGACACGAGCGGAAACGGCACCTACGAGCCCTCCCGCGTGGTGTCGCAGCAGCGCGGCATTCTGAACATCCATGTGCATACCGCGGGGGGACTCCACATGGTCGCCGCCGCGATCCCCACGATCCGCGGTGCCCATGGGTCCGAGGGAGGCCTCCTCTACGGGCGCTATTCGATCCGCCTGCGCGCCGATGCGGTCCCCGGCTACAAGCTCGGCGTCCTGCTGTGGCCCGACAACGAAATATGGCCGGGATCCGGTGAGTTGGATTTCCCGGAAGTCGACTTGCGCAGCTGGGTCCACGGCTATGTCCACCCGATGGGGGGCGGACCCCAAGTCCAGTTCTACACCAAGACGCTCCTGCGCCGGTGGCACACCTACACGATCATCTGGCTGCCCGACGTCATCAGTTATTGGGTTGACGGACACTGCATCGGCGTCGACCGGCACCAGGTTCCATCGACGCCGATGCACCTGGTGATCCAGGCCGAGACGCAGACCCAGGGCGGCACACCGCCGAGCAACGCATCGGGCAACGTGCAGGTCAATTGGCTGACGATCGACACGCCGGCTTGCAACGCGTCGATGTCCACGTCGGGATCTCGAGCTGGCTGCCTGAAATAGGACCGCGCGATGGCGTGCGATCGCCACGCCCGACGCTCAACCATGGGCGCTCTGCGACCGAAGAGACTCCAAACACTGCGGCTATACTCGCCGCCCCATCCCCTGTGCCAGGAGGACTCTTGGGCACCGTCTTGATCACCGGCGGAGCCGGTTTCATCGGCTCGAACCTCGCCGACGCCCTGCTCGCCGAAGGTGCAGACGTCCATGTCGTCGACAACCTCTCGACCGGAAGCCGCACGAAGCTCCCCGCCGCTGCCCGCTTCCACGAGATCGACATCCGCGACGCCGATGGGCTGCGTCGGATCGTCGCCGACGCCGCGCCCACGACTATCTTCCACTTGGCGGCTCAAGCCGACGTCCGGAAGGCCATCGAGGAGCCGGAGTTCGATGCGGCCGTGAATATCATCGGCACGGTGAACGTCCTCGAGGCCGCCCGTCGCTGCGACGCGCGGGTGGTATTCAGCTCGACCGGCGGCGCCGCCTACGGCGAATACGACGGTCTTGCAATCCCAACACCCGAGACGAGCGCAACCCGGCCGCTGTCGCACTACGGGATGAGCAAGATGGCCGGAGAGGGGTACTGCGGCCTCTACGGCCGGCTCTACGGACTCGCGGTCGTGGTGCTGCGGCTCGGTAACGTTTACGGCCCACGCCAGGACGCGCACGGCGAAGCGGGCGTCGTCTCCATCTTTTCGGGGCGCATCCTCGAGGGTCGCCCTGCGCGGGTCTTCGGCGACGGCACGCAGACCCGCGACTACGTGTTCGTTGGCGACGTCGTTCGCGCGTTTATCGCGGCACAGGCCGGCGGCACCGGCGAGACCATCAACATCGGGTGTGGGCAGGAAGTCTCCGTACTCGACCTGATCGACGGCCTGGCGAGCCCGCTCCCGCCGGAATTCGCGCCCTCCCGCCCCGGCGAGATCCAGCGCAGCGCGTTGAGCAACGACAAAGCCCGCGCGATCCTGGGATGGACGCCCGAGGTTGGGCTTGCTGACGGGCTCCGAATCACTCGTAACGCGATCGCCGTGACCCACGCCGATCCCACGGCACGCCCGCCCGGCTACCTCGAGATGGTGGCGGGCTGAGTTCGCACGGCAGCGTTCAACCCCCCGCGGGCGCGGCAGATGTGACGTGCTCGCGGGGTGCTCGGGTCGGGAACTGCCAGCCCCGCACGTACTCGACCCGGACGACCGGGGTCTCGGGATATTCGATCGCGTGGTGCACGATCACGGGCATCGGGCTACCGGTGATGCCGGTCGTCGTCGATCCGACATTGGTGCCATCGTAGTAGTGCGTCACGACGCCCGGCCGCCAGTTCGCGGCGA
>JADGPG010000066.1 GCA_017882545.1 Thermoleophilia bacterium
ACTGCGCCGTCGATGGGGCTGGTCGCCGGGCTTATGCGGACGGCTCGTCCGCGGCAGTGGGCCAAGAACGTCCTGATCTTCGCCGCGCCGTTTGCGGCCGGGATCATCACCCACGAGAACGTCTGGTGGCGCCTGCTGGTCACGTTCGTCGCGTTTTGCGCGCTGTCGAGCGGCGGCTATTTCTTCAACGACGCGCTCGACGTCGAACGGGACCGGAGCCACCCGCGCAAGCGCTTCCGGCCGATCGCTCGCGGCGTCGTAGCGGTGCCACTGGCGTACATCACGGGCGCACTGCTGTTTGTCATCGGGTTCGGGCTTTCGGTATGGATGGGCGGGGAGGTCGCGTTGGTCGCGCTCGCGTACGTGGCGCTGACGGTGAGCTACAGCTTCTGGCTCAAACACGAGCCGGTCGTCGAGATGGTGTTGCTCGCGCTGGCCTTCGTGCTGCGCGCCGCCGCCGGCGGCGAGGCGGTCGGGGTCGCGCTGTCCCCGTGGTTTACCGTCGTCGTCTCGTTCGGGGCGCTGCTGGTCGTCGCAGGCAAGCGCTACGCCGAGCAGACCGCGCACGACGTGTCCAGCACGCACACGCGCCAGGTCCTGGCGCGCTATCCCGATGGCTTCTTGCGATTCGCGTGGGCGATGGCCGCCACGATCACCGTGACCGGCTACTGCCTCTGGGCGCTGCTGCCCGGCAAAGGCCCGCACATTCCGGCGCCGTGGCCGGCGATCTCCGTGGTCCCGTTCGTGGTCGGCATCCTGCGGTACGCGATGCTGCTCGAGGCCGGCGCCGGCGAGGCGCCGGAGGACGTGTTCCTGCGTGACCGGATCCTGCAGCTTGCCGGCGCGATCTGGGTGGCCATCTACGTGATCGGCCTCTATGCCGCGTAGGGGCGCCGGCGACGCGTCCGCGCACGGGCCGCAGCGCCAGGAGCTGCTGCTGACCGGGTGGGGCCGCACTGCACCGACGCGTGCGGTCGTCGCGCGGCCGGCGAGCGCCGACGGCATTGACGACGTGCTCGGCGGATCCGGCGCACGCGGGGTGATCCCGAGGGGGATGGGACGCAGCTACGGCGACGCCGCACAGAACGCCGGTGGTGTGGTGGTCTCCACCCAGGGGCTCCCGGGCAGTGTCGAGCTCGATTCGGCGGTCGGGCGTGCACGTGTCTCGGCGGGCACGTCGCTTGGCAAGCTCATCGATTACATCCTGCCGCGCGGGTGGTTCCCCGGCGTGGTGCCGGGCACCCAGTTCGTAAGCATCGGCGGGGCGATCGCCAGCGATGTGCACGGCAAGAACCATCATCGCGACGGGAGCTTTTGCGAGCACGTGCGCGAGATCGATCTCGCCCTGCCGCGCGCCGGCCGCGCCGCCCTCACCCCAGACGGCGACGCTGCGGATGCATTCTGGGCCACCGCCGGAGGAATGGGCCTCACCGGCGTCGCGCTCGCCGCCGAACTGCAACTACGCCCGGTCACCACCGCCTACATGTGCGTCGACACGACCCGGACCGCAGATCTCGAGCAGTCCATGCGGGTGCTCGCCGACGCCGACGCGACCGCCCAGTACACCGTGGCGTGGGTTGACCTGCTCTCGCGCGGCGGCGCGTTTGGCCGCGGCATCGTCACCGCGGGAGAGCACGCAGCGCCGGGTGACATCGATCAGGCCGGCACCGAGCCCGGCATCGCCGTCCCGCCGAACCGGCGGCTCGCGTCGGTGCCGGTCGTCCCGGTACGGACGGGCGTGCTCCACCCAGGTGCAATGCGCCTGTTCAACGAGCTCTATTTCCGCCGCGCACCGGCCGAGCCAGTGCGGGGCATCGAGCCGATCTGGGGCTATTTCTTCCCACTCGATGTCGTGGGTAACTGGAACCGGCTCTACGGCCGAGCCGGCATGCTGCAGCATCAGTTCGTGATTCCCGAGACCGCAGCCGCTCGCTTGATCCCCATGGTGGAGCGGCTGGTGGCCGACGGCGTGCCAATCTACCTTGCGGTGCTCAAGCGGCTGCGCGACGCGTCCGGGCCGCTGGGGTTCCCGATCCGCGGCTGGACGTTGGCGCTCGACATTCCCGCTGGCGCACCGGGTCTCCGCGAGGCGCTTGATCGCCTCGACACGGCCGTTGCCGACTGCGGGGGGCGGGTCTATCTCGCCAAGGACGCCCGCTTGCGGGCCGAGCTGGTGCCCGTGATGTATCCGCGGCTCGATGAGTGGCGGGCCGTGCGGGACCGACTCGATCCCGCCCGCGTGATGCGATCAGACCTCGACCGGCGGCTGTCGTTGGTGGCGCCGCAATCCCTGACCTAAAGGACGCGTGATGCGCGACGCAGTTGGCCGAGTCCAATCGGTGTTGTTGGTGGGTGGCTCCTCGGAGATCGGCCTGGCGATCGTGCGCGGGCTGCCGCGGACCGAATCCGCCGTGGTCTGCCTCGCCGGGCCCGACCGGCCCGACATGGAGCGGGCGGCGGATGCGTTGCGCCACGAGGGCGTCGCACGGGTCGAGATCGTCGATTTCGACGCCTGCGCCCCGGGCGGCCAGGCGGAGGTCGTCGCGACCGCGTGTGCGGATGAGCCGGACGTGGTGATCGTCGCGACCGGCTACCTCGGCGATCAGCAGCTTGCCGAGCGTGATCCGGAGGCGGCGGCGCGGATCGTCGACATCAACTTCCGGGGGCTCGTGCCCGTGCTTGTCGGCATCGCTCAGCGTCTCCGGAGCCAGGGGCACGGCACGCTGGTGGTCATGTCGACCGTCGCCGGCGAGCGCCCCCGCCTGGCGAACTACACCTACGGGGCGGCCAAGGCGGGGCTCGATGCGTTTACCCGGGGCCTGGCCGCGTCGCTTGACGGGTCCGGCGTCCGGGTGGTTGTGGTGCGTCCTGGCTTCGTGCGCACGCGGATGACGGCGCACCTGAAGCCCGCGCCCTTCTCGACGACGCCGGACAAGGTTGCCCAGGCCGTCGCGACGGCGATCGACCGTGGATCGAGGATCATCTGGGTGCCGGGCATCCTGCGGTGGGTGATGATGGTGCTGCGCCACCTGCCGGAGTCGCTGTTTCGCCGCCTGCCCGGCTGAGCAATCCGCGCAGGGTTTGCGCTCCGAGCGCAAATCCGTGCGCGGCAACACGGTCGGGCGCCCCGGACGGTGATTGACGGTCTGCGCGTGCGGGTAGGACTATCTGCGCACGAAAGGACCGCGATGCCCCCGATCATCCCCTGCCTGTGGTTTGACGCCGATGCCGAGGCGGCCGCCGAGTTCTATGCGTCGGTGTTTCCCGAGGGACGAATCCTCGGTACTTCCCGTTACACGGACGCCGGCCCCGGCCCGGCAGGGTCCGTCATGACTGCCACGTTCGAGATCGGCGGATTGCGCTTTCTGGGGCTGAACGGCGGACCCCAGTTCGCCTTCACTGAAGCCATCTCGTTCCAGATCATCTGCGCGAACCAAGATGAGGTCGACCACTACTGGGCGCGGTTGTCTGAGGGTGGCCAGGAGAACGTGTGTGGCTGGCTCAAGGACCGCTTCGGCGTGTCGTGGCAGGTCGTGCCCGAGGTGCTGCCGCGTCTGCTGACCGGCGAGGATCGGGCGCGCGCGGAGCGCGTTATCCGCGTCATGTTCGGGATGAAGAAGCTCGACATCGCCGCGCTCGAGGCCGCGTAGGGGGACCGTCGGCGTGTCCGAGATCGCCGTGGTCCGCGCGATGTTCGATGCGTTCTTGACCCACGACCGTGCGGGGGCCGAGCGGCTGCTCGGCGAGGATTTCGTCTTCACGAGCCCGCAGGACGACCACATCGGCAAGGCGGCATTCCTGGCGCGCTGCTTCCCGACGGCGGATCGGTTTGCCGTCTACGAGATCCTGCAGCTACAGCCCGCGGGCGACGGCGGGGTGTTCGCGTTCTACGAGTATGAGTTGACGACAGGTGCGCGCTACCGCAATGTCGAGTTCATCACGGTGCGGGGCGCAATGATTGTCGAGACGCAGGTGTTCTTCGGCGGCAGCGCCCGCAGCGGCACCGAGCATCGCGGGGTCGCGTCCTAGGCGCACCGGCGAGCCGATGCTGCAGGCCATGGGGGAGGAACAGATGCGCGCAGAGATCGTGGTCTACGAGGGTGTCGACGAGCTCGATGCGATCGCCCCGTTCGAAGTGCTCAGCGTCGCGGCCGGGTCAGCGCGGTTGTCGGTGGAGCTCGTGTGCCTCGACGCGCGCCAGTCGGTGGGGTCGGCTCACGGCATTGAACTGCGCGTGCCCGCGGTGCTCGGTGCTCCCGACCTGCTGATCGTGCCCGGCGGTGGCTGGGCGGCCGGCGTCTCGACCGGCGTCCGCGCCGAGATTGCGCGCGGGGCCCTCCCGGCAGCGGTCCGCGCCTGTCATGAGCGCGGCGCAATACTTGCGTCGGTGTGCACGGGCGCGATGCTGCTTGCCCACGCCGGCCTCCTGACCGGACGTCCGGCGACGACGCACCATGCGGCCCGCGATGCGCTGGCCGGGTACGGCGCCCGGCTGATCGACGCCCGTATCGTGGACGACGGCGATATCGTGAGCGCGGCGGGCGTCACGTCGGGGCTCGATCTGGCGCTCTGGCTGGTCGAACGGTGCTTCGGTGGCGCCGTGGCCGTCGCGGTCGAGCGGCAGCTGGAATACGTGCGCCGCGGGCCGATCTGGCAAGCGCCGCGGGAGCAGCATCGGGCCGCGGGTGAGTCACGCGGCCCGGAAACGACGAAAACCGCCCGATGAGCGGTCTTGACCGGACGCCGATCCCGCGATGACGGGGCCGGATCACATGGGGGGAGGAGGATTCGAACCTCCGTAGGCGTAGCCGACGATTTTACAGACCGTTCCCTTTGGCCGCTCGGGCATCCCCCCAAAGGAAAAGCCTCGGAAGGCTAGCCGACCGACCCCGCCGTCCACAACCATCTGCGGCGGTTCGCAACGATCCGCCACGCGAACGGTGCGTGCCGTCCGCGGCACCGACGAACCGATCAGGCTGCCGGCGTCGCGTCGACCTCGTCGCCTGCGGCATATTCGGGGGCGTCGTCGCCGGACCCGGGCACGAGATCGAAGCGGTACCCGACCCCGTAGTGGGTTTGGATAAACGGGAACTCGGGGAGCGCCTTCGCGAGCTTCTGGCGCACCTTACGCACGAACACGTCGACTGAGCGATCGCCTGCGAGCATCTCGTAGCCCCACACGTCGCGGTAGAGGCGGTTGCGCGGGACCGGTTTGCCGGCGCTGCGCGCCAAGGCGTAGAGCACCTCGAACTCGCGCGGCGTCAGCCCGATCGACTGCCCGTTCGCGTAGGCCTGGACCTGCTCGGGGTCGATGCGCAGCGGGTCGGCGTCGATCGGCGTCCGCCCCGCCGGCTGACGATGCAGTTCGGCCCGCCGAAGGTGGGCGTTGACCCGCGCCATGAGCTCCTTCATCGAGAACGGCTTGGTGACGTAATCGTCTGCACCGAGTTCGAGTCCATGGACGCGGTCGTACTCGCTCGTCCGGGCGCTGCAGACGATCACCGGAACCCGCGGGTCCTCGGCGCGCACCTGTTCGGTGAACCGCCAGCCGTCGATCCCCGGTAGCATCAAGTCCAGGATGACCAGGTCCGGCCGCTGGCTGTGAAAGAGGCGCAGGCCCTGGGTCCCGTCGGCGGCGCGCAGCACACGGTACCCCGCGCGCGTGAGCTGGTAGACCATGGATTCGAGGATCGCGTCGTCGTCTTCGACGACGAGCACGGTCTGGGCACTCGGCATACCTAGCAGATTAGCGGCGAATGGCGCTCGGGGCTGACGGGGTATTGTGGGGCGCGATGGCTGCGGACCCCGATTGTCCGATGACCGGCACCGTCCGGTGAGTGGCTCCCCCGCGGACCGGTACGTGGTTGATGCCCAGATTGGGCGCGGCGGCATGGCGACGGTCTGGCGGGCCCATGACACCGAGTTCAACCGGACGGTTGCCCTCAAACGCCTGCGTCCCGCGCTGCGTGAGGATCCCGAGGCGATGGCGCGCTTTCTGCGCGAAGCCCGGACCGTCGGGCGACTGTCGCATCCTGGCATCGTCCGCCTGCTCGATGGGGGCGAGGATGCCGACGGGCCCTTCTTGGTCATGGAGCTCGTCGAGGGCGAGGACCTCAAGACGCGGATTGCGCGCGAGGGTGCGCTTGCGCCCCGCGAGGCGGCGCGGCTGTGTGCGCAGGTGGCCTCCACGCTTGCGTTCGCGCATCGCCACGGAGTGATCCACCGCGACATCAAGTCCCAGAACGTCCTGATCGACCAACAGGGCAACGCCAAGCTGGCCGACTTCGGCATCGCACAGCTGCTTGAGGTCAGTGGGGAGTCGCGGCTGACCCGGACGGGGATGATGGTCGGCACCAGCGACTACCTCGCCCCGGAACAGGCTGAAGGGCGTCCGGTCGACGGACGCACCGACACCTATGCGCTCGGCATCGTCCTGTGGGAATGCCTCACCGGGGAGCTTCCCTTTCCGGGCGAGAACTTCGTCGCCGTGGCCATGCGGCAGCTCAAAGACCCCCTGCCGGACCCCAGCGAGCGCGTCCCGGGCATCTCGAGCCGGCTCGCCGCGTGTGTGCTCCGGGCGGCGGCCAAGAACCCCGATGATCGTTTTCCGAGCGCCGACGACTTCGCCGCCGAGCTCGAGGAGTGCGCGGCGGAGGACGAACCAACCGAGGATGCGCCGGCCGACGCCGCGATGCCCGCACCCCAGCGTCCCCGGGCCTCGGATGCCCGGGCCGCCCGTCGCCGGATGTATCGCCGACGGCGTGCGGTGGCGCTCGCGGTC
>JADGPG010000067.1 GCA_017882545.1 Thermoleophilia bacterium
GGTCGTCGGCAGCCCGTACATCTGGGGCGGCGTATCACCGAATGTGCAGTCGCTGTTCGGCGGCACGACCGCAGGCGGCTTCGATTGCTCAGGACTCGTGTGGTGGGCGTACAAGCTCAACCCGGCCTCGGCCGCCCAGGGACTGGGCCGCGACATCGTCGGTCGCACCGCGGACGCCATGGCGTGGGAACACCCGTCGCAGAAGATCGCGATCTCCCAGGTACGGGCGGGCGACTTGGTCTTCTTCGGGCCCAATGGGCCCCGCACACCACGCGGGCAGATCCAGCACGTGGTGATCGCCCTCGGCAACGGCTGGATGATTCACGCCAACACGCCCACCGGCGGCGTCTCGATCGAGCACCTGACTGGCTACTGGGACGCGGCCCTGGCCTGGGCGCGGCGGCCCGCGGCGATGGGTGGGGTCGCAGTTCCGACGGCCGCCCACCCGAGCAACGCCGCCGTCGGTCAGATGACCCGAGCCCGCTGGATCCTCATGCGCCAGTTCATCCACGCCCACTACCGCACCGGGCTGTGGGGCGCCGTCTGGCGCCGGTTCACCTCGCACCCCGCTGCCGCGTACGCGCTGCTGGTGCGCCGTCACCTGATCTGACGCGCGCCGCCCGCGTCGGGCGGCGCGCCGGCGCGTCGGGTCAGCTCGGTGTCAGCGCCGTGATCTCGTCGAGGCCCGGGGCGACGATGATGCCCTGGACGGCCACCGGAGCCGCATAGCGGCCATTCTGACGGGTCAGATCGAGCGCACCGGTCCGGGCGTCAAGCGCGTAGAGGTGCCCCGATGCGGCCGTCGCTCCGAGCGTCGCGATCCAGACCATGTTGCCGATCACCGAGGGCGATCCGGAGATCGGTGCTCCCATGTCCCGGTGCCAGACGATGCGGCCGTTCTGGGTATTGAAGGCGTACAGGTTGTGGTCGTACGATCCGAGGAACACCAGCCCGTCGGCGACCGCGGGACTCGAGTACACATAGCCGCCGGTCACGGCGGTCCAATTGATCGCGCCGGTGCTGGCGTTGATGCCGAGCACCGCGCCGTTGGTGTTGCCGGCGAACACCTGGCCGCCGGCGACCGCCGCGGCGCCGTAGAAGCGGCCGGAGCCCGAGTAGTAGCCGCTTGGGGCCGTCGTGCGCCAGACAACCGCACCGTTGGACGGGTCGAGGGCCTCGATCTGGCCACCATAGTTGCCGACGACGATGTGACTCCCGGCGTCGGCGATTGCACCCTTGACCGATCCTGCGACCGCGTCCTGCCAGACGATCTGGTGGCTGGTGAGCGAGATCCGCACGATCTCGCCGGCGCGGGTCCCGACGAACACACCGTCGCCGATGACCAGCGGCGACGTCTCGACCGACGACCCCAGCGAGACCTTCCAGATCTGTGCGCCGGTGGCCGGATCGAGCGCGTACACGTCGCCGACCTGGTTGGCGAAGATCACGCGTTGCGGCTGACCGGCGCTCGGGGTATTCGGCAGCCCGGTCAGCGCCGGGGACGCGGCCATCCGCGATCCGAGCGCCCGCTTCCACAGACGTGCCCCGGTGTGCAGGTCGTACGCAAGCCCGTAGCCGTAATTTGCCACGACCACGCGACCCGCGCCGATCACCGGGGGTAACTCGATCAGCCCGCCGGTGTTGGCGGTCCAGAGAGTGTTGAACGGCAGCGTCGAGCTCACGGCGGTATTGGCGCGGGTGTTGCCGGGCGTGTTCCCGAAGGTCGGCCACGCGCCCAGGCTTGTCAGCGCGGCGGCGCGGCTGTTGGCCGCGGTCTTGGCTGCGCTCGGTGCGGCGGCGGTCTTATCGGCCGCCTTACTCTTTCCGAACCAGCCAGCCAGCGCCCCGACGGCCCCGATCACCAGCACGATGACCACCACGGCCACGACGCCGGCCACGATCCGTCGGCGGCGGATTTTTGCCTTGTGGCCGGGGGGGCGGGCGGGGCCGGAGATGCTCATCGGGTCGGGTCCTCCGAGGTATCAGGTGCGACCGGCGGGCGTCATGCACGCCGGTCCTCAAACACAACGCCTGCACGTGGGCGAGCTGCCGCCGGTGCCGGATCGCGTCCTAACGTAGCTACGGCCTCGGGCGGCGCAAGTCCTGCGCCGAAGCCGGTCGGGTTTACAATATGGAAAGCACGCTTGACATTCTGGACGGATGTCAAGTAAGCTTGTCATCGTGAAGAACCGGGTGCGCGATCTGCGCGTCGCACGTGATCTCTCGCAGGCCGAACTCGGCACCGAGCTCGGCGTCTCGCGTCAGACGATCAACTCAATCGAGAACGGGCGGTACCTGCCCTCGCTCCCGCTCGCGATCGCGATGGCCCGGCGCTTTCATGTATCGGTGGAAGCCATCTTCGTCATCGGGGACGAGGAGGACGTGTGATGAGCGGCATGCGATCACGGACCCGCCGGGGTGCGACGTCGATCACGCTGCTCGTGGGCGGCGCGGTGCTGGCCACGGCGACGGGGATCGGCGGCAGTCCCGCCTGGGCGATCGGCACGGCGGTCGCGTTCATCGCACTGGCGGCCGGTGCGTTTGTTTGGGCGGGGGGCTCGGGCGACACCGCCGCGATCCTCGGTGCGGACCGGGACGAGCGCCAGCGGGGGCTCGATCGGGACGCGACCGCGGTCACCGGCGTGGTGATGGTGATCGCCGCGCTCGCCGGCGCGGTCATCTCGATCGGGCGCACCGGGAATCCGGGTGGCTATGGCGTGCTGTGTCTGGTCGGCGGCGTCGCGTACGCCGGAACCCTTGCCGTCCTGCGCATGCGCCCGTAGCAATCGGGTCGTGCGTCGTGGCCGCGGCGGGCGATCGAGCTGGCACGTGGGCGTGTGCACCGCGTGCGCATCGCGATCGTCGCCGGGCCGACCGATCGCGTCGTCCGGCGCCGCACGAGCAGATGATCTCGATCATGTCGTCGCCACGCTGTAGCGTCCGCGAGCAGGGTCGAGGAGGGAACGCGATGGTCGATCATGCCGCACGGGTGGCCGGGGTCCGCAGTTGGCTGTATACGCCGGGCACGCAGCCACACGGGTTCGATCGAGCCGCCGACGCGGGCGCCGACGGGCTCACTATCGATCTGGAGGACGCTGTCCTCGCGCGCGACAAGGACCGCGCTCGCGCGAACGCCGTCGCCCACCTGTCGGACCGCGCACGGCACAGCGCGTTGCGGGCCGTGCGTATCAACCCGCCTGCAACGCGCGCCGGCCTGCGCGATCTCGATGCGCTCGTCGGCACCGGCGGCACCCTCGACGCGGTCGTGATCCCCAAGTGCGAGTCGCCCGCCGTCGTTGGGCTGGTGGCCTCCCTGTTCGCCGAAGCGGGCACGACGCCGGCCGTCATCGCGTTGGTGGAGTCGGCGGCGGGCGTCGCCGGGATCGCGGAGCTTGTGCGGGCGCCGGCGCTGGCCGCCGTCGCGGTCGGCGCTGCGGACCTGGCGGCGGACCTCGGCTGCGCCTCTGGATGGCAACCGCTCGCCGGGGCACGCGCGCTGATCATTCTGCACGCGTCCGCAGCACGGATTCCGGTCGTCGACTCGCCGTTTTTCGACCTCGCCGACACGCGCGGACTGCGTGCGGAAGCGACCGCCGCGGCGGCACTCGGCTTCCGCGGCAAGGCCGCCATTCATCCCGACCAGATCGCGGCGATCAATCGGGCGTTTACGCCCTCGTCCGAGGACGTCGCATGGGCCCACGCAGTGCTTGCGGTGGCCGTCGACGGCGTCGGGCTGGTCGACGGCGTCATGGTCGACGAGGCCATCGCCCGTCGCGCGCGACAGGTCCTGGACGCCGTGGCGCGTACCGAATCCTGATCATCGGCGCACCTCGTGCGCCTCGCGAACCCGTCAAGGAGCAGCCATGGAGCGACCCGTTCCCCAGCACCGCGAGATCGCACCTCACCGGTATCGGGAGACCTCGGGCTTGTACTTCGAGGACTTCGTGCCCGGGGACGTGTTCGAGCACCGCCCGGGCCGCACGATCACCGACGTGGACAACATCTGGATGACGCTGTTGACCATGAATACCCAGCCGGTGCACTTCGACGCGGCCTATGCGGCACACACCGAATGGAAGAAGCTGCTGGTCGATTCCACGTTCACGCTGGCCGTGCTGACCGGCATGAGCGTCCGCACGATCAGCGCGAAGGTGGTCGCGAATCTCGGCTGGGACAAGGTACGGACCACCGGTCCGGTCTTCGCCGGCGACACCTTGTACGCAGAGACGAGGGTGATCTCGACGCGCCCGTCCGCAAGTCGCCCGACCCAGGGGATCGTCACCGTCGAGACGACCGGGCGCAACCAGGACGGGGTGATCGTCATGACATTCGAGCGCACGATGCTGATCTACACGCGTGACGGGTCACCGGAGGCCGAGGCGGGCTACTGAGCGGGACCGACCTTCCGGAGGGCTCGCGTGGCCCGCGCGGATCCGGTAGCTGCCACGCACTGGCGTGATGGGCGTCTCGGGCGCAACGGGGCTACGCGGGTTGGCCGGCGACCCGTGACTGGACGTAGACGAAGCTGGGCCCCGCGTCACTCGGGTCATCGGAGGCGAGCACCCCGCTCCAGACCCGCGAGAAGCCGGCCTTCTCGACGGCGCGCCAGGATCGGTAGTTGTCCTGCTGGACCGCGACGACCACCCCCTCGACGCCCGGCAGGGCCGCGAACGTGTCCGCGACGAATGCTGCGATCATCGCCGGCCCGAGACCGATTCCCGTCAGCCGTTCAACGCCGATCAGGTAGTCCAGGCCGACCGAGTGCACCGGGACCTTGGCGGCGGCAAGCGCGCGCTGCCAGATGGGCTCGTCGGACATCGCGTACCGCTGGATCAGGCCGAACGGGGTGCCGGACCATTCGGCGATGAACACCAGCGTCGGATCCGACCCGTCGATGCACGGACCGTACCGCGCGGCGATCGCGGTCAGATCTGCCGGCTCTCGCCACCAGGCCGCGACATGGGGCTGACCGAGCCAGGCGGACAACACCGGCACGTCCTGACGCACGAGGGGTCGAAAGCGGATCGGCATGGGTCGTCGGGTCCTTGCGCTCGACGATAGCGGGCGTCGCTCGGCGGAGGGTGCCGGGCGACGCCCGCTATCGTCATCGACGCGGTGGCGTCAACTCCGCGTGGTGGGTGATCACGAGCGCTCGGGGTGCCAACGGCGCCTCGGCTCGGGCACCCGTCACAGCAGCCCGCACATGCGGGCGGTGTTCGGCCAGGGCGTAAAGCCCCGCGACTTCCAGGCGCGCTCCGCCGCAAGCATCTGCTGCGCGGGGGTCCACCGGTTGGCCGTACCTTCGGTACGCAGGTAGGCGCCGCCGTATGCCCGCTGGAAGCCGATGTCCATCTGCAGGCCACCGTAGTAGGGCGGGTTGGCGATGCGCCACGTCGGCGCCTCATGGGAGTGGATGCACACCCAGCCGCGCAGGTGCGGGATGGTCAGGCGCGGGCGGTGTGCGCGGCGGCTGCGGTGCACGGCGGTCAGCGTTGCCGGCGCGGGGGGGCGTTGCGGTGGGACGGGTGCCGTCACGGGGGTGGACCCTGAGGGCAGGGTCAACACGAGAGCAATCAGAGCAACCAGCAAGCAATGTCCTTTGTTCGCCTATAGGGACGCGCCGGGTAGTGCGTTGTGGTTCGGCGCTTGCGTACGTCGGCGCATCGTCAAAGCACGGCGATCAGCTCGCTCAGTGCGAGACGTCCCGCCAGATGCGCACGCCGCGACGCGGTCGTGCTCGTGAGCCACACCGGATCCTCGCGCGGGATTGCGCGTGCGCCCTAGCCGTAAACGCACGGCTCGGCACTACGGTGTGGCGAGCCACCCTACGACAGAT
The DNA here is from genome assembly GCA_017882545.1 of Thermoleophilia bacterium. Lineage (GTDB taxonomy): Bacteria > Actinomycetota > Thermoleophilia > Miltoncostaeales > Miltoncostaeaceae > CAITWD01. Next base: position 5,837 of record JADGPG010000067.1, read on the forward strand.
CCTCACAAAAAGCGATAGTCAGTGATATCTCTCACCACGCCGCCGGCCCCGCGATATGCGGTAACGGCGGTCCAGCACGGTGCGAGAGACCTTGCTGTGCAGGACATTTCGTCGCATCACCCAACGGCCGAGTGGCGGTGTTCCCCGCGTACGTGCCAGCCGATGTTCTGTGACGTGCGCGTCCACGGCAATCCGAGGGGCGCTCGGCGCCGACTGCCGGTGCCGGACGCCTGCCGCCTCGGCACACCGTCACTTACTCGCGCGACGACGGGTGCCGACGTGGCTCGGTGGAGTGGCTGGGCTCAGGCTCCGGCGGCAAGGTCGATCGTGCAGTGCATGCACTTGGTCGCACCGACCGGGAGATCCCCGGACAGGCATGCCGGGCAGGTCTTCGTGGGGGCCGGGTCGCCGAAGATCTCCCGACCGCGACGTGCCTGAAACGAGCGGTACGGCACGACGATGGCGAAGTAGATGACTGCGATGAAGACGATGAAGTAGATCAGCGCCGAGATGAATGCGCCGATGTTCACCAGTTGGCCGTTGATGTGGAAGCCGAGGCCAGTGGCTCCGCCGGGGCCGATCGCGTTGACCAGCGGTGTGATGATGTTGTCGGTGAACGCCTTGATGAGGGTGCTGAACCCGAGAGCGATGACCAGGCCAACGGCGATGATGACCAAGTCGCCCTGCATGAGGAAGTTCTTGAAGCCTTTGAGCACGGGGCCACCTCACGATTGATTGGGGGACTGGCGGCAATCATCGGTGGGGTACCCGACATGCGTCAAGTCGGGCATCGGTCGGCGCTCCACCA
>JADGPG010000068.1 GCA_017882545.1 Thermoleophilia bacterium
ATCGATGCTTGCGCTGCTGACTGCCGGGTCGCTGATGCTGCCGGTCGTCGCCCGAGCCGCGCGCGGCTCGGGACAGCCGGTCCCGAGGTCTCAGGCTGTGGTCACCTTGCTTGCCGCGCATGTTGTGCGGGCCCGCCCGCGTATCGCGAGCAGACGCGTAGCGTCGGTTAGCGCAACACGCCCCATCACCGGCGAGCCCACAGTGCTGCCGATCCTCGGCCAGTCGATCGATGGCGCAGGTCGGGTGTGGCTGCGCGTGCGCCTTCCTGGTCGGGCCCTCAGAGGTGCGCAACCACCACCGACGGGCTGGATCGAGGCAACCAAGTCGCGTCGAAGGACCACGCCATGGCACATTGTCATCATCTTGAGCTCGCGACAGCTGGTCGTCTATCGCTACGGTCGACGGATGCACACGTTTCGGGCGATCACCGGGAAGTCCTCGACTCCCACACCGCAGGGCCTGTACTTCGTCGAGGAAGACGTCAGGATGTCGCCCAATGCCCCAGGCGCCCCCTTCGCCTTGGCCCTCAGCGCTCGATCGCACGTCTATACGCAGTTCGATGGCGGTCCGGGCCAGATCGCCATCCACGGGGTCGCCCATCTTCCCGGGCAGCTCGGGGCCGCTGCCTCGCACGGATGCGTTCGGCTTGCTAACCGGGCGATTACCTGGCTTTGGAAGCACATCGGGGCGGGCGTGCCGGTCACCATCCACTAAGACCATGTCGTAACGGGACCACGTCGGCCGCCTCGGACTGGCGCGCGAGTCGCCCGCCAGCCTTTCGGCGGGCGGGCGTCTTCATCGGTGACAATCGAGAGATGACGCATCCGACGTGTGAGGTCAACATCGCCGGCCTCGTGGCCTTACGCCATGTCCCAGCTCGCTCACCCGGGCTCTCACCCCTGACCGTCGCCGCGCTCGTCGGCAACTCGCCGGACCTCATCTGGAAGCACCACGCCCGGGAGTTTGACCGGTCCAACACGACCCTCCAGATCGACCTCGAGAGAGCCGTCCGCGCGGCACGTCCGTCGGTTTCCCACGATGGTGTTCGCACGAGACCATATCGTTGAGCTGAGGCGACATGCGCAGGGCAAGAAAAAGCCCGCTTATGCGGGCCGTTATCGTACGAGTGAAGCTGGTCTCTTCTACACTTCCGAAACGCCGCTTGACCAGTGGTCTCCCGGATCGGCGAACCAGCACTCTGTAAAGCGTGCAACCGGCTGGGTGTAACGATCCGACACGCCCGCCTGGCGCACCGCCTACGTCGCAGGTCCTGGCGACGGCCCTACATCCGGACCTATGGTGGGTGTGAGCGCATCCTCCCGTCGCTCGGCATCGCGCGACCGCGAACAAGGCAAATGCAGCATTCACCCCGTGCGTTGGGGAGCGCTCAATCTCGAAGGCTGACGACATGACAGATATTCCAAGGCCAACCGGAGGCTCACGTGCGGCGCCGGAATTGCAGCCGGCGGGAGCGTCGGGCAATGTCAGCGCGGCGCTCTCACTGGGACGGCGGGGTGTGTGGGCGCTTATCCTCGGCGTGCTCGGGATCGCACTTCCGTGGGCGCTACCGCTGGCAGTATGGGGGGTCAGCGGGAGCGCTCCCGCCACTTCCGTAACCGTAGCGCTCTTTGCTGAGTCAATCGTTACCGGGATTGTGTGTTCCTTAGCAGCCGTCATCCTCGGTGTTGCCGGTTGGAGGCGGGTAGGGAGCCGAAGTGAGGCGATCGGCGCGGGGCTCGGCGTGCTTGGAATTCTCTGTAGCCCGGTCGTAGTTACTACCGTCTATCTGCTCTTCCATGGGATGGGCGACCTCAGGCGGTAAACCCGGCTGGGGTGTTCGGGAAGCGCTCGACCGGCGGGATGAAAGCGGTTCGCGTTGCCCATTCGCCGGCGTCCCGTTACGACGGCATTGGGGAAACGCGGCTTCCTGGCTACTTCAGAAGTCTCTCTAGAAGAGGTCAAGCTCCTCGGACTGGACTCGAACCAGTAACCCTTCGATTAACAGTCGAATGCTCTACCAATTGAGCTACCGAGGACTGCGGTCGCGCGCTGGGATCGTAGCGAATCACCCCGCCGTTCGGGAGTCCGAGCCGGCCGGTGGGTGTGGCGCAAAGCGGTGGACGTAGATGATTGGGCCTTGCTCGTCGGGGCGCCCCGCAGCGCGCCGCTCGGTGCGGGAATATGCCCACCCGGCATCACGGAGTGCGCCAACGAGCGCGTTCGCATCCGGTCGGCGCGGATCGGCGATGATCACCTCGGTCACAGGCGATGCGATTTCGCGAATCAGCGGCGCCAATTGATCGGCGTGCCGGCGCTCATAGGCGACGTCCGCGCCGATGATGAGCTCGAACGGGCCGCACGCGCGAAGCGCGTCTGGTGGGGCCGCCCAATCCACCTCCATCGTCGCGAGCGGGCCCAGTCCGGCGGCACGGGCGTTCGCACGGGCGAACTCGAGGGCGATCGGATACCAATCTGTTGCGAGCGGGCGAGCGCCTCGGGCGAGTGCGACGATCGACGGGAGACCGAGGCCCGCGCCGAGCTCGAGGACGCGGTCGCCACGGACATCCCTGTCCGCCAGCTCCGCGGCCAGGATACGCCCCGACGGCCAGAGATCCGCCCAATAGGGCAGGCGCTCGTCGTGGGCGTACTCGTCCTCGTCGATAAGCTCGTCAGCCGCTCGCGGATGGGTGATGGCGAACTCGCGATCACCGATCTGCACGCGTTCGGTGATCAGATCGTAGCCGTCAGGGAAGAGACTCACGGCGTGGGATCGTACCCGGCTGGAGAGCTGCGGCCAGGACCGCTATCCTCCACCGGTCGATCGCAAGTGGTGAGGAGCGTTGGATGAGTGAGGAGACCGAGGGCGCGGCCGAGGTGCAGGCTGAGGTCGAAGAGACCGTCGAGGCCACCGTCGCCGTCGAGGAGGCCCCCGAAGCAGAGGGCGTCGACGACGCGCCTGCCGCAGAGGAAGAGGTCGCCGACGCGCCCGCCGCAGACGCCGAGATCGCCGACGAGCCAGTCGCAGAGGCGCCCGTCGCCGAGGAGGCCGCCGCAGCTCCCGCCGTGGACACCGGACGTCGCGAAGCACAGCTGTACTTGTGCGAGCGAGGGCACCGCACCTTGATCCTGTGGGGTGACCCGCCTGCGACCTGCAATGCGCGCAAGACGCGCAACGAGGTGTGCGGCTTGACGCTGTACCACTCGACTGAGCTTCCGGAGCAGGTCCAGAAGGCCCTGAACCCGATCAAGGCGTCGAAGAAGAAGTCCGGCAAGAAGTAACCGCACGCCGATCGCGGGATTGCCGACGGGCCGGGGGATTCTCCCCGGCCCGTCGGCGTTTCGGGCGTCGCTAGCGGGCTTCCGCGGCGTCGACCATGCGCGTCATCTCGGCGAACCCGGCATCCCAGACATCGGGCGCGTGCAGGTCGACGCCCAGCGGCAACAGCAGGTCGGCCGGGGCCTGAGATCCGCCGGCGGCCAAGAAGCGCAGGTAGTCCTCGGCGAACGACTCCCCGCGGGCCCGGTACTGGGCGTAGAGCGCAAGCGTGGTCAGGTGCGCAAAGACATAGGCGTAGGTGTAGAAGCGGGTCGAGATGAAATGCGGAATGTAGCTCCAGCCGACCCCGTACCCGTCAGGCAGTGCGATCGTATTCCCGTAGTACGCGCGGTTCGCGTCGATCCAAATCTCCGACAGGCGATCCGCGGTGAGTGTCGCGCCCTCTGCCCGGGCGGCGTAGGCCCGCTGCTCGTACCGTGCGAGCACTGTCTGGCGGAAGACCGTCGCGAAGGATCCTTCGACGCGTTCGCAGACGAGCGCACGCCGAGTGGCTGGATCGGACTCGGTCTCCAACAGGTGGTCGAAGGTCAGTAACTCGGCAAACGTGGACGGCACCTCGGCCAACGCGAGGCCGGTATGCATCGACAGCGCCGACTGCCGCTCAGCCGAGAGGGTGAAGTGCATGCCGTGGCCCAGTTCATGGGCCAGGGTCATGACGTCGTTCATCTGGTCGGTGAAGTTCATCAGCACGTACGCGGGGGCGTCTTGGGCGCAGGGCGCGCAGAAGGCACCGCCACGCTTGCCGGCCCGCGGCTCGGCGTCGACCCGGCGCTCGATGAAGAAGTCGCCGGCGACGCGTGCGATCCGCTCCGAAAAACGGCTGAATGCGGTTTCGACCAGTGTCCGAGCCTCGGCGAAGACGACGGCGCGTCCCGTGCCGATCGGTGCGTACTGGTCCCAGAGCTCGAGCCGGTCAAGTCCGAGGATTCCGGCCTTGGCGACGAACCACCGCTGGGCGAGGCCGAAGTTGGCCTCGACCGCCGCCATCATTCGCTCGACGACCGCCCCGTCGAGCTCGTTGTTGAGGTGAGTGCGGTCCATGGGATTGCCATGACCCCGAAGCCGGTCCATCGCAAGGCGGTCGCCAACGAGCGTGTCGTAGACCTGGGCGAGGGTGTCGGCTTCCGGATCCAGGCCGGCGTAGAGCGCCTCAAGCGCCCGGCGGCGCAGGTCCCGGTTCGGGTCGCGGACGTAGGCGAGCAGTCGGTCGATCGTGTGCGGCTGCTGTCCGCCGCCGCCGCCGCCGTCGAACTCGACCTCGAGCGTCGAGGTGATCCTCCCAAACAGCGTCTGCCATGCGCTGACCGCCGCCGGTTCGCGCTCGGACAGCATGCGCTCCTCGGGCTCGCTCAGCATGAACGGTGCAAAGCGACGTGCGGCACGCAGGTAGTGAGCGTCGCGGGTGAGCTCCGACGCGCCCGCGAGTGCGTCTGCGCGCTCCTGCGGAAGCGCGAGCCACTCGAGGTCGAAGAATCGCAGGGCGTTGCCGGCGTCCACCATGCCGCGGTCGACGGCGGCAGCCAGGTCGCGGTTCTCCGTGTCGCTGACATCGGTCGCCTCGCGCAGGTGGGCATAGGAGGCGGCCCGGGAGAGGATGTTGTCGATTTCGGCCAGCTCGAACAGCGCTTCGGCCAGGTCGGGGGCCGTCATGGTTGCGAGGGCGCCGCGGTAGCGCCCCTCGAAAGCCTTGGCGCGGGTGATGCCGGCGTCGAGGAGCGTGCGGGCGTCGTCGGCGCTTGCCACCAGCGGCGACAAGTCCCAGCGCACGCCTTCGGCGTTGGGTCCGGGCATCGATACTGCTGAGGTCGTCATGGGCCCGAGGCTACACGGTCGACCAGCGCCGAGTGGATGAGGTCGGCTGTCGCGTCCGGGAGCGGCGGCCGGCCGGTTTCGCCGAGGTCGCTACGTCCGGTGGCGGGCCCGTGGAAGTCGGAACCGCCGGTCGCCACCAGCCCCAGACGCCGGGCGATGCGGGCGTAGCCGACGTGCTGTTCGGGAGTGTGTTCGGCCCGGTGGACCTCGATGGCCCACAGCCCAAGATGGCGCAGGTGGGCAACGTACGATTCAAGGCCACGCAGCCCGAGGCGCAGCGTGGCCGGGTGTGCGAGGGCGGTGATCCCGCCGGTTGCCTCGACGGCTCGGATCGCCTCACGCGGCGTGAGCAGTTCGTGGGGGACAAACGCCGGCGCGTCGTCCCCGAGTAGTCTCGCGAACGCGTCAGCGCGGTCGTCAGCATGCCCGGACGCCACGAGCGCGTCGGCGAGATGCGGCCGCCCGATCGACCCGACCGCGGCCGCCCGCACCGCGTCCAGGTCGATGGGGGCCCCAAGCTCGGACAGCCGTGATGCGATCCGCTCCGCGCGCAGGAGCCGCGCCTGCTGGAGGTCGCGCAACAGGCCGCGCAGGGCGGGCGGATCCGAGGATGGCAGGTAGGCGACCAGGTGCAGCTGGCCCTGTGGCGCACGCACGCTCAGCTCGACGCCCGGGATGACGGTGACTCCGAGGCGTGCACCGGCTGTCACGGCGTCGCCGAGCCCGTCGAGCGTGTCGTGGTCCGTGATCGCCAGCGTGCTGACCCCCCGCGCCGCGGCTCGGGCGACCACGTCGGCGGGGGCCAGGCTGCCGTCGGAGGCGTGTGTGTGGGCGTGGAGGTCGATGGTCACGGCAGGCATCGTCGCGGTCGGGGCGGACGGCATCAGCGGACGTTGTGGTTGTGCAGGTGCGTTAGTCTGGGCCCCGATGCCCTCCGGACGCCATTCCGAGAACACGCGCCTGGTGTACTCGTCGGAGACGGGTCGCATCGAGGAGCGGCCAGGCACGCCGTCCGCCGCCCCGCCGGGCGACGGGATGGTACGTATCTCGCGGACCTCGTCGGGACGCAAGGGCAAGACGGTCACGCTTGTGACCGGCGTCCCGGCGAACGAGGCCTCCGAGCTGGTGCGGGAGCTCAAGCGGCTGTGTGGATCCGGCGGGGCGGTCAAGGACGGGGTCGTCGAGATCCAGGGGGATCACCGCAACAGGATTCTCGCGCACCTGACCGGGCGCTACCGCATCAAAATGGCGGGTGGCTAGCGGGCGACGCCGGCGCCGACCAGCGTCACGGGCGCACCGAATGCCTCACGCAGATTCTCGGTCTCCTGGGCGGCCGACCACAACGCGAGCGTGGGGTCACCCACGCAGTCGAGATGGAACTCGATCCCGGCGTTGCTACGAGTGCACCGCAGGTTGGCCACCTGACCAGCCTTGGCCCGCTCAAGCTGCTCGGCGAGCCGCAGCAGCGCGACATCGCGGGCGAACATCGTCGCATCGCCGGGGCGCATGATTCCCTCGTACCCGTCCAGCGACGGGATGCCCTTGCGGTGGCCCCGCACCATGCTGGCAATCAGGGCGATCTCGCGATGGACGAAGCCGGGAAGCCCCGCGTTTCGGACGAGGTATTCCGAATGCCGGTGGTGCGCGGAGTAGTGGACCAGGACTCCCACGTCGTGGAGCATGCCGGCCGCCCACAGCAACTCGCGCTCCTCCGGATCGCCCGGATGCAGCCCTGCGACCGCAGTCGCGTCGAACCCCAAGAGGGCAACCCGGGCGATTTGTCGGGCGTGCTCGGCGTCGTAGCCGAAGCTCTCGGCGGCGTTGATCACCGAGCTCCGCCGGACATCGGTCAGCAACGGCGGGGTCGCCGGCGCCAGATAGTGCTCGAGAAAGACGCCCTCGCGCAGTCCCTGTCCGCAGACCTCGACGATGTCGGTGTCCACCGCGCGCGCCACTTCATCAATGGTGAGGGCCGCGGCGAGAATGATGTCTGCGCGGTCGCTGCGCAGCCCGGGCAGCCGTGCGCGCTGTGCCGCGGGCAGGTCGGTCAGAACCGCAATCGTCTCGGCCAGCGCGTCGCGGCTCATTAGATATCCGTTCGGATCGCCCATGGGCCCGCGTTCGTCACGCTGCTGCATCACCGCGAGAGTTCGCAGCGCGCCGCCGATGCCCACCAGATGGCCGCCGCCGCCAATCCAGGGGAAGTGGGCCAACCGCTGACGCACATGGCGGCGCAGCGCGGTGATCTCCTTCGAATTGCGTTGGTCGCCGGTCAGGAAGCGCTCCGTCAAGCGGACCGCCCCCAACGGCACGCTCATGCTTCGCGTCAGGTGGCGGTCATCGACGTGACCGACCTGCATCGACCCACCGCCGAGGTCCATGAACCACCCGTTCTCGAGCGTCGTGCCGTTGACGGCCCCGAGGTAGCCGTACCAGGCTTCCTGTTCCGCGGTTAGCACGCGGACGCTCAGCCGTCCGGTGGTTAGCACCTCGAGGACGTGGCGCTGGTTGGCGGCGTCGCGCACGGCCGACGTCGCGACCACGTCGACCGTGTCGATTCCCGCGGCATCGCAGTACGCCGCGTACAACTGCGCTGCGCGGCTGGCACGGGCGAGTGCTGCCGGTGTGATGGTGCCGTCGATCGTGCCCTCCGACAAACGGACCGGTTCCCGGATCTCGTCGACCAGGCGGAACCAGTATCCCGGGACATATCGGTAGACGACCAGGCGAAACGAGTTCGAGCCCATGTCGATCACCGCATGGGTCCGTTCGCTGGGGCCCTGCGCGTTCGCGGTCATCGTGCGGGCCTCCGCGGCCTAGCGGTCCGGGTCGCGGAGGATCTCGCGGAGGAACGGGCGCTGTGCAGCGGGAGCGAGCGCGATTCGCCCCTCGGCCAGGTCCCGCAGCGGGCGTCCTGCGATCTCGAATCGCCAACCGCTGGCGAGCGGGGATTGGGTGGCGTCCCGTGCGCCGAGCTCCCCCCACAGGAAGGTCTCGATCTCGTCCCGTGTCGCGACCAGGCTGGGCGCGACCTCCGCGTCGGCGGCGCGTGCGATGACCAGGATCTGTCCGAGGGGCCCCAGCGTATCCATGCGCGCCTGCAACTCGGCGGGTGGAGCCGGGGGGAGATGGATGGGCTCCGCCGCCGTTCCGACGACGATCGCCTCGAGGATGCCGTCGAGGTCCGACTGGCGCATCCGCTCCGGGAGTCCGCGCTCGTTGGCGAGCTGGGCGCCGGAGTTCGGCCGCCGCCGAGCGATCTCGAGCAGCGTCCGGTCAGGGATGATCCACGCCGTGGGGCGGTCACGTCGTGCCGCCTCGCGCTCACGCCACGCCGCCAGGGAACGGAGCACGGCGCGATCGGCGGGCGCGAGCTTGCCCTGGCCCTTGACCCGGCGCCAGACCTCGTCCGGGTCCGGGACCCAGCGGGATTCGGGTCCGTAGCGGCGGGCCATTTCCTCCGCGATCCATGCGGTGCGGCCGAGCCGGTCGGCGCGCGCCATGAACTCGTCCGCGAGCTCGATGAGGTAGGCGACGTCGGCGGCCGCGTAGGTCAGCTGGCGCTCGGTCAGTGGGCGTCGGCTCCAGTCCGTGTACTGCTCGCCCTTGTCGAGCTTGACCTTGAGCCCGCGGTCCAGCAGCACGCCCAATCCCTGTCCCGCGCCGATGCCGATAAATCCGGCGGTGAGTTGGACGTCAAGGATCGATGTCGGCCGCGTGCCGAATTGCATCCCCAACAGGGTCAGGTCGGATGATGGCGCGTGCATGACCACGTCGACGTCCGGATCGGCGACGAGGGCGGCGACCGGGTCCAGCGGTGCGCCCTCAATCGGATCGATCAGGTGGACCCGATCGTCGATGGCGATCTGCGCCAGGCAGGCGCGGGGAGCGTAGGTGCGCTCCCAGAGGAACTCGAAGTCGAGGGCGATCCGCCCGTGCTCGTGGGCCGCCGCCACGACGGCGGCAACCCCGCCCGGGTCGCGGATGACTTCTGACGGCGTGTGCGGTGTCACGGTCGCTACCCTACCCGCTTGTGGAAGTCGTTCAGTTGTCCAAGAGCTTCGGTGCGCGAGAGATCCTGCACGAGGTCTCGTTCCGCGTCGCGCCGGGAGACCGCCTGGCGGTCGTCGGGCGCAACGGTGAGGGCAAGACCACACTGCTGCGCATCATCGCCGGGCAGCTGGCCGCCGACGGCGGGCGCGTCAGCCTGTCACGCGGCGCTCTCGTTGCGCTGCATGACCAGCGGCCGCCGCTCGAGGTCGCGGGCCGGACGCTGGAGGAATATGTCGCCGAGGGGATGGCCGACGCGATTGCCGCAGAACTCGAGCTGGCCGAGCTCGAGGCCCGGATGCAGGCCGGCGACGCGACCCCGCAGGTGCTCGGGGCCTATGCGCGCGCCCACGCCGTGCTCGAACGGGCCGGCGGATACCAGTGGCGGAGCTGGATGACCCGCGTCACGCGCGGCCTCGGCATTCCCGACGCACGCCTGTCGGATCCGCTGGCCGTGTTCTCAGGCGGTGAACTCACCCGGGCGTCGCTCGCGCGCGCGCTGGTGGCCCGTCCCGACGTGCTGCTGCTCGACGAGCCGACCAACCATCTCGATGTCCAGAGCACGGAATGGCTTGAGGATGCGATCGCGGAGATGGGGTGCGCCGTCGTGCTCGTCTCACACGATCGCTATTTCCTCGAGTCGATCGCGACGGGCATCCTCGAGCTCGACCGGGGCCGGAGCAGGTTGTGGCCGTTCGGGTATTCCCGCTTCCGCAAGGAACGCGCGCTCGCGCTGGAGGTCCAGGCCAAGGAGGCCGAGCGCACCGCCGCCGAGATCGCGCGCCTGGAGCGCTTCGTCGAGCGCTGGAAGGCCGGCACGCGCTCGCGCCAGGCCAAGTCCCGCGCCAAGCGTCTCGATCGGATCGCACGACCCGAGGTCAATCGGACGGCCAAGTCGCTCGCGTTCGGGTTCCCGCCCGTAGCGGCGAGCGGTCGGGTCGTGTTGGAGGCTCACGGGCTGCGGGTTGCTGTTGCGGACCGTGTGCTGATCGACGGTGCCGACGTGGTGATCGAACGGGGGGAGCGCGTGGCGATCGTCGGCCCGAACGGTGCAGGCAAGACCACCCTCCTCGAGACGCTGATCGGGTTGCGCCCCCCGGCTGCCGGCCGCGTTGGCGTCGGCCATAAGGTGGATCTGTCCTACTACTCCCAGCACGACCAGGAACTGCGCGGCGACCGTACGATCGTCGACACGATCCTCGGCGAGACCGCCCTCACCAGGACCCAGGCCCGGACGCTTCTGGGCGCGTTCCTGTTCCCCGGGGAACTGGCCGAGGGCCGCGTCGCCGACCTGTCCGGTGGTGAGCGGCGCCGACTGCAGCTGGCGCTCCTGGTCGCCCGCGGCGGCAACCTGCTCGTGCTCGACGAGCCGACCAACCATCTCGATGCCGAGAGCCGCGAGGCGCTCGAGGATGCCCTCGACGCGTACGCCGGCACGATCGTATTGATCTCCCATGACCGTGCGCTGATCGACGCGGTGGCCACTCGGACGCTAGCGATCGAGGGCGCGACCCTGGTGGCCCGCGACGGGGGGTGGGCAGACCTCCTCCAGGCTCGTGCCGACCAGCGATCCGCGCGCGCTCCGACGCCGCCGGCCCCGGCGAAGCGGGCGGCTCCGACCCCGCGCGCGGCCGCGACCAAACCGGCGAATGGCGGGGCCCGGCCCAGGGGCGGTGCCGGACGCCGCGTGCGCCAGCTCGAGACCAAGATCAGCCGCCTCGAGGCGGAGCTCGAGGCCGTCAATGTCCGCCTGCTCGATCCCGACGTGGCAGGCGACCATGTCCGGTCCGCCGAGATCGGCGAGCAGTACCGGCGGCTCCAGGAGGACCTTGCGTGGGCGCTGTCGGAATGGGAGGACGCCGCGGAAGCGGCGGGCGTCTAGAGCCCACCCGCCGACCCTGGGTCGTGCCGCTACAGCAGACCCTTCTCCGGGTCCCCATCGGGAAGGGCACGGTACGTCGCCACCGTGGGTGGACCGGTCAGCAGGTCGGAGATCGCCGACAGGCCGGTCACCCACGGGCGTTGCGCGTGGACGGCCAACGCCGAAGCGGACGTCCAGCGCTCGATGAACACGAAGGTCCCGGGATCCCCGAGGCCTCGGTGCAGCGCATACAGGATGCATCCGTCCTCGGCATGCGTTGGCGCGACGGGGACGCGAAGCGCGGTCTCGACCGCATCGGCGTGGCCCGGACGGGCGACGAAGGTGGCGACAACGATCACGTCGGACATGCGGGGCTCCACGGTGTCTGGGGTCGACCGGTGCAGTCTGCCACGGACGGCGCACGGCCGACGGCGTCGCCGGGCCAGGCCTGATACAACCGGGCCGTGAGTGTCGCGACCACGATCTGGGACGGCCTGAAGAACGCGGTCTTGATGGCGTACGCCGTGTGGTGGGCGCTGGTGTTCGGGTTCACGATCTCGGCGATCGTCCAGGCATGGGTTCCCCGTCACGCGGTGGAGCGCGCGATGGGCGGTGGCGGGGCCGGTGCGTTGGCGCGGGCGACGGGACTCGGCGCGGCGTCCTCGTCATGTTCGTACGCGGCGATCGCCATCGCGAAGTCGCTGTTCCAGAAGGGGGCGTCAGGGGTCTCAGCACTGGCGTTTCAGTTTGCCTCGACGAACCTGGTCTGGGAGCTCGGACTGGTGCTGTGGACGCTGATCGGATGGCAGTTCGCCGTCGGCGAGTTCGTCGGCGGAATCATCATGATCGTGTTGATGGCCGCCATCTACCGGCTGTTTGTCTCGCCGGGCCTCGAGGCCCGTGCACGGCGTCACGCCCAAGAGGCCGACACCGGCCATCAACACCATTCGGCGCAGTCCGCGGGCATCACATGGCGTCGGCGCGTGCGATCGGTTGATGCGTGGTCCGATGTCGCGCACAACTTTCGTGGCGATGTCCAGATGCTCTACAAGGAGATCGGGCTTGGGTTTCTGCTGGCCGGGTTCATCGGCCTGCTCGGCAACGGTTTCTTTCACGCACTCTTCCTCGAATCTGCGCCGACGCCGATCCGCGTCGTGGAGAACGTGCTCATCGGTCCCGTCATCGCGGTGGCCTCGTTTGTGTGTTCGGTCGGTAACGTGCCGCTCGCCGCGGTGCTGTGGTCCGGCGGCCTGTCGTTTGCCGGCGTCATGTCGTTCATCTTCGCCGACCTGATCGTGCTGCCGATCCTGCTCGTATACCGCAAGTACTACGGGGGGCGGTTTGCGGTGCGCATCACCGCGCTGATGTACATCACGATGGTCCTGGCCGGTCTCCTCGTCGCAGGGCTTTTTCAGGTTCTGGGTCTGGTTCCCGAGGTCCGCCCCACCCGCGCCGACCTGTTCGGTCAGGTGCAGCTCGACTACAAACTGGCGCTCAACGTCCTCGCGGTGATCGTCTTCGTCGCCTTCTTCGTATTGACGCTGCGACGTGGCGCGACCGATCCGGTGTGCGGCATGACCGTCGACCGGGGCAAGGCGCTCGTCGCCGAGCGGGACGGGGTCACCTTCCACTTCTGTTCGGAGGCCTGCCACCAGACCTTCCTCGCCGGCGGCGGGCACGTCGGTCACGGCGCCGGCCATGGGCATTCCGGCGCGGCGACGGCGATCGATCCGGTCTGCGAGATGACCGTCGACCCGGCCGTCGCAGTCTCGGCCGACGTCGATGGCCAGACGTACTACTTCTGCGCCGAGTACTGCCGGGACCTGTTCGTCAGGCATCCCGGGGCCTTCGGGGCCGCGGGGCGGCACCACGCCGACCCCGGCGAGAGGTCACCGGGGTCGCGTTAGAGCTCGGGTGCGGGAATCGGCGGTTGTTCAGGGGCGGGGTCGGCGAGTCCGGGGATCCCGCCGGCACGCGAGGTGTCCGCCTCCCGGGTCAGGAAACTCACGAGATCGGTGACCGCGCTCATCAACGGCGCCGGGAACACGATGGTGGAGTTCTTGTCGACGGAGATCTCGACCAGGGTCTGCAGGTTGCGCAGCTGCAGCGCGATCGGGTGCTTCATCATCACGTCGGAGGCCCGGGCGAGCTCGGTCGCCGCGAGCGCCTCGCCGTTGGCGCTGATGATCTTGGCGCGCTTCTCCCGCTCCGCCTCCGCCTCCTTTGCCATCGCCCGCTTCATCTCGACCGGCAGCTGAATGTTCTTGAGCTCGACCGTGCTCACCAACACGCCCCACGGCTCGGTCTGGACGTCGAGGATGTCGCGGACGTGTTTGTTCAGAGCCTCGGTGCCGGTGAGTGCGTCGTCGAGGGTGTGTTGGCCGATGACCGCGCGCAACGTGGCCTGGGCGATGTAGTCGATCGCCGATTCGACGTCCTCGATTGCGAGGATCGCCTGGACGGGGTCGACGACGCGGTAGTAGGCCACGGCCGAGACGTCCACCGTGACGTTGTCGCGGGTGATGATCTCCTGCGACTGGATCGGCATCGTGACAATCCGCAGCGAGACGCGGTGCACATGGTCGATAAAGGGGATGACGAAGATCAGCCCCGGCCCCCGCGGTCCCTCAACCAGCTTGCCGAGCCGCAGTTGCACACCGCGCTCGTACTGCTTGAAGATCTTGATGGCCATCGCCACGTAGACGACGGCAAGTATCGCGACGATGACGACTACGGCGATCACACCGTTCATGGGAGCCTCCGTCCCGGGGAGCGGCGCACACGGCGCCGGTCAGCCGGCATGCGCTTCAGGCGCCGAGCACATGCCCTGATTCGAGGTTAGACCCGTTCGGGCGTGGGCGTCGTCGGGACCGGCGCGGGGGCGGCGAACATGATCCCCCGTCTCACGCTAAGCGCAGGGGACGCGCAGGCGCCCGTTGAGCGCTGCGTTGTAGCGTCCCGCGCTGCGCCCTCCGGCGGCGGCGGGCGGGCAGAACCGCGCCGGGGCCGCCGCAGTCTCGATCTCGAAGATTGCCTTGTGTGCGGTCGCGTACGGGGCCGTGAGCCCGCAATCGCCCGCCGAGAAGCAGTTGTGGACAACCGCGAAATCGAAGTGGGATGCGAGGGTTGGCGCCTGGGACATCCCATCGCCCTGGCCGATGCCCATCCCGACAGAGTGCGCGATCGACACCAGGGCGGTCATGTAGGTCTGGAAGTCTGTTTGGGTCAGCGCCCGCCCGCCGACTCCCGTCCCGTGCCCGAGGACGTCGACCGTGTCGGAGACGACGCCGTCGACGGGCGCCTGGGCACAGTTCTCGAACTGGAGCGACATCAACTCGATGAGGCTGTGGAAGTTCGGGTCTTTCGGGCTGATGTCCAGCCAGCGGCCACCGCCCGGAGCCGCCGCGCCCTCAAGGGGCGTCCAGCGCGGGTCGGATGCGCTGAACATGCTCGGGGTCCACTGGACGAACGGGACCTCGCAGACCACGTGGGCACCGCGCGCGTGCAGCGCGTCGACGGTGTCGCCGGAGTTGTTGTTGCCGTCGATGATGTAGACGTCCGGCGGCCGCGCGTTTGCGCTCGTGTACGTGTATTCGCCGTCGCCGAGGTCGGTCGGGCTGGTGGTGTCCAGCGGCGCACCGGTCTGCACGAGAAACGTGTCGGTCGGCCTGGGAACCCAATAGGCACGCTGGAGCACGCGCCAGATGATGAAGCTGCCGATGGCGCCGACGATCACGACGATACCGATCGCCATCAGGATCCAGGGACTGATCTTCATCCTGCGGGGCTCCGCATCGACTCGTGGCACCGGGTGCGCGGGCGGGGGCAATGCCCCCGCCCGCGTGGTCCGGGCTACTCGGTGGAGATGTTCGGGTCGGCCTGCTGGGTCACGGGCGAGAGTGCGATGAAGTGCTCGACCGGGGCCGCGATCAGCGGATCGAGGGCCGCCGCAGCCTCGGGCTGACCGGATTCGATCAACGCCTGCTGGTACTTGGTCAGCAGACCGGCAACCTGCGACTCATCGGCCTCGTCAAGTTCCTGCATGCTGACCTTGGCGGTCTTGGACAGGCGGCGCCGGATGGCGCTGCTGTCCAGGTTCCAGTCCGGGTTCTGGCGGCAGTAGATGACGCCTCCGGTCATTCCGGAGCAGATCCACGGTCCGGGATCTCCCAGCACAACGACCCGTCCTCCGGTCATGTATTCGAAGGCGAATCCCTTGCAGTTCGCACGTGCGGCGAGCGATCCAATGCGGTCGTTGAGGGGCTCACGCGGTTGCCCGCCGAGCACCACGTCGGCGCCGGACATGCGGATGCAGGCGCGGGCGTCGGTGTCACCCTGGATCAGGAACAGACCCCGCTGTGCGCCGTAGGCGAAGCTCTTGCCGACGTGGCCGCCGACCCACTGGCCCTTGGCGTTCTTGGCCTTCAGCACCTGGATCTCGCCGCCGAGGGCACACTTGCCGACCCCGTCCTGGGCGCCGCCGAACACCCGCATGCGGACGCCGCCGATATTGAACGCCCCGAGGCCGGATCCCGCTGCTGCCCCCTTGGTGAAGGCGAGATCGACCAGCGGTTCGTGGCCGTTGGCCATCTCGGCGTCCGAGAGGATGTTGGAGTTGCCGCCGTGCGCGATGGCGCCGTTGCCGCCGAGGGCACCGAAGTTCCAGCTGGTGTTCACGTGGGTATGGGACCGGGCGATCATGCCCGCCAGGTCCGTGCCGAGGTTGCGGTCGGCGGCGGTGGCCGCCTCTTCTTCGACCGCCAGGGCGGACCCGGCGGCAAGCCGCTCGGCGGCGACTTCCGGTGCGCGATGTGGCGGCGGCGGGTTGAATTCACGGAAGAACCGCGGCTGGCCTTCGGGGCCGGTGATGACCTGTTCTCCGACCGGAGTCAGCAGCCCGGTGAGGTCGAGACGGTCATGGTGCGAGACCTGCACCAGCCGGTGGGCTTGCCCGACCAGTTCCTGGATGTCGGTGACGCCCATCTCGCCGGCGCGGACGCGCATCGCCTCACCCATCTCGGTGAAATAGCGCACGAGTGCGGCGGTGGCCGAGTCGTGCTCGCGCGGGACGAACCGCTTCAGCCCGCGTTCTTGGGCCTCATGCAGGTCTTCAATCTGCGTGGCGATGCCCACATGGCACGAGTCCAGCTGACATCCGCGGCAGATCGTGCAACCGATTGCCACCATCGATGCAGTGCCGAAGCCGAGGCGGTTGGCGCCCAGGCAGATCAGCTTCAAGGCGTCGTCGGCCGAGCGCAGCCCGCCGTCGGCCCAAATTTCGACCCGGTCACGGATGCCCGCCTCGGTGAGGGCATGGTGGGCAAGCACCGTCCCGAGTTCGCACGGCAGGCCCGCGCGCCGCAACGCGTGCTGCCGCGCCGCCCCGGTGCCGCCGTCGAAGCCCGAGAGCGTGATGACGTCCGCGCCCGCCTTCGCGATTCCGATGGCGATCGTTCCGATTCCCGGGACCACCGGAACCTTGACGATCACCCGGACGTGCGGGTTCGCCGTCTTGAGCTCGTCGATCAGCTGCGCCAGGTCCTCGATCGAGTACAGATCGTGGTTGTTCGACGGGCTGATCAGATCTGACCCGATCTGCGCATTGCGGGCGCGAGCGATCGCGGCCGTGACCTTGGATCCCGGAAGGTGGCCGCCTTCACCCGGCTTGGCGCCCTGCCCGATCTTGATCTCGACGTGCTCGGACGAGTTGATCAGCAGGGAGGACACCCCAAATCGTCCCGACGCGATCTGCTGGCCGCGGTGTTTGGGATATTGGCCGATCATGTCGGGGATCTCGCCACCCTCGCCGTTCATCGAGAGCATGTCGGCCTGGGCCGCCGCCTCGGCGTAGGCGCGGAACGCGATCTCGCTCTGGGACCCGAAGCTCATCGAGCTGACGATGAACGGCAGACTGTGGTTGCCGACGCGGCTCGAGACGCGGTTCGCGGGCACGCGGACCGCGTCTGGGGCCAACTGGAGGCCGACCGCGTGGCGCAGCGCGACCGGCTGGTCCCGCTCGAGCTGCTCGAGCGTCTCGGCGTACTCGTGGTAACCGCGCTCCGAGTTGGCGACGCGGGAGAGCGCCTTCCAGACCTTGGGGTACATCCGCGGGAGCTTGACCTTGGTGTGGCTCTCCGCCCCGGAGCGGATGCTCTGGCCGAGTTCGGCGAGCTCCTCGAGCCCGTCAAAGCCGAGCCCGCGCCCTTCGCTGGCGACGAAACCCGGCATCCCGATGATCTCGAGCAGTTCCGGCTGAACGCCGATCGCCGACATCAGGCGTGCGTAGCCGCGCAGTTCGTGGATGCCGAGGGTCGACAGGACCTTCTCGATGCCCTTTTGCAGCGCCTGCAGGAGGTTGGAGGCCGCCACGGCGGGCTCGGGGTTGGCCTGGACCGCATACTCGAGCATGGCGTACGGAATCACCGCCTGGGCGCCGAGTCCGAGCGCGACCATGACGTCGTGGACGTTCCGAATCCCGGCGGCCTGCAACAGGAGGCTGACATTGCGTCGGATCGAGTCGCCACCGTCCTCGTACTGCTCGCGCAGCGCCTTGTCCACGGCAGCGACGGCCAGCATGGGGTCACACACACGGGTAGCGGCGCCGGCGCCCATATCGTGTAGGACGATCACCTCGGCGCCGCTGCGGACGGCAGTGACGGCCTGGTCGGCGAGCTCGCCGACCCGCTCGCGCATCGTGGTGCCGGTGGGGTAGGCCAGGTCGAGACGGACGGCCCGCGCGCCCCAGGCGGCGATGACGTCGTCGAGCAGTGCGACACCTTCACCGGCAGCGACGCGACGTAGCTCCGGCAACGAGAGTCCGAGGCCGGTCCGCAGCCCCCCCAACAGCAACGGCATGCGGAGCTCGCAGCGCTGCGGCGGCTCGACCTCGACGCCCTCTATCGGGGGACGGCGTCCGAGCACGACGCGCGTGGAAAAGTGCTCAACCTCGCGCTCGCGGTCGATCGCCGGGTTGGTGACGACCGCGACGGTCTCCTGCAGGTAATCCGACAGCGGCATCGGGACCGGCGTGAACGGTCCCAGCGGGCCGTCCCAGCCGAGCGAACCGACCGGTTCGGCGCCGCGCTCGGCGTGGAACTCCACCTGCTGCTTGTCCGACTCGATCCACGACGCCGCACCCAGCAGGGTATTCAGATCGATCTCCGGGCCGTCGACGGTGCCGTTCCGGTCGTCGGCGACGATCGTCGGGTCAAGCCCGCCGGCGAGGCGGGCGCGGGTTTCGCCGTGGGGCAGAGCACCGCGGTCCCGGGCACGCTCGTAGACCTGCTGCTGGACCTCCGGGTAGTCGAATGCGCGCGGAATCCCGTCGGCATCGAGGATGATTGCCATCTTCTCGCCCGGGCCCAGGGGCCTCGGGTCGCACGCCAAGTCGCTGACCTCGATGATCCCGGGTTCGGACGAGACGACGTACCAGTCGTCGGTCTCGATCCACCACAACGGACGCAAGCCCATCGCGTCGACTGCGAAGACCATCTCGTCCTGGGCACGGGTCGCCAGTGCGACAGGGCCTTGCGCGTATGGCCCGAGCGCCTCGCGATAGTGCACGTAGAGGTCCTGCAGGTGCGCGGGCAGGCGGTGAACCTCGCCGAGGATCGGCGGGAGCACGAACTCAACCGCCTCCAGCAGCGACAGGCCCTTTTCGAACACGAGCCCTTCCAGCAGGCGGTTCAGGTCCTGGGAGTCGGATCCCTGGTGGGTGATCGGGAGCCCGAGCTGCTGGGCCTGCTCCCGCAGCTGCGCGATCGTGTTGATTTCGCCGTTATGACCGAGCAGCGAGAATGGCTGCACGCGCGAGAACGTCGGATAGGTGTTGGTCGAGTACCGGTTGTGGGCGATGATCCGCGAGGCGGCGAAGTCGTTGTCGGCAAACTCGGGGTAGAACCTCGGGATGACCTCCGGCTGGCCCTGGACCTTGTAGACGACGTCGTTCGCCGAGAAGGAGGCGACGTGACAGTCGATGTCCTGCTCGATTTGGACCATCGCGTCGTAGCAGTCGCGGGAGGCAGCGCGACCGCCGGTCCTGGCGAGGGCTGCCAGTTGCCAGAAGACCGGAGGGGTCTCCGCGGCCCGCGGCCCGAGTGCGGACCGGTCGACCAACCCCTCGCCGGACCACAGCAGTTCGAAGCCGTGTGCGGCCAGAATCTCCAGCAGCCGCGCGACCTGGTCGTGCGCCGCCTGCTCGGACTCGAAGAACACGTGCCCCACGACGAAGCGTTGGTCGTCGACCAGGTCGCCGTTGATGCCCGCCGCCGCGAGGCGCCGGCTCCACTGTGGGCGCGGAATATCGATCAGCAGGCCACTGCCGTCGCCTTCGCCGTCGACACTGCCGGAGCGATGCACCATCATCTGGAGCCCGACCAGAGCGTGGTCGACCATACGTCGATCCGGCTTGCCGTCCCGGGTTACGAACGCGGCCAAGGCGCAGGCATCGTGCTCGATGAGATCGGGGAGCCCATGAGGGGGCATCGCGGCAAACGGCGGCGGCGGCACTGTCATACGCGGCCTCTTGGTGAGTCGTGGTCTTTCGGACGGGTGCGATGGCGCTCGCCGCGCACCTGACGGCAGCATGACGCATTGAAGGCTGATTGGCCGTCATCGTCAAACGCCGTGAACAGGTGGCAATCGGCGCACATACACCGCCTGCCCTGAGCTGCCCACGGCCCGCCGCACGGGCGAGCACCTCACCCGCGCGTGAGCGTACAGTGCCCGATCTCGGTCCGTCGCCACCCGGACGGACGCCTTCACACCGGTCTCGCCCGATACGATCCCGTCGCCGATGCCTGAGTCTCCCACGAGCGCGCCGCAGTACTGCTATCGCCACCCGGACCGGGAGACGCTCCTGAGCTGCTCCCAATGCGAGCGGCCGATTTGCACCTCGTGCATGGTGCCGGCGCCGGTCGGAATCCGCTGTCCGGAATGTGCCGGCACGGCACGTGGAGCCGGCACGCAAGCACAGCGCGGGCGAAGTTTCCGCGGCATCTCCGTCTCGGGGCGCCGGTTCACGGTCACGCTGACGCTGATCGTGATCAACGTGCTGATCTTCCTCGGCGAGCTTGCGCAGGGAGTGGGGGTGAGCGGCGGCGGGAACTCGTCGATCATCGAGCACGGTGGGCTCTACGGACCGGCCGTCGCCAACGGTGAGACATGGCGGATCGTCACGTCCGGATTCATCCACGAGAGCGTCCTGCACGTCGCGTTCAATATGTGGGTGCTCTGGGTGCTCGGCGTTGCCTTCGAGAGCTATGTCGGGTCGCGGCGGATGATCATCGTCTACGGCATCAGCCTGCTCTGGGGTGCCGCCGGGGCGCTGTTGTTCTCGCCGGGCGTGATCACGATCGGCGCCTCGGGGGCGATCTTTGGCCTGATGGGGGCGCTGGTGGTGATGTTCCGACAACGCGGAGTCGCGGTGATGCAGAGCGGCCTCGGGGTCCTGATCGTCCTGAACCTCGTGTTCACCCTGACGGTCCCCGGGGTCTCGGTCGGCGGCCACGTCGGCGGTCTGCTCGGCGGCGTGCTGGCCGGCTTGGTGTTGTCGGGATACGGACGCGGACACATCGCCTACGGGCGCGTCAATGCCTCGGTTGCGGCAGGCATCCTCGGTTTGGCGGGGATCGCCATCGCGCTCTGCTTGCTCGCCGCGCACGGCGTGATCAGCGTCTGAACGGGCCGGTGCCGCGCGCGGCGGCACCGGATCCTGCCCGCGCCTGTCGTACACTCGGCAGATGGCCTCCAAACGCCCCGACATCGCCGTGGGATTGTCCCCCCCGCCCGGTGCGGGCCTCCCGACCCCGACCGGATCCTGCGCCGAGGTTATCCACGCTGGTGCAGAGCTCAACGAGCTGCTTGAGCGGCTTGTGCGCCGCCATGCCGCGATGACCTTGGTCCAGTTCCGGAGTATCGAGCTCATGGCGACTGCGCACCCGGAACGCCTCGAACCGTGGGAGGTGGGCGAGACACTCGGGCTGTCGTCGAACCACGTGTCGGTGGTGCTCGATCAGCTCGAGGCCAAGGGGTACGTCAGGCGCCACGCGCACCCGCACGACCGCCGCCGCCGCCTGATCGAGGTCACCGACAGCGGTCGAGAGCGCGCGGAGGAGACCTCGGAATTGACCCGCTCGCTGGAGACCCGCATCATGGCGACCGCGCTGACACCCGCCGAGCACCGCCAGCTGATGCTGCTGCTCGAGCGCGTCCGTGCGGCGACCGCCGGTCTCGCCGAGGCGATGCGTCGGCGTCCCGGCCCGTAAGCGGACCACCGCATCACGCCACGCCTGCATGCGGTGCGGTGGTAAGTTGAGAATAGTTCACTCAAAGATGAGTGTTTTATGTGCCGTCACGTGGGTCCCGCTCCGTTGCGGGTCCGGCGCGTGGACGGCGGACGCGACACGAGGAGCATGCGAATGAAGGCAACCTGCTGGCACGGGACCGGCGACGTCCGCGTCGACGACGTGCCCGAGCCCCAACTTCTCAAGCCCACCGATGCGCTCGTACGGATGACCAAGGCGGGCATCTGCGGATCCGACCTCCATTTCCTCAACAACGGAGAGGACCTGGAGATGGTGCCCGGGACTCGCGTCGGGCATGAATTCGTCGGTGTCGTCGAGGCTGTCGGTGCCGACGTCCGCGGGCCGAGAGTCGGTGACCGCGTGGTGGCGCCCTTCGTGTTCTCAGACGGGACGTGCTTCTACTGCCGGCGCGGCCTTCACAGCTCCTGCGAGCACGGCGGGATCTTCGGCACGCCCTTCTGGGGCCCACACGCCGGCGGTGAAATCGAAGGCGGACAGTCGGAGTTCATCCGGGTCCCGGAGGCGGACGGCACCCTTGTCGTGATCCCGGAGTCGCTTGCGGACGGGACCCGCGATCTGGACGTGTTGCCCCTGGGCGACGTGTTCTCCACCGGTTACCACGGCGTCGTCAATGCACGCGTGCGTCCCGGCGACACCGTCGCCATCCTCGGTGACGGTGCGGTCGGGATCTGTGCGGTGCAGGCGGCGACCCTGTTCGGGGCAGCCACCATCATCCACGTCGGCCACCACGACGACCGGCTGGCGGTCGGCACGAGCAGCGGTGCCACGCACGTCATCAACGCGAAGCGGGAAGACGCCGTCGAGGCCATCCAGAACTTGACCCACGGCCGCGGTGCCGATGCCGTCGTCGAGACGATCTCCAACAACGATTCGCTGACGCGTGCCCTGACGGCCGTTCGTGACGGTGGTGCGGTTTCGGTGCTGGGGATGAGCCACTTCTTCGGGCCGGTCGATCAGCCGTATTCGGCGACCTTCATGCGCAACATCTCGATCCACCCGGGCGTCTGTCCGTCGCGGGCGTACATGGATTCGCTGATGCACCTACTCGAGGCAGGGAAGATCCGTCCCGGGGTGGTGTTCACCCACGATCTGCCGCTCACCGACGCGGCGCGCGGCTACACGATGATGGATCGCCGCGAAGAGGGTTCGATCAAGGTCGCCGTCAGCACCTGATCATTCCGAACCCAGGTCCCGACCCGCCTGGATGCCGAGCCGTCCCGCGGGCCGGGAACGTCGGCTGCGCTGCTGCGGGGATGCAACAGCGCTGTGCATCCGGCACCACCGAAATCGCGTCTGCGGGCGGAACGGTGTACAACTTGGACGACGTGCCGCACGACGCAGGCGTGCGCACGGCGCAGGCGGTTCGGGGCTCGGCGGTCATGGATTGCCTACCGGCACGTCGTGTGAGGGACCCCTAACCACGTGCCATGGCGTTCTGCGGGCAGGGTGCCCGGAACGGCGTCCACGACGCGACGGATCGCATGATTGACATCGGGAACACATTGCGCAGTGCGCGCTCGCGGCGCGGACTCGAGCTCCAGGACTGTGAGCGCGAGACCCGTATCCGTGCGCGGTATTTGGGCGCGCTCGAGGAAGAGCGCTTCGACATCCTGCCCGAGTCCGCCTACGCCCGCGGATTCCTGCGGACGTACGCGACGTTCCTCGGGCTCGACGCGCGCGTGCTTGTCGAGGAGTACGACGATCGGTTCGGTGTCGTGCGCGACCCCGTCGAGCCGTCGCCGACCCCGGCACGCCGGGCGCGCCGCCGACGCGTGTCGCTCGCTGCGACCCCGGCGCGGAGGCGCGCGGCCGGCCGACGCAAGGCGGGGATCGTGTGGCTCGTGATCGGCGCCGCCGGCGTCGGGCTGCTGGCGTTGTGGATTGGCGCCGCCTGGCATGCGCATCCGACACCGTTGACGACGCCCAGCGGCGCCGGCGTGGCGACCGCGGGCGCGACGGCCACCGTGCCACCGACGGTGACCGCGGCGGCAACAGTCCGTCTTGAGGGATCGCCCGGAACGGGCAGCCGGGTCACGGTTCGCAGCGGTTCCGCCCGGGGGCCGGTGGCCTTTTCGGGGGTGATTCCGTCAGGTGCCAGCCGCAGGTTCTCCGTCGGGCATGCCATCTGGGTCGGGGTGAGCCCGGTGACCGGGGTCAGTCTGTTCGTCGACGGCCGACCCGCCGAGATTCCGGGCGGCGTCCGCGCCGTCGAGATCCGGTCCGACGGATCGGTGCAGCCGGGCTAGACGGGTTCAGGCCGCCGCGGGAAGGCGATGTGCCGACTCGACGAGGGCCGCGACCAGATCGATTGCCGCAGTGATGTCGACCGGGTGGCAGACCTCGATCGAGGAGTGTCCATAGCGGGTCGGAATCGACACGCAGCCGGCGATCGCCCCGGAACCCGACAGCTGCAGCGATTGGGTGTCGGTGCCACCCTTGTCCGACACGTGGAACTGGTGCGGGATGTCCCGCTCGATGGCCAGTTTCTCCATGAACCCGACGAGCCGGTGTGAGCCGATCGCGCTGGCGTCCATGATGCGGATCGCGGCCCCGGCGCCCAGCTTGGTGCCGCCCGGGCCGGATGCGCCCGGCCCGTCGGTCGACGGGCACGTGTCGATCGCGACGCCGATGTCCGGCGATTGGCGGGTTGCGGCGACCTTCGCCCCCCGGAGCCCGACCTCCTCCTGGACCGTGGCGGTCGCCAGTACGTCGACGGGCGAGCTGCCCGCCGCCCGCATAGCCTCGATCAGCACGAAGACACCGACCCGGTCGTCGAGCGCCTTGCCGCTGACCAGGTCGCCCAGCGGCGCAAAGCTGCGCGCTCGCGTCACGACGTCACCGGGGCGCACTAGCTCACGGATCCGTTCGGCGGGCAGGCCCAGATCGATCCGCAGATCCTCGACCTTCGGAGCGCGGGTGCGCTCCTCGGCGCTCAGCGTATGGACGGGCGGGACGCCCACCATGCCGGCCAGCGTCTCGCGTCCGTGCACCACGACCCGCTGGCTGACAAGCGTGCGCGCGTCCCAGCCGCCGAGAGGAATGATCCGAAGGAAGCCCTGCTCGTCGACGCCGGTGACCATCAGGCCGATCTCATCAATGTGGGCCGCGAGCATGAGTCGAACCGGCGTCCCGGCCGCGCCGGTCGCCGGACGGACGCCGCAGAGGCCGCCGAGCGGATCGGTCTCGATTCTCGCCACCACGGGACCGAGCTCGCGTCGAACGATGCCGGCGACGGCCTCTTCGCGGCCGGACGTGCCGTGGGCTTCGGAAAGCTCGGCCAGCAGTTCGGTGCGCATATCGGACCTCAGTCGTTTCCGAGTCGGGACAAGCCGTAGAGGGCGAAGGCCCCGAAGATCCCCATAAGGACCGCGATCGAGATTATCGCTCCCCAAAAACCGGTCCACGACATGGACTGGAACTCGGCGGTGCGGGAGAACTCGAGGATCCGCGTCACCGGATTCCAGTCCGAGACGGTTCGCAACCACCCGGTCTGCAGGTCGCGAGGTGCGTAGGCGA
The DNA here is from genome assembly GCA_017882545.1 of Thermoleophilia bacterium. Lineage (GTDB taxonomy): Bacteria > Actinomycetota > Thermoleophilia > Miltoncostaeales > Miltoncostaeaceae > CAITWD01. Next base: position 24,903 of record JADGPG010000068.1, read on the forward strand.
CCGAGGTGAACACGAGGATGAACACCACCAGCTGCATCATCGGCGCGGCCTGGACGGTGCGCGCACGCAGCGCGACCCCCATCGACCAACAGGCGGTCGCCATCGCGAAGCTGGCGGCCATGATGTAGATCATCACGGTGCCCAGAATGCCCGGAAGGGCGAGCTGTCCGATCAGGCCGGCGACGAGCACGACCGTCGTGGTGAACACGCTGCGCATTGCGGCGGCCGTCAACGGGCCGGCGACGAGGGATAGTCGCGGCGCGGGGCTGGCGATCAGGCGGTCGACAAATCCACCTTCGATATCCCGGGCGAGCGTCATTCCCGCATTGATCCCCGCGAACCCCGCACCCATGATCGTCGCGAACGGCAAGGTGAAGGCGAGGTAGCTGCTGGTGCCGATCGGCACCGCCGAGATCCCGTGGAACGCGCCGGAGGTTGCCACAAGGATGAACAGGGGCATGACCAGCGACGGAATGAAGACCGCGGGCATGCGGCGGACGAGGATCAGGGCGCGCCAAGCGAGCATCCCCGACACCGATGCGGTCCGGCTGAACGTGGACGCGCTCACGCGTCACCTCCCAACCGGCGACGAAATGACAGGGCGCACGCCCCGACCGCAATCGCCGCCAGGACGGCGATGATCCCGAACGATACGGCCGCCTGCTGCCAGTTGACGCCGCTGATGATCTGTTCGCGCATTCCCTCGACGAGGTGGGAGATCGGGTTGATGTCGGCCGCCACCTGGAACCAGCCGGTCATCGTCTCGCGCGGGAAGAACGTCGACGAGAAGAACATGAGTGCGAAGAACAGCGGGAACATGCCCTGCACCGCTTCGGCCGACCCCGTGCGCAGCGCCAGGAAGATGCCAAGGCCGGCCATCGGGATGGCCAGGAGCGCCGCGAGCACGACGACGATCAGCGCGCCGACGATTCCGCCCTGAATCGTCGCGCCGAAGATCAGGGCGATCAGAAGGAAGAAGATGGCCTGGCCGCCCGCCAGGACGACGCTCGCGCACAGCCTGCTGAGGAGAATCGCCGAGCGGGAGGTTGGAGATGACACCAGGCGGTCGAAGAAGCCTCCTTCGATGTCGCCCGCGAAGAACGCACCGGCGCCGACCGAAGAGATCAGCACGCCTTGGACGATCGCGCCGGTGACGGCGAAACTGAGAAAGCCGTCGACGTGCGGGAAACCTGGGATGAACCCGATCGATCGCCCGAACGACGCGGTGAAGATCGCCATCAGGACGAGCGGGAAGAACAGCGACGGAAACCACGCCTGCGGGAACCGGAACGTCGCGAAGATGGAGCGGCGCGCGAGCGCCGCCGTCTGAACGATGGCCGGGGTCATTCGCGGCGTCCCTTGCGCCCGCGTCCGGATCCCGGCGCGGCGGAAGCGTCGCCTTCGAGCCTGTGGCCGGTCGTGACGACGAAGACGTCGTCGAGGGTCGGCTGATGCAGGTCGATCGCGGCGGTACTGATCGCGGCGTGGTCAAGCGCGCGGACGACCGCGGCGATGCCTTCGGCCCCCTCCGACAGTCGGATGGCGGCGGCGCCCGGCTTGCCGTCGGCGGCCGGACCGAACTGCTGGAGCACCGCGGCGGCGTCCGCGATCCGGCTGGGGTCGGTCGGGGTGATCATCAGCGTGGCGTCGCCAATGTTGTTCTTGAGTTCCGCCGGGGTCCCCTCGGCGACGATCTTGCCACCGTCGATGATGCCGATCCGCCCGGCGAGCTGGTCGGCCTCCTCGAGGTACTGAGTCGTGAGGAACACGGTCGTCCCGGACTCCCGGTTCAGGCGACGGACCTCCTCCCACAGCGCGACGCGGGAGGTGGGATCAAGGCCCGTGGTCGGCTCGTCCAGGAACAGGACCACCGGCTCGTGGACGAGCGCAAGCGCCAGATCCAGGCGCCGGCGCATGCCTCCGGAGTACGTCCCGACCCGGCGGTCGGCGGCGTCCGTCAGGCCGACGCGGTCGAGCAGGACTTCGGCACGGGCGTGTCCGTCGGCGCGGGGGATCGCGTGCAGGGTCGCCTGCAGGCGCAGGAGTTCCCGCCCCGTCATAAAGGGGTCGATGGCGGCGTCTTGCAGCGCAACCCCGATCGAGCGCCGGACGCTGCCGGCCTCGGTGGCGACGTCGAACCCCGCGACGCTGGCCTTGCCGGCCGTCGGGCGCAGCAGGGTCGTCAGCATCCGGACGGTTGTGCTCTTGCCCGCGCCGTTCGGCCCGAGGAAGCCGTACACCTCCCCGGCGCGCACATGCAGGTCGATTCCGTCGACGGCGCGGATGCCGCCCTTGAACTCACGGACGAGTCCCTCAACGACGATGGCGTCGGTCACGTGCGGGGGTCCTTGGATTGGCGTTGGCCGCAACCTTACGGTCGCGCCGGGTTACGATTCGCATTATGGAGAGTCACGACACCGGGACGCCCTTGGAGCGCATCGCCAGGTTGGAGGCGGAGATTGGGTCCGCACTTGCCGAGCGCGATCTCGCCGCCGACGCGGATGAGCGGTCGGACGGGCACCACCATCCCGCCGAGGCCGCGACCGACGCCGAGCAACGCGAACGCCAGCTGGGGGAGGTCCTGCGTATGCGCAAGCAGCTCGAGCGACTCGCTCGCGCGCGCGCCGCGATCGTGGCCGGGACCTACGGGATCTGTATCGATTGCGGGGCCCCGATTCCCGAGGGACGCCTGCAGGCGATTCCCGACGCGGAGCGCTGTGTGCCCTGTACGAGCCTGGCAGCGCGGCGGCGTTAGGCAGCGGCGGCCCGCTGGGCCACGTCCGGCGGCGCGTTGCCCGTCGACTCCGCGGCGGGCCCGATCACAGGCGCGGCCGCAAGCCAGGCGAGCACGAGGCCGCATGACCACGCGAGGCCGGCGACCGGGACGTGGACCGCAACCCACTGCCACGGCAGGCCGTGGCGGAACTGGTATTCACCGATGAAGATCTGCACCGCCAGCAGCGGCAGATACGCCGCCGCGAGGCTGATCGTCAGCGGGTCGCGCGCCGGCTCACGCCACAGCCACAGCGCGAGCACAGCCATCAGCACGACCAGCAGCGCGACCGCGCGGACGTGGAGCCAGATCGTCAACTGGAGGTTGCCGAGACGGTCCGTCGCGCTCGCGGCCCCGGAATGGGGTCCGGACGCGGTCACGAGGATGCCCGTGACCGCTACGCCGAGCAGGGCCAACGCCGCAAGGACCGCAAAGGGGCCGCGTCGGCGATCCCAGCCCCGTGCCCAGCCGTGCCGATCATCGCGGTACCGCACCAGGGCCATGATGGCCGCGCCCAGGCCGAGGAGCGCCAGCAGGAAGTGATTGCCAACCATGACGGGGTTGAGCCCGGTCACGACGGTGACGCCTCCGAGGGGGATCTGTCCGACGGTCATGACCGCGGCGGCGAGCATCCATCCCCGCACCGCGCGGGACGCTGTCGGCGTCCGGCGTGTCAGCAGCCAGGCGACGACCGTGTAGATGACGATCACCCCGGAAAGCATCCGATTCGAGAACTCGATCATCGGATGCTCGGTCGTCGGGGGCAGGACCCCGCCGTGGCAAAGTGGCCAGTCGGGACATCCGAGGCCGGAGCTGGTCAACCGCACGAGCCCGCCGCTGAGCAGGACCGCCCAGAGGAAGAAGGCATTGGTCCAGGCGATGGCCAGAAAGCCGGCCGGGCTGACGACCGCCGCCGGCGCCAGACGCCGCGGCAGGCGTGCTGTTGAGCTCAGAATCGCCACATGGGGCATGGTACCGTCAGGCCGGGTGTTCCCGGAGGTGCATTAGATGGTGGACGAGGGCCGCACCCCGGCGCTTGGTACGGATCAGACCGGGTCGGAGACCTCGGAAGCGGCTGGCCAAGGCACATCCGGACGCGCCCGGGCGGGGCGGATATTCGGGGCAATCGTCATCGCCGCCGCAGTCGCCGCTGCCGCCACGTTCGCTGTGACGGCCGGGGTCCCCGACAGCGACGTGGTCGCGCGCGTTGCAGCGGCCCAGAATCTGGGCGCGACCGGACCGCTGACCGTCTCCGGACAGGTGGTGGCGGGTATGCGTACACCCGATCTCGGCGCGTACCGCTGGGCGCCCACGGGCGCGCGGGTCGACGTCGTCGGCACCCATACCGTCGCGACTGCGTTCTTCGAGCGCGGCGGACGGGTGATCGCCGCGAGCGTCGTGTCGGGCGGGTCAATCCGCGAGCCCGGCCTCGTCGTCGCCGCCCCTGCCGGGGTTCGGGTGCATCGGATCAGCCTCGCCGGGCGGACGATCCTGTCGTGGCGCCGCGGCGGCCGGACGGTCGTCATGTCGTCGGTCGCGGTGCCTCAACCATGGCTGGTCGCCCTGGCGCGGGGACTCAACACCCCGACCACAGCGGCGCCTCGCGGATGACTCTGCCGCGCCGTCCGTCGGGGGGGCGGGCGCCGCTGCGGCGCCCGCTGGTCGTCGCCTGGCTCGTGCTGGCGATCATGCTCGGCGCCGCCGCGACCGCGACCGCCGCCGCCGGGGTCGTAAGTGCAGCGCCGCCGCCGGGCGGGCAGGTCGGCTCGGTGTCGGGCCTCCGAATGGAATTCACCACCCCGGTCGAGTCCCGGTTTGCGGTCTTGGAGCTCTGGGCGCACGGACGCCTTTTGAGCATGCCCGCCCGTGTCGAGGCCGGCAACACGCAGGTGGTGGTGGCCGCGGTTCCGCGGATTGTGATCCTGCCGGGAGGGGGTTGGGTGCGCTTCCGTGTGCTGACCGGCGACGGCCACGTGGTCACGGGGCGGTATCCCGTCGAGGTCGGATCCGGAGGTACGCCGACGCCACCACCACCGCGGTTGGGGTCCTCGAGCGGGGCCTGGCTCGCCGGAGTCGGGCGTGGGCTGGTGCTCGCAGGACTCATCGTTGCATTGGGTCTGGTGGCGCTGCGATGGGGCGTTGCCGGGCCGGCCTGGCGCGAGGGCGGTGTCGTTGGACCCGGGAAGCCGGACGACCGCGCCGAGTTCCGGCTCCGTGCGGCGACGTCGCTCATCCGGGGCGGCGGCGCGTGGTGGGCGGCCTGGTGGTGGGCCTTGGCGTCCGGGATCGCCGGCATCGTGCTCTACGGGATCGGGCTGGTGGTCTGGATCGGGTCCGGTGCGGCGATGGTGGCCCTCCTCACCGATACCCGAACCGGGAACGCCCTGATCGTGCTCGCGCTATCGGTGATCCTGGCCGCCTCGGTCGGGTGGGCGATGCGTCACGCCGGGAATCCGGACGCTCCCGATCCTCCGCTCGCCTGGGGAATCGGGCTCGCGGTCGGGGCGATCGTCGGGATCTGCACGATGTCGTGGCAGGGGCACGCCTCGGACGGGACCGACGCCTCGGTGAACATTCCCGCGGACGCCGTGCACACGCTGGCGACTGCAGCATGGATCGGGGGTCTGGTCGGCCTGTTGGTGCTGGTCGTCTCGCCGTCCCGCATGCTTGGCGTCGGCGACCGCGTCCGCCTGCTGGCCGGAGCCGTCGTCCGCTTCTCGACGCTCGCGATCGTGTGCGTGGCGCTGCTGGTGATCACGGGGACCTACCGCGCGCTGGCGGAACTGGGGTCGCTGGCCCAGTTGACCGACACCGCCTATGGCATCGTGCTCGCGGTCAAGCTTGCGATATTCGCCGTCATGCTTGCTGCCGGTGGGTATGCGCGGATCGTGTTGCACCCGCGCCTCGAGCGGGCGGCCGTCGGCCTGGACGCCGACGATCGCGGGGCCGGCGACGCCCTCCGGACGAGCCTGCGCGTCGAGCTGACGCTGGCGGCGGTGCTGATGAGCGCGGTCGCAATCCTGGTTGCGCTCACGCCGCCCGGCTGACCCGGGCGCCGGTCGGGTAGGATCCGCAGCCGTGATCGATGAACACGTCACGCGCCACGTTGCGCGACTCGCACGGCTGCGGCTGACCGATGCCGAGTGTGATCGCATGCAGGCGGAGTTGAGCGCGATCCTCACCTACATCGAGCAGATCCAGGAGCTCAACCTCGAAGGTGTCCCGCCGACCACGCACGCGATTCCGATGGAGAACGTCGTCCGTGAGGACGAGCCGACCCCGAGCATCCCGTCCGAACTCGCCCTCCGCGAGGCCCCGGAGGTCCACGGCGGCGGCTTCGCCGTGCCGAGGATGGGATGAGAAATTGGCGCTGACCGACCTCACAGCCGAGCAGGCCGTCCGGGCGGTGACCGCCGGCGAGACCTCCTCCGAAGAGCTGGTTCGGGCCTACCTCGAGCGCGCCGAGCACGACGACTGGCACAGCTTCCTGGCGATTGACCGCGACGGGGCCATCGATCGTGCCCGGGTAATCGACGCGATGCCCGAGCGTCCGCCGCTGGCAGGGGTGCCGATCGCCATCAAGGACGCACTGTCCACACGCGATCTGCCGACGACCGCCGGCTCTCGGATTCTCGAGGGGTTCCATCCCGTCTACACGGCGACCTGCGTCGCCCGACTCGAGGCCGCCGGGGCCGTTGTCATCGGCAAGACCAACATGGACGAGTTCGCCATGGGGTCGAGTTGCGAGAACTCCGCCTACGGACCGACGCTGAACCCGTGGGACGTAAGCCGCGTGCCGGGCGGGTCGTCCGGCGGTTCGGCGTCGGCCGTCGCGGCCCGCCAGGCTCCGTGGTCGCTTGGCAGTGACACCGGCGGATCGATTCGGCAACCGGCCGCGCTATGCGGCATCGTCGGGTTGAAGCCGACCTACGGGGCGGTGTCCCGCTACGGGCTGATCGCATTTGCCTCGTCGCTCGACCAGGTCGGACCCTTCGCCCGCACGGTCCGGGACGCGGCACTGCTGCTGCAGGCGATGGTGGGCCGGGACCCGATGGATTCGACCTCGCTTGAGTGGCCCGAGCCGATCGTGCTGCCAAGCGCCGAGCGTCTCGACGGCGTGCGGGTTGGCGTCATTGAGGAACTCATGGGGGAGGGAATCGAGCCCGGCGTCCGGATCGCATGCCAGGCCGCCCTCGACCACGTCGAGTCGCTCGGCGGCACCCTCGTCCCGATTCGGCTTCCGCACGCCCATCACGGGCTGGCGACCTACTACCTCATTGCGCCGGCGGAGTGCTCGGCCAACCTCGCCCGGTTTGACGGCATCCGCTACGGGCGGCGCGCCCTCGACGCCGAGGATCTGCTGGAGCACTACGAGCGGACTCGGGGAGAGGGCTTCGGACCCGAGGTCAAGCGCCGGATCATGCTCGGGACGTTTGCGCTCGCCTCGGGCTACTACGAGGCCTACTACGGCACGGCGCAGCGGGTGCGAACGAGGATCGTCGAGGATTTCGAGGTCGCGTTCGCCGACGTTGACGTCCTCGCCTCGCCGACCTCGCCGACCGTCGCGTTCCCGATCGGTGAGCGGACCGGCGACCCGCTCGCGATGTACCTCTCGGATGTCTGCACGATTCCGGTCTCGCTGGCCGGTCTGCCGTCGCTGTCGATCCCATGCGGACTGTCGGACGGGCTGCCGGTCGGGCTGCAGCTCGCCGGTCCCGCGCTCAGCGAGAACCGCCTGCTTGATATCGCGCATGCCCTCGAGACCGCCATCGGATTCGACGCAGTCCCCGCGGGAGTCGCCGCGTGAGTACGACGTGGGAAGCGGTCATCGGGATCGAGATCCATGCCCAGCTGCTCACACGGACCAAGATGTTCTGTGGCTGCGAGCTCAGCTTCGGCGATCCACCAAACACCCACACCTGCCCGGTCTGTCTCGCGCACCCCGGCGCGCTGCCGGTCATCAACCGCGAGGCCATCCGCCTGGCGATCATCGCCGGCCATGCCCTCGGCTGCGAAATCTCCGAGCGCTCCGTGTTCGCCCGCAAGAACTACTTCTACCCGGATCTGCCGAAGGCGTACCAGATCAGCCAGTACGACCAGCCGATCTGCGGCCCGGGGCGGTTCCGGTATCTCACCCCCGACGGCGAACAAACGCTCGGGATCACCCGCGCCCACCTCGAAGAGGACGCTGCCAAGTTGATCCACCTCGGGGCAGAGGGGCGTCGCGCTGAGGCCGAAGGCTCGGTTGTGGACTTCAACCGGGGCGGGACACCCCTGCTCGAGATCGTCACCGAACCGGAACTCCACACCGGCGCGGCAGCGGCAGCGTTCCTCAAGCAGTTGCGCCAGACGCTTGTTCACCTTGGCATCACGGACGGCAGCATGGAACAGGGGTCGATGCGCGCCGACGCCAACATCAGCATTCGTCCCGCCGGCACGGTTGGGCTCGGGACAAAGACCGAGCTAAAGAACATGAACAGCTTCACGTTCCTCGAGCGCGGGATCACGGCCGAGATCGCGCGCCAGACCGCCCTGGTCGAGGGCGGGGGACGTGTGGCGCAGGAGACGCTGCACTTCGAGCCCACCACCGGGCGCATCACGTCGCTTCGATCCAAGGAGCAGGCGCACGACTACCGTTACTTCCCGGAGCCGGACCTGCTTCCGGTCGTGCCCGACCGGGCCTGGGTCGCCGAGATCCTCGCCGCCCTGCCGGAGTTGCCGATCACCCGGCGGGAACGTTGGATGCGCGACTTGCGGCTCACCTTCGAGGACGCCGAGGTGCTCGCCGATCCGCCGGAACTCGGCGATTACTTCGAACAGGTCGCCGCGCTCGCCCCCCCGAAATCCGCGGCGAACTGGGTGCGTGGCGACCTGCGCGCACAGTTGCGCGAACGCGACCAGGAACCGTGGCAGAGCGGGGTGACCCCGGACGCGCTGGCCGACATCATCGCGATGGCCGAGTCCCGCGAGATCTCGATGCCGAGCGCCAAGGCGGTGTTGACCCACGTCATTGACCACGGCGGGGCACCCCGCGACGTCGTGGCGAAACTCGGGCTCGGCGCGATCCAGGACGAGTCTGAACTGATGACCCTGGTGGACCGCCTCATCGCCGACAACCCGGTTCAGGCCCAGCAGATGCGCGAGGGTCGGGACAAGCTCGTCGGGTTCTTCGTGGGCCAGGCGATGAAGGCCACCCAGGGGCGGGCCGATCCGGCCCGCATCGGTGAACTCGTCCGCGAGCGAGTCTCCGCCGGATAAATGTTGCCGGCGGTGAGGTATTTGCCGTCCAATCGGGCGGAGAATCCCTATATGCTCCACGGCCGTGGCGAATCACACTCTCTCGGTTTTGGTGGAGAATAAGCCGGGCGTGCTCTCGCGCGTCGCGGGCCTGTTCACCCGACGCGGATTCAACATCGAGTCGCTCGCGGTGAGTCCGACTGAGGACCCGACGCTGTCCCGCATGACGATCACCGTCGATGCGAGCCGGTTCCCGGTGGAGCAGATCACCAAGCAGCTCGACAAGCTGATCAATGTGATCAAGATCCGCGACCTGGACGTACACAACACCGTCGCTCGCGAGCTCGCGCTGATGAAGGTCCACGTCGCACCCGGTGACCGCGCCGAGATCATCGGCCTGGTCGACATCTTCGGCGGCCAGATCGTCGACGTCACCACCGACCACGTCACGATCCAGGTGACCGGCGAGACCGACGACCTGGTGCGGTTTGAGGAGCTGCTGCGGCCATTCGGCCTGATCGAGATGGTCAAGACCGGTGTCGTCGCGCTCAGCCGAGGAGCACGGACCACATAGCTTCGTGCGGCGGCTGTCCGAATGCCGCCGACCTACGACCCGGGAGCACCAATGTTTTACGACGACGACGCCGATCTCGACCTGCTGCGCGGCAAGACCGTTGCCATCATCGGTTTCGGCAGCCAGGGCCACGCCCACGCGCTCAACCTGCACGAGTCCGGTGTCAAGGTCGTCGTCGGGCTCCGCCCCGAGAGCGCACGCGCCGCCCAGGCCCGAGCGCACGGGCTCGAGGTCCTGTCGCCGTCCGACGCCGCGGCGGCCGGTGATCTGATCATGATGCTGACACCCGACGAGATCATGGGTGACCTGTACTCGGAGTACGTGGCCCCGGGTCTCCAGGCGGGGAATGTGCTCCTGTTCGCGCACGGATTCGCAATCCACTTCGGCCAGGTCGTTCCGCCGGCCGACGTCGACGTCGTGATGGCGGCCCCGAAGGGCCCCGGCCACCTCGTGCGGCGAACCTAGACCGAGGGCGCCGGCACCCCGGGTCTTGTTGCTGTCCACCAGGATGCATCGGGGAGCG
>JADGPG010000069.1 GCA_017882545.1 Thermoleophilia bacterium
ACTCGTCTCCCTGGAAATCGCCCTTCTCGAAGTGGATAACCCGCTTACCCGTTTCCTTCTCCAGGGCCTCTGCCTTGCGCATGGATGCCCACTGCTTGGGCAGCACAAAATGCGAAGTGCGGCTCGAGAGCCGGAGCGAACGGCCGCCGGCAGACGACGTTGGTGCGGATATGGACGTGGTCATCGGGGTCGCTCCTTGGACGTCATTGTCATCACTTCAAGGGTGATCCGGTGCGCGGCGGAAGTGAAATACCGCTTTCGACGGGATTGATAGGCTTCTCGTTATGAATGCCAGTCTCCGCCAACTGCGGTACTTTCTGGTCGTCGCCGAGGAGCTGAGTTTCACCCGGGCCGCCGAGCGGCTGCACGTTGCACAGCCCGCCGTGAGCGCGCAGATCCGCGCGCTCGAGCGGGACGTCGGTGTGACGCTTTTGCGTCGCACGACCCGGCGGGTCGAGCTCACCGAAGCCGGACGGTCGCTGGCCGACGACACACGGCGCCTCCTGGACGGCCTCGACACGGCGTGGGCCCGCGCGCGCCGGGTGGGCGAGGGCCTTTCCGGGCGGTTACGGATCGCGTACACGGCGAGCACCGCCTTCGAGGCCCTCGGTCTGATCCTGGACGAGCTGGAGGCGCGGGCCCCCGAACTTCAGGTCAGCGCCACCCAAGTGTGGGCCACAGAGGCGGAGTTGGCCGTCCTTTCCGGTGATGCCGACCTTGCGTTGGAGCGCCTGCCGAGTCCCCATCCGGACCTCTCCGAGCATGTGCTGCGCCAAGAGCGGCTCGCGGTCTTCGTGAGCCACGAGAACCCCTTGTCCGGGCAACGCGACGTCGCGATCGGCGACTTGCAGCACCAGGTGATCCTCACCGTGCCTCGGGATCTGGCCGCCGGGTTTCACGATCTCGTTGCGGACCTGTGCCGACGGGCCGGATTCGAGCCTCGGCTTCTGGACGTCACCGCTCCCAGCCACCGGGAACCGCTGCTCTCGCACTTGGCGCACCACCCCGAGCAGGTGTTCGTCGGACCGGTGTCGATCGCGACGATGCCGTGGCCGGGCGTTGCGTATGTGCCAATTCGCGACGCGGACGCGCAAATGCCGTTGAGCATCGTGGTGCGCCGCGTCGAGCTTCCGGGGCACGTCACCCTCGCGCTCGACGCCGCCCAGGCCGTGGCCGAGCGCGAAGGATGGCTTCCGCTGCCCTAGCCGGGCCGCCGTCTCCGAGTGCGCCCGCATGCGGGCGGTCCGCAGGCGTTCCCGTTTGCCGGCGTCGTCCAACGCACGGGGCCCGGCCCAACGGCGACCGTCCGAACCGTCTCCACACCACCGGAGAGCGACGACAGGACCACCAACCGCCGGAGCGGACCCCGGCGAGGGCCGCGTCGCGGCATCTCGACCATATGCCCGGGCCGGCGGTGGGACGATCGCCGGTGTTCGCGGGCAACACCAGCCACCGCGTTGGATTTGGCTCGTCTGGGAGCCCGGCCGCCGCGTCCCGGCGAAGTCGCGGATGATGAGTCGGGAGTCCAGGCGTCGGCCGTGATGTCGCGCCGATTTCGCGCTTGCCCTGAGCGACCCATGACAGCCGGTGTGTCGGGAGGGTCGTCTGGACCGTCGTGGTCGGGATGACCCCCGGGACCCACGACGGTGGTGCCGGGACGCGGGGGGCGGAGCGGAGATCGCAGGTCCGGACGCGTCGGGTACGACACCGTCCACGGCGCGCCGTGCACCTGCGGAATGCCTTCGACAATCCGACGAGCCTCATACACGTGCCGACGAGGACACCTCGTCCCCGACGGACCGTTCGAAATGCCGCCGTGATTGTCAGTTCAGCGCGTTGCGCATACCGGCGACCCGCGGTCCCGAGACCGAGGTCGCCGACCTTGCAGCGGGAGGCTCTAGGAGCCGCGCGCCAGCAGTACCTGGACTGGACAGGCAGCTCCACCGATGGTGGGTGCGCGGCGCGCCGATGGCCAGGGGCATGAAAAACCAAGAAATTCACAGAAATTACGGAGTTTTATGCCGCGCGGCCGTTGTGGTCCGACCGGGTGGCTCTAAGCTTGACCGCGATCATCAGGTTTTCAACCCCGAATGGCCGATCGCATTCGCGAGGAGCAGCGTGCGCAAGTCCCTGGCCACAACGGATATTCGTCCCAGCATCGCCCCGGCGGTGGCAGGCCCTGATGACGTGCCCCCAGCGCCGGTCACCGACATCCATCAGCATCTATGGCCCGATGAGCTCCTTGGCGCCCTCGCGCGGCGGACCGACGCGCCGCGGCTCCAGCGGGACGGCCGCGCATGGCGCCTCGAGGCTCGCGGTGAGGCGTCGTGCATCGTGGATCCCGCGGACCACGACCCGGTGCGACGGGCGTCACAGGCACGGGCGGACGGGCTCGATCGCGTGATCATCGCTCCCTCCTGCCCGATTGGGATCGAAGCCCTGCCGGCGCGCGAGGCCGCACCGCTGCTCGACGCCTATCACGCCGGAGTGGGGTCCCTAGGGGCACCGTTCCGGGGCTGGGCCGCGGCGGGCCTCGCCGATCTGGATCCGTCGGTGCTGGCCACCCATCTGTCCGGTGGGTTCGTCGGGCTGTGCCTCCCGGCCGGCGCGCTCGGGTCGCCGGACGATGTCTCCCGCATCGCCCCGCTGCTGGACGTCATCGCCGCGCGGTCGGCACCGCTGCTGGTGCACCCCGGTCCCGCCCCGTGGTCGCCCGTTGCCGACCTGCCGCGACACGCACCGGTGTGGTGGACGCCGTTGACGACCTACGTCGCCCAGATGCAGCGCGCGTGGTTCGTCGTCAACCGCTGGCTTCGAGACGACTTTCCCACGCTCCGGGTCTGCTTCGCGATGCTCGCAGGACTCGCCCCCCTGCAGGACGATCGACTTCGCAGCCGCGGAGCCGATGGCTTCGCGCCCGACGGGCGGACATTTCTGGAATCGTCGTCGTACGGCCCGGAAGTCGTCGATGCCGTCGCCGGTGTGGTCGGCGGGAGCGCCATCGTGTTCGGGTCCGATCGACCTGTTGTGGAAATCGCGCCGACGGCAATCGTTGGTGCGGAACGCGCGCGCACGAATGCGGCGCGCCTGATTGACGGGGAGGAATATCGGTGACGACTGCTGCGGCGCGACGCACACTCTCGGCGGAGGACCTGCATGCGCTGGTCCGTGACCTGGCCGCCGATCCGGAGGCGTGGGAGCCGCTGGCCCGGCATGACCCGGACCAGCGGGGAGCGGCCCTGCTCCGGCGCGACGGCGAGGTCGAGGTGTGGGTACTGAGTTGGCTCCCTGGGCAGGACACGGGCTACCACGATCACGGCGGGTCGACGGCGGCGATCTACGTCACACAGGGCGAGATCCGCGAGGAGCGCTTGTCATTCGCCGCACCCCCGCGCGGGCAGACCCTCGCTGTCGACTCCACCGGCGTCGTTCCGGCACTGCACATCCATCGCGTCCACCACGTGGGAACCGTGCCGTCGGTATCGATCCACGCCTATTCGCCGCCGTTGGCGGAGGTCGGTGTGTACAACGAGGACGCGGACGGGATCATCGAGCGCCGGGTTCAGCCCGGCGACCACGAACTCCAGCCTTGACCGGGCCGCGGTGGACCCGGACTCGGGGGGGGCGCGTGACCCGCCGGGAAGAGCACGCCGCAAAATCGTAGGAAAACATAAGATTCTGAACTATGCGGGCTTGAAGGCGGTGGGCCGGGCTGATGGACTGAAGGTGCCCGGGGGCGCCCGGGCGCGTTCAGGAGTCCTTGGAGGGGCCGCGTCCCCGTGGTCCCTCCTTGTACCGTCGTGAGCGCCGGCCGAACCATCCCCATTGAGGCCCAGTGACCGATTCCGATCGTACGACCGTGCCAGCCGGCGCACGCGCGACCCTCCGGGCGGCGCGGTCGGATACCCGCCCGGTGTACGCGGCCAAGGCCGAGATGTTTCGCGTCTTGAGCCATCCCGCCCGCGTGCGCATCATTGAACTGCTGCGGGACGGCGAGCGTTCGGTCGGGAGCTTGCAGGGCGCGCTCGGGCTCGACTCGAGCGGGACTTCGCAGCATCTGGCGCTTCTGCGCAAGCACGGCCTCGTCGGCGGCCGTCGTGACGGGACAACGATCTACTACAGCGTGATCGAAGACGCGGTGTTCGGGCTTCTGGAGGCCACCCGCGTACTGCTGGCGGACATTCTCGGGCGGCAGCAGGCTGAGCTGGCCGAGCTCGCCGGGTCGCTGGCCGCCGCCGCTCCGCTCCAGTCGGACGGCGCCCCGAACTGATCCGCGTGGCGATGAGACGTCGGGCCGGCGCGTGACCGGCGCAGTCGCCGTGTTCGGCGTCGCGATCCTCGCCGTGGGCGTGCTACTTGCCGTCGTGCGGCGGTCGGTGCCCGTTGCGCTGGGGGTGCAGGCCGCCGGTGTCGGGATCGTCGGCGTCGCAGGTGCCGTCGCGTTCTTCTCCGGATCGCAGGTGGGATCCGGCTTCCGCGCGGGGATCCACCCCGGAATTGGGCTCGACCCGCTCAGCGGCTTCTTCCTGGTCGTGATTGCACTGACGGCAGTCCCGGTGCTTGCCTACTCCGTCGACTACGTTCCCGCCCTCCCGGCGCCGCGGGTCGTGACCGCGCTCGGCGGAGGTTTTCTGCTGGCGTTGATCGGCGTCGTCTGCGCCCGCGACGTGCTGGGGTTCCTCATGTGCTGGGAACTGATGACGATACTGCCGGCCGCATGCGTGCTCATCGTCAGATCCGAGCCGGCGGTGCGGCGGGCGATCGTGGAGTACCTCGGGATCACCCATCTCGGCGGGGTCGGGGTCTGGATCGCACTGCTGGTGCTCGCCGAGCGCGGGGTCCTCGGCGCGGCCCAGGTCGTCCCGCAGGGCACCGGGATCGTCGTGCTCGTCGGCCTGGCGGGGCTCATCGGATTCGGCAGCAAGGCGGGTCTGGTCCCCATGCATGTGTGGCTGCCGCGCACCCACCCGGTCGCGCCGAGCCACCTGTCCGCGCTGATGTCGGGGGTCATGGTCAAGATCGCGCTCTACGGGCTGATACGCGTCGTGTTCGTCTGGATGGACCCCGCGCCGACCTGGCTGGGCGTGGCGTTGCTGGCGGTCGGTGCGGTGTCGGCGCTCGGCGGGATTGTCGGTGCGGTCGTTCAGGGCGAGCTCAAACGCCTGCTGGCCTACAGCACGATCGAAAACGTCGGGATCGCCACGGCGGCGCTCGGCGCGTCGGTCGTGCTCGGTGCGGCGGGCGCCCACACATGGGCGGCAATCGCGTTCGCAGCGGGATTGCTGCACATCCTCAACCACTCGGTGATCAAGGCGGTGCTGTTCCTCTCGGCGGGATCGTTCGAGCGGGCGACCGGCGAGCACCGTGTCGACCGCCTCGGCGGGCTGCTCGCGCGGATGCCGTGGACGGGTGCGGCCTGCGCGGTCGGGGTGCTGGCGATCGCGGGAATGCCACTGCTCAACGGCTTTGCGTCGGAATGGCTCGTCCTCGAAGCCCTGGTTCACGCGGCAACCGACGCGGGACGTTCCGGGGGTGTGGCGAGCGCCGTGACACTGGCGGTGCTGGCCGCCACGATCGGGATCTCGTTGCTGTGTTTCGTGACGCTCGGCGGACGGGCCCTCCTCGGCCGCCCCCGCAGTGAGGGAGCGCGGGACGCGGTCGAAGTCGGCGTCGCGATGCGCGCAGGCGTGGTCATGCTCGCCGGAGCCTGCGTGCTGCTCGGGACGTTTCCCGGTGTTGTGGTCGCGCCGCTGATGCGGATGCGGTCGGTGCCCTCGGGATCCGTGGGCCCGGCCGGCCTCTGGCTGCCGGGCACCGGAGGGTTGCCGACGATCGGGTTGCTGGCCGTGCTCGGCGTCGCCACCGTCGTGCTCGTTCGGGTCCGCGGTCCCCGATCGGCTGTTGCCCCGGTGTGGAACTGCGGTCAGATCGACGAACCCGCGCTCACCTGGACCTCCGCAGGATTCCGGTCCAGCCTGGTCCTGAGCTTCCGCGCAGCGGTGCCGACCGAGCACACGACCGTGCGCGATACCCGGGACGGCGTCCTTACCGGGATGGAACACACCCAGACGACGGCGAACCACTTCGAGACTCGGTTCTATCGGCCCGCGCGTCGCGGCGCATTGCGGGTGGCGCATCTCGCCCGGGGCGTGCAGTCGGGGAGCCTCCAGGCGTATGTCGGCTACTTCGTCGCGGTCCTGATCGTCCTGTTGGTGCTGGCGCGGGTGGTTGGCGCGTGACCGGGACCACGATGCTCTCCGGGGCGGTCATGCTCATCGCCATTCTTGCCGCGCCGCTGCTGACGGGGCTGATCCAGCGCCAAAAGGCGTTCTTTCAGGGGCGCCCGGGCGCCCCGATTCTGCAGCCCTACCGTGACCTACGGCGCCTGTGGCACAAACAGGTCGTCGACGTGTCCGGTGCCGGGATCGCGTATGTCGTCGCACCGGCGGCGAGCGCGGCCGCACTCCTCGCGGTGCTGTTGATCGTGCCGGTCGCCGGGACGGCTCCCGACTTCGGTGTCGGGCACGATGCGCTCGTGGTGGTGGGCCTCTTGGCGTTGGCGCGGTGCCTCATCGCACTGTCGGCGTGGGATACGACCAGCGGATTTGGGCTGATGGCCGCGGGCCGCGAGCTGACGTTCGCCGTGGCGGGGGAGTTTCTGTTGGCCCTGGTCGTGCTCACTGCGGCGCTGCCGGCCGGGGGGACCGATCTGCCGGCGATGTGGCTCGGTGCCGCGGGATCCGGCATCTGGGCACATCCCGCGCACTGGTGCGGACTGCTCGGCATGCTCATGGTCGTCCTGGTCGAGACCGGGCGCCAGCCGATCGACAACCCGGACACCCACCTCGAGCTCACGATGATTCATGAGGGGCCGCTATTGGAGTACGCCGGTCGCGACCTCGCATACCTGCAGTGGTCGGTTGCGGCGCGCCACTGGGCGGTGCTGGCGTTGACGGCGGGCCTGTTCTTGCCCCATCCCGCAGGAGTCGTCGCAGGCATCGTCGTCGTGCTGGCCTGGATGCTCGTGCTGACGGCGGTGCTCGCGGTCGTCGAGACGACGGTGGCCAAGATGCGGCTGCTGCGCGTCCCGCATCTGGTGGGCGGGGTCGGTCTCGTGGCCCTCGTCGGGGTCGTCTCCTGGATCTTTGGGGTCGCCGCATGACCACCGCCCTGATCTGGATCATCATCGCGCTCGGGCTCGGTTGTGTCGTCATGCGCCGACGCTCGGTAGTGGTGGCGTTGGTGGGCATTCAGGCCCTGTGCGTGGCGGCCCTGGCGGTCGCCCTCGTCCCGAGCCGTCCGTCCGAGTTCCTGCCGGCGGCCCTAACCCTGGTCGCCCGGGCCGTTGTGGTTGCCGTGCTCCTGGTGATCGCCATCCGCCGGACGCGCCACTCGCTTCCGGGTGGCGACGAGGTCGTCCCGTCGAGCCGCCTCGTGATCGCCGGGGTGATTATCGCCGCGCTGGTCGTGCTCGTCCCTTCCTTCGGCCTGGCGTCGCACCTGGCCGAACATGGTGCGGTCGTGCTCGTCGCGACAGGGCTCGCGCTGCTGGTCACCCGGCGGGCGACGGTCATGCAGGTCGTCGCGCTGCTTGTCGCCGAGAACGGGATCGCCGTGGCGGCCGTGAGCGTGCCGGGCGGACTACCGGTCGTCGTCGAGCTCGGGGTCGCCTTCGACCTGGTCCTAGTCGTGACGGTCGCGATCGTCTTCCACGACCGGATCTTCGGCATGTTCGGGACGACCGACACACGGATGTTGCGGGGCCTGCGTGACTAGCCCGATCACCATCGCAGTCCTTGCCGCACTCGTGGCGCCACTCATCGTCTCTGCGGCGATGGCTGCAGCGCGCGGCGCACGTCAGGCCGACACCATCAACCGCGCCGGGGGCGTCGTGTGCGCCGCGGCGATCAGCGTCCTTGCGGTGATCGGGATCGCCCATGCACGCGTGCCGGCGACCGGGCCGTGGTACGTGGTCGACGGTCCCGCCGGGGTGTTCCTGGTGGTGATCGCCGGCGTCGGCCTGCTGAGCGCCCTGATCTCCCCGGCATACCTGCATGACCACCGGCGCGCCCACACCGGCGCCCTCCGGTCGCGGCAGCTGTACTACGCCGGTCTCTACGTGTTTTGGGCGGCGCTGGTGGCCGTGCCGATCGTCAACAACCTTGGCGTTGCGTGGCTCGTCGTCGAGGCGACCACGGCAGCCTCGGCGCTGATGGTCGCATTTGCCGACACCCACAACGCGCTCGAGGCCGGCTGGAAATACCTCGTGCTCACGAGCGTCGGATTGACCGTCGCCCTGCTCGGGATCGTCATGCTGTACGCGTCGGGTCCCCATGGCGCGGCGACGCTGACCGCCCTCGACTGGTCGTCGCTCGCACACGCCGCCCCGCACCTCGACTCCGCGACCACTCTTGCCGCGTTCTGTGTGATCGTGGCGGGCCTCGCCACCAAGATCGGATGGGCGCCCGTCCACAACTGGCTTCCGGACGCGCACAGTGAAGCCCCGCCACCGGTCAGCGCGCTGCTCTCGGCGGCGTTGCTGCCGACGGTCGCACTGATCGTGTGGCGGCTCGACATCGCACTGCGCGCCGCCCTCGATCCGGCGGCCGTCCGTGCCGTGTTTATCGGCTTTGGACTGTTGTCGTTGGCAATCGCCGTCCCGTTCCTGTGGAAGGCGCTCGCGTGGAAGCGTTTCCTGGCATATTCAAGCCTCGAGCACATGGGCGTGATCGCGTTCGGGATCGGGATCGACAACAAGTGGGCGACTGCCGGCGTGCTGATCCACGTCGTCGGGCATGCCGTCGCCAAGGCACTCGGGTTCTCCATGGCGATTCCGCTGTTGCGCTATCAGCCCGGCGCGTCCCAGCGCGCGCCGCAGGGGGTGGCGCGGACGAGCCGACATCTGGCAGTCGGGATGGGCGTCAGCCTCCTGGCGCTCGGTGCAGTGCCGCCCTCGCCGCTGTTCTTCAGCGAGGCACTGATCCTGTTCGGGGGGTTCGCTGCCGGTCAGATCGTGGTGACCACGGTTGCGGCGGGGCTGCTGGCGCTCGGGTTCATCGGGATCGCCCAGATGACCGTCGGGGCGCTGGCCGGAAGCGCACCCGACCGCCGTCGCCCCGGTGTGCGCACGGCGCTGTGGATCTCCGGGCTCGCGTCGGCCTGCGGGGTTGCGCTTGTCGCGGTCGCCGCCGTCGCCTACGCGCTGCCGTACTCGACGCTCGTGGCCATGATCAGCGGCGGTCGTACATGACCGCGGTGCCCATCACCGAGGCCGTCGCGGTCGACGGGTGGCGGTGGCACGACCGCGTCGCCGGGCTGCTCGACGACGGGCTGCGGTTCGTGAGCCTGTCGGGCACGCCCGACGGCGATGTCCGGTGCGTCCTCGCCGACCCCGAGCGCACGGTTGTCCTCACGACCGCTCCGGCCGGCGGACGCGTCGCAAGCATCATCGACATCGTCGGCGCGGCCGGCTGGGACGAGCGGGAGATCCACGACCGCACGGGCATCGGCTTCGAGGGGCACGAGCCGTTGCGCCCGCTGCTGCGGCATCCGTCGGCCACCTCGGACTGGACGACACCCGTCGCCGGCGCGGACGTGCATGACGTCGCGGTCGGTCCGACACACGCCGGCATCATCGAAAGCGGGCACTTCCGCTTCCACGTCGTCGGCGAGCGCATCCTCCTCCTCGATCCGCAGCTGTTCTACAAGCATCGTGGTCTCGAGGCGGCGGCGGCCGGGGCGAGTCCCGAACTGGCGTTGCGGCTCGCCCAGCGGGCCTGCGCGGCGTGTGCCGTGACCAACACCGTCGCAGTCGCCCAGGCGATCGAGGATGCTCGTGGCGCGATGCCCGATGCCGAGCTACGACGGGCGCGGACGCTGCTCCTGGAGCTTGAGCGTCTCTACAACCACGTCAACGACATCGGGGCCGTGTGCGCAGGCATCGGCTTCGCGATGGGCAACATGGCGTTCGCGGAGCTCAAGGAACGGGCGCAGCGCCTGAACGCGACCCTCACCGGTCACCGGTTCCTGTTCGGCACCGTGGCCGTCGGGACGAGCGAGCTCGAGATCGACGCCGCCGCCGCCGCCGGGGCGCGGACCACGGTCGCCGGGATCGGCGCCGACGCCGCCGCGCTCTGGGCGGACGTCCATCGCAACCGGACCGCGCGGACCCGCTTCCGCGGGGCAGGCACGCTCGCGCATGCAGACGCGCTCGCCCTCGGGGCATGCGGCCCGGCCGGCCGGGCCTCGGGGATTGACGACGACGCCCGTGTCGCCAGCCCGCGGCTCTGGTACGACGGGTTTGCGGCCGCCCGCCCGGAAGCTCCGACGGGTGACGTGGCGGCCCGCATCGGGCTTCGGGTGCTCGAGATCGTCGCGTGCTGCGCGATCATCGACGACCTGGTATCCGCGCCGATCACGCCCGGACGTGTGCGCGGCGGGAACGTCGACGTGGGGACGGGCGTCGGCGTCGTCGAGAGCCCCCGTGGGCGTACCGCGGCGATTGTCGATGTGCACGCCGGGACCATCACCGGGATGCACCTGCGGACCGGGTCCTACGCCAATTGGCCAGCGTTGGCGGCGGCCTGCACCGGCGCGATCCTTCCCGACTTTCCTCTGATCAACAAGAGCTTCGAGCTCTGCTACGCCTGCGTGGATCGATAGGGCCCGGTGTTCGTCCTCTTCCGACATCTCGCCGGCGTCCGCCGCGCCGCCGGCCTTCGTCGCGGTGCGCCGCTGTCGGCCGCAATCCGCCACGTCGATGCGGGCTCGTGTAACGGCTGCGAGCACGAGCTCGGGGCGTGCTTGGGCCCGATGTACGACCTGCAGCGCTTCGGCCTGGCGATCTCGGCGTCACCGCGCCATGCCGACATCCTGCTGGTGACCGGACCCGTCACGACGCGGATGCGTCCGGCGCTACTGGCGGCGTACCAGGCGATGCCCGAACCTCGGCTGGTCGCCGCGCTCGGGGACTGCGCGCTGGGCTGCGGACTGCTCGGCGATCCGTCGGAGGTCGCCGGCCCGCTCGAGGAGATCCTCCCCGTCGCGGTGCGAATCCCCGGCTGTCCGCCGACGCCCGAGGACATCGCGCGCTGCCTGCTCGACGGGCTTGACGGCACGCTGCAGACGGCCACCCCCGGGGCGTGAGCCCTCAGGCGTTCGAGTGGCGAGAGCGGATCCGCGCAATCCGCGGCGATCGCGGGGGACGATGGTCATCCTGCGCCATGGTGAGCGGCGTCCGTCGTCCCGATCCCGGAGGACGCACCGCCGCGACGGCCGACATCCGTCGCAGTTGGACGGTCCAGGCCGGACGCGTGGGTGAGGATCGCCGGCCGGGGGCCCGCAGCTGTGCGCCGGGAGAGGGTGCCCGGGGTCAATTGGTGGTGCAGGCCGGGGTGTAGATGGCTTTCGGCACGAGGCTGCATTGCGTGGCCCGGTCGGCGACGACCCACGCGCCATTCTTGGTGGCGAACAGCTGCGTGTAGGCGAACCCGCCCTGGCCGTTCGGCCCGGCCGGTGTCGACACGAAGGCATACGCGTAGCCGCCGGCGCAGGCGTAGTGGTGGATGGTCTTGCCGCTATTGGTGCCCAACGCTGCCGTCAGCGCGGTACCGGTGCAGGGAGCAGACGTCGACAGGGCCGGCGCGGGGGCCGGTGTCGCGCAGACCTTGGTCCCGCTGCTGACCGCGGCGAGCAGTTTTGCGGTCGTATTGGGACCGACCAAGCCGTCGGCGGTAATCCCGGTCTTTGACTGGAACTCGCGGAGGGCCTCGACCGTGGCGGGACCAGATACGCCATCGACGTGGCCCGAGTAGCACCCGGTCGACTTCAGCCCGGCCTGAAGACGCGTGATCGCGGCCGCCGTCATCGCCGGAGATGCGGCGCCACCGGACGTGGAGGTGCCGCCGGACGCGTTGGTAGTCACGGTCACGGTCGTGGTCGCCGAACTCGATCCGCATGCCGTGACGATCAGCGCGACTCCGATACAGAGCGCAACGAGCACGATGCCTTTGGCGGCGCGTGTCATGAGATCTGTCCTTGTCGAGTCAGCAAGCAACGGATGTTGCCAGGTCGACGGGCGCGGGCCGGGGAGTCGGCGGCCACCGGAGACCAAGGTTGGGATTTCGACAACCTCGGCGACCCGCGGTACCGCGTGCGTCGGGATTCGCTCAAGATATTCCACCGGTCGGCCGCATGCCATTCGCGGGCTCGGCGCCGGCGGGCGCTCAGGCCAAGCGGAGTGCCCCGTGGATGATCCCGCAGAACCCGACCGCGAGGACGACCACGGCGTGGACTCACCGACGTGGGCGACCGGCCACGGGTGCGCGGCGTGCATCGCCGTGTCGGTGCGTTCCGGCGCGTTGAGAACGCCAGCCAGCGGGATCCCGAACAGCACAGGCGTCGCAGGGCCGATGGCGCCGATCACCACCCGCCGTGGGGTCTCGCGTGATTCGCACTCGACACGGTCCGGCCACGCCGCGAGGCCGGGCAGGCTGAGCAGAAGGTCACGCCGGCACGGTTCCCGCGGCACACGTCCGTCGAACACACGCGGGGCGACGCGCAGTTCCGGCGGTGCCCATGTTCGACATCGCCGTCGGTGCGGGCGCGTCGGCGCGGGTGCCCGTGCAAGGGGAGCACGGTCACGACGACGGGGTGGTCCCTACCGAGCTCCTTCGCGTCGTTCCGCGCACACCGGTGCGGCAGCGACGGTGGGGGGAACGTCACCGGACCCGGCGCACGTTCGCCGAGCGCCGTTCGACCGGCGGTCAGGCGACGGGCGGAACGACCGCCGCCGCCCCGGGATGCCGACCGCCCCGAAAGTCGCTGCATTTCGACGGGATCGCTGTCGTTGGCGACCGCGGGAAACCATCCATTCGACTAGCCCGCACCGTGAGGATGCGGGGCCCGTCTAGCGCGGTGCCTTGACAGGTTCTGACTCGAGGCGGTCACACGACCGGCAGCGAAGGGCGTTGGGTGGCGCAAAGCAGTCAACACGCAGGTATTTCCGGTCGGGGGATCCGGGCCGTTGTGGCTCTGGCGCTCGTGATCGCGGGCGCCTCGGTGTCCGGTGCGTGGGCGAAGACCGTCAACCACTGTGTGGTCCGTCCGCACACCGTCTGTGTCCGCCGCAACCTGGCCGGCGCGAAGCTCGCCGGCGCGCACCTGGCATACGCGAACCTGACCGGAGCCAATCTCGCGCGGACCAGCCTGCGCGGCGCGGACCTCCGGTACGCGAACCTCACCGGCGCGAACCTCACCGGCGCCGACCTGCGCGGTGCACGCTTTGCCGTGGGCGCCAAGCTGGGGGGCGCGGTGCTGAGTGCGGCCAACCTCACCGGTCAGCGCCTGATCGGCACGGACCTCCGTCGCGGGGTGCTGATCGGGACCAGATTGGCGGGCGCGAACCTGTCGGGCGCGCGCCTCGGCGGGGCGAACCTCACGAACGCCGACCTCACCGGCGCGATCGTGAATGGCGCGGACATGACCGGCGTCAACCTCCACGGCACGATCCTCACCGGTGTGTCGCTGGCACACGTCACCGTCACCAACGCCAAGAGCGGCGCGATCACGCGCCCGCCCTCAACGCCACCGGCGGGGTATGTCGTGCAAGGCGGATACCTGCTGGCCGTCCTGCCGGCGCCGCGGTTCACCGTTGCCGCCGCCGCCGGCGCGCTCACCGTCACGCCGTTTGCCCCCGTTCCCGGCGCGTCGGGCTATACGGCCCAGCTCTGTGACGGGGCAGGTGCCACCTGCCAGGGTCCGCTGCCGATTGGACCTGCCGGCGACACGTTCAGCGGTCTGAGCGGCGGGCAGGCATATACCGTGACCCTCGCGGCACGGGGCGACGGGGTGACGTACGCCGACTCGGCCACGACCAGCCAGCACGGGACTCCGGCGGCCGTTGCGTTGTCGGCGCCGACGTTCACGCTGACCCCCGGCGCCGGGAGCCTCGTCCTGAACGCCTTCGTCGCCGTGCCCGACGCGACGGGGTACACGGCCCACGTCTGCAACGCCGCCGGCGCAGATTGCGGGGCGGCGATCGGCGTTACTACGGCCGGCACGACCGTCTCGGGGCTTGTCGGCGGAACCGCCTATCTCGTCAAGCTCGTCGCCGCCGGGGACGGCGTCGTCCACGCGAGCTCGGCGGCGACCATCCGCGCCGCGACCCCGGCGGCCGTGACGCTCGCCACGCCGTCCCTGGCATTGACGTCGGGCTCCGGAACATTGACGCTCAACGTGTTCGATGCGGTCCCGGGTGCGGTGGGATACCTTGCCCAAATCTGTGACGCGTCGGGGATCCTCTGCAGCGCGCCGGTGGCCGTGACCCCGAGCGGCACGTTGTTTACGGGGCTTGGCGGCGGCACCACGTACACGGTCCGTCTCGCCGCGGTCGGCGACGGCTCGGCCTTCGCCGATTCGGCCCCGGCCATCCAGACCGGGGTCCCACACGCGGTCCGTCTGGCTACCCCTGCGTTCACGCTGTCACCGGGTGCCGGGAGCCTGGTGCTGAACCCATTTGCCGCCGTCCCGAGTGCCGCGGGGTATCTGGCCCAGGTGTGCAACGCCGTCGGCGCGAACTGCGCGGCCCCGGTCGCGGTGACCACAGCTGGGACCACGTTCCCGGGCCTCGTCGGCGGGGCCGTGGCCACGGTCAGGCTCAGCGCGACCGGTGACGGCGTCGCGTTTGCCAACTCGTCCGCCGCGACCCAGATCGGTACGCCGGCTGCGGTGGTGCTCGCCGCACCGACTGTGACCCTGTCGCCGGGCGCCGGCAACCTGCAATTGAATGCGTTCGCCGCGGTCCCCAACGCCACGGGCTATGTCGCCCAGCTCTGCGATTCGGCCGGCAAGAACTGCGCCGCCGCGATCTCGGTCACGGCCGCCGGTACGACGTTCTCAGGCCTGTCAGGGGGGCAGACGTACGCAGTCAAGGTGACCGCGACCGGGGATGGTGTCGCCTACGCCAGCTCGCCGGTCGCCATGCAGACCGGCGTCTCGGCGGCCGTGTCGCTGTCCGCTCCGACATTCACGCTGGCCCCGGGCCCCGGGACCCTCGTTCTCAACGCCTTCGCCGCCGTGCCCAACGCGTCCGGGTACTCGGCCCAACTGTGTGCTGCCGTCGGCGCCACCTGCGCGAGTCCGATCACCGTGACAACGGCCGGCTCAGTGTTCACCGGGCTTACCGGCGGGACCACCTATCTCGTCAAGCTTGTGGCGACCGGGGGCGGTGCGGGCTTCGTCGACTCGAGCGTCGCCACCCAGACCGGCACTCCGGCACCGGTGCGGCTGACGACGCCGGCGTTCACCGTATCCTCCAGTGTCTCAAGCATCGTGCTCAACAGCTTCGCCGCCGTGCCCAACGCGATCGGGTACTCAGCGCAGCTCTGTAACGCCGCGGGTACCGGATGCGGCACCCCGGCTGCGGTCACGACCGCGGGTCGCACATTCTTGGGGTTGACGGGCGGGACCATGTACACCGTCACGCTCACGGCTCTGGGAGACGGCGTCGCCGACACGGACTCGCCGACCGCGTCGGAGGCCGTTGCTGCCGCCTCATTCGCGCTCTCCGCTCCGAGCTTCACGTTGACCCCCGGTGCAGGGACCCTCGCACTCAACAGCTTCGCGGCGGTTCCCAACGCCTCCGGATATACGGCCCAGCTCTGCGACACCGCGGGCACCAACTG
>JADGPG010000070.1 GCA_017882545.1 Thermoleophilia bacterium
ATCGAGAACTTCCAGGTGGGCGTCGTGGCCGGTACGTCCTTCGGCGACCGCGGTGAGGGGCACATCCGCCTCACCTACGCCTGCCCGGACGAGGCCCTCGAAGAGGGCCTGGACCGTATCCGTCGCGGAGTTGAGAACCTCTAACGCACCACCCCACTCACACCCCAAACCGAGGAGCCTGAGCGTGGCTGAAACTCGCCTGCTGTGGGAAGACCTGAACCCCGGAGACGTTGCATTCTCCGCAGGTCGTACGATCACCGAAACCGACGTCGTGAACTTTTGCGGACTGTCGGGCGACTTCAACTGGTTTCACACCGACAAGGTCGCGGCCGAGCAGTCGGTCTTCGGCCAGCGGGTTGCCCACGGCATGCTCGTTGCATCGATCGCAACCGGACTCCAGGTCGGTCAGATGGAGCCCAAGATCGCGACGGCCGCGTTCATGGGTCTCGAGGACTGGCAGTTCCGCGGTGCCGTCTTGTTCGGCGACACGATCCGCGTCAAGCGGACGATCGGCGAGAAGGCCGAACACCCGAAGAACGCGGGCCAGGGCTTCGTGACCTACGAGTGTGAGGTTCTCAACCAGGACGACAAGGTCGTTCAGAAGGGCAAGTGGAAGATGCTTGTCCGGCGGCGCACCGACGGCTGACCGACCATTCCAGAGTGACGGGCGGGCACCTCGCGTGCCCGCCCGTCACTCTGAGCACGACCGCGCAGGTCGACGGCGCGCCCTGACGACCGATGCCGCGGCCATCCCGCCGGCGCGGCGACCAGCACAACCTCAGCAGACCGGCCCGTCGGTTGTCGCCGTCCGGTGCAGCATCCGGCGTATGACATCGACGTCGAGCTGGTCGGGGCGCCGATAGCGGATGCACCCCTTTCCGAGGTCGAGGCCGACGAGCGCATCGCGGAAGACGTCCATCACGTCGGTGCGGGTGATGTACAGCGACAGATACCGCTT
Organism: Thermoleophilia bacterium; assembly: GCA_017882545.1. Taxonomy (GTDB): domain Bacteria; phylum Actinomycetota; class Thermoleophilia; order Miltoncostaeales; family Miltoncostaeaceae; genus CAITWD01. The sequence goes on from JADGPG010000070.1 coordinate 959, forward strand.
CTGGCTGGCAAAGCCGACTTCGACGTCCGCACCAGGCGTGCGCGCGTAGCCCGGCATGCCGTAACGGAGTTCCTCGACAAACCCCTCGAGCTCGGTGCGGCAGAGCGCGCGCAGAGATTCGAGCGCGGGACGCCGTTCCGGTGCCGCGGCGGCGATGTATCGGGTGACACGGGAATCGGGGGCGATCACGGTCCCACCGTCGCGTCGGAATGCCGGCCGGGGATCGCGACCGATGATCCGGTCGCGATCCCCGGCGGCGGGCAGCCCTACAGGCCGATTTCCTTGCTGATGATCAGCTGCTGGATCTCGCTCGTTCCTTCGGTGATGGATGCCAGCTTTGCGTCGCGGTAGTAGCGCTCCACGGGATATTCGACGACATAGCCGTAGCCACCGTGGATCTGGACCGCCTCCCGGCACACGTAGTCGGCGACCTCGGCCGAGAAGAACTTCGCCATCGAGGCTTCCTTGACGCACGGCTTGCCGCTGGCGTAGAGCCAGGCGGCCTTGTAGGCCAGGCTCTTGGCGGCCTCGATCTTGGTGGCCATGTCGGCCAGCTTGAAGCGGATCGCCTGGAACTTCGACAGTGACCGCCCGAATGCCTCGCGCTCCAGGGAGTACTGACGGGCCGCCTCGAACGCCGCCTCGGCGATCGCGGCCGACTTGACCCCGTGCGAGACGCGACCGGTGATCAGCGCCTCCATCAGGGCGCCGAAGGCGCCCTCCTTGCCGCCGAGCAACGCCTCCTCCGGAACCTCGCAGTCCTCGAACAACAGCTCGGCCGTATCGGACGAGCGGTGGCCCATCTTCTCCAGCTTGCGTGTCACCTCAAATCCCGGGGTGTCGCGGTCGACGATAAACACGCTGATACCCTCGCCGCGCTTGCTCTTGTCGGTGTAGGCCGCGACCAAACAGAAGTCGCAAATCGTGCCGTTGGTGATGAAGTTCTTGCGGCCGTTGAGGACGTACCCACCGTTCTTCTTGTCGGCGCGGGACGCAAGGCCGGCGGCATCGGAACCTGTGTTGGGCTCGGTGATGGCGTAGGCGCCGATGATCTCGCCGGCGATGGCCCGCGGAAGGTACGCCTCGCGCTGGGCGTCGGTGCCGAACTTGTAGATCGGGAAGGCCGCCAGGTCGGCGTGCGCGTTGACGGACGCGGTGATGCCGGCGCAGACCTTCGCCATCTCTTCGACGAAGATGCACTCGGTGATCTTGTCGGCGCCGATCCCGCCGTATTCCTCAGGGAAGACGATTCCGAGCAGCCCGAGCTCACCGAGCTTGGGCATCAGGTCCACCGGGAACTTCTCCGATCGCTCTGCCTGTTCCACGAGCGGAAGGATCTCGGCGTTCGCGAACTCGCGAACCATCTCGCGGAGGTCGTTCTGCTCCTCCGTAAACTCGTAACTCAGAGCCATCGTCGACTGCTCCCCCTGGGCTGGAATCCGCGTGAATCCACGGCGGTCATTGACTCGGGGAGTCTACCGCGGCGCGACCGGTAGACTGCGGTGGTGCAGGAGAATCCGTACCGTCTCGATGATCGCACGATCATTGTCACTGGGGCATCACGCGGGATCGGCGCCGAGGTCGCCCGCGTCGCCGCCCGCCAGGGCGCGAACCTCGTGCTGGTCGCGCGCTCCAAGGACGGCCTCGCCGCCGTCGCTGGGCAGCTCGACACTGCCGTCCGCGTCATCGACGGCGACGTGGCGGACACCGAAACGGCTGAGCGCGCCCTCGACGCGGCCGAAGACATCGGGACCCGGGTCTGGGGGCTGGTCAACAACGCCGGCATCAACCCGTACTACCGCCAGACGATCGACACGCCCCTCCACGAATGGGAGGACGTCCTGCGCGTCAATCTGCTCGGTGCGGCCGTGTTCGCCCGGGCGGTCGGTCGGGTCATGGTCGACGGCGGTGGCGGCCGGATCGTCAACCTGGGGTCGATTGCGGGCCTGACCGGCCTGCCGAACATCGGTCCCTACAATGCCTCCAAGGCCGCGCTCGACGCGATGACGCGCACCTTGTGTGTCGAACTCGGACCCAGCGGGGTGCTCATCAACTCCGTCGCCCCGGGGACGATCCGCAGCGAGATGATCGACGGGCTGCTGAACGCGAACCCCGCCCTCGCCGAACGGCTGGTGGCCAAGGCCCCGATCGGGCGGATCGGCTACCTCCACGAGGCGGCCGAGCCGATTGTGTTCCTGCTCACCGACGCGGCGAGTTTCATCACCGGACACGTGCTGGTGGTCGACGGCGGACGACTGGCCGCCGGCTAACCCGACACCATCGACGGAGGCGGCGAATGCGGGTCGTGATCTGTGGCGCGGGAACCGCCGGGTGTGTGACTGCCGCCCGGCTGAGTGAGGACCCCGGGATCGAGGTCGTGCTGCTGGAAGCGGGGCCGCACTACACGCCCGGCAACTGGCCCGCCGAGCTGTCGCACGCGTTCCGGATCATCAAGGAGAGCCACGACTGGGACTACTTCGCCCAGGCCGGGGCGTCGCCCCGCCTGGTGCACGTGCCGCGGGGACGGGTGGTCGGCGGATCGTCGGTCACGAACGCCACGATCGCGCTGCGGGGGTTGCCCGAACACTACGACGAGTGGAACGACTACGTCGACGGGTACGACTGGACGAGCTGGCTACCATGGTTCCGCGCCATCGAGCGAGACGTCCAGTTCGGCGACCGCGACTACCACGGCGACAGCGGGCCGATCCCGATCACCCGCTACCCGCGCGACGACTGGTATCCGCTGTTCGAGCGGTTCGCCGAGGCGGCGCTGCGGGCGGGCCACCGATGGACCGACGACCACAACGCACCGGACGCCGCCGGCGTCGGCCCGACCCCGTTCAACATGCTCGACGGGATCCGCCAGACCCCGGCCGACCACTATCTTGACCCGGCCCTCACGCGCCCGAACCTGACCCTGGTCTCCGGCGTGACCTGCGACCGGATCCGGTTTTCCGGGCAGACGGCCGTCGGCGTCGAGGCACTGGCCGCAGACGGGTCGCAGATCGCGATCGACGCCGACCACGTCATCGTCGCGCTGGGGACGTACGCCAGCCCGGCGCTGCTGATGCGCTCAGGGGTCGGCCCGGCGGAGGCGCTCACCCCGCACGGCATCCCGCTCGTCCACGAGCTCGGCGGCGTCGGCAACGGAATGCAGGACCATCCGAAGGTCTCCTACCGGTTCTGGATCGACACGCCGATCCCGGCGTGGCCGCACCCCTGGATTCAAGTGCTGCTGACGGCGTACGGCGAGGTCGGTGGCGATCCGCGCCTGTTCCAGGTGATGCCGTACGTCGGTCAGGACACCGCCGGCCACCGCTTCACCGAATTCAACCTCCAGGTCGCCGACGCCCGCGGACGCACCGGAACGATCCGCCTGCAGGGACGCGACCCGCGCCTGCAGCCGGTCCTCCGGATGGGATGGCTCGAGGACGACGGCGACCGGACACTGTCGGTTGTCGGAGGCGAGGAGCTGATGCGGGTCGCCGCGACGGCACCGCTGGCCGACGTCATGGTGCCGTGGCCGAACCAGGACGATCCGGACCACGCCCTGCGAACGGTCGAGACCTTTCACCATGTCGTCGGGTCGCTGCGGATGGGGCGCGCGGACGACCCGACCGCGGTCGTCGACGCGGACGGTCGGGTGCTCGGACTCGGCGGTGTGTACTGCTTCGACGCCTCGGTGATCCCACGCATCCCGTCGGCCAACACGCACCTCGCCGTGATCGCCCTTGCCGAACGGCTGTCGGCCGCGTTCCGGGGAGGATCGGGCACCCGCGCGCGCTGACGAACAGCCGGGTGGGTGGGCCGCGGCATAGTGCGCACCGTCACCGCTCCCGAGTACTAGTCTTTGGGTGTCACATCACCGAATCCCACCCGGAGACCTTCTCGTGCCTAGCCTTCCGCCGCCCGCGGACCCGTCCGCAAAGTACGTTGCGTCGATCGAGACAGATTCCGGCGTCATCGAAATCGCCTTGTGGCCCGACCTCGCACCCCAGACGGTGGGCAGCTTCGTCGGTCTGGCCGAGTCCGGCTTCTACGACGGGACGGTCTTCCACCGCGTCATCCCCGGATTCATGGTCCAGGGCGGATGTCCGCGCGGCGACGGCCGCGGAACGCCCGGATACCAGTTCGAGGACGAGTTCAACGAGCGCAAGCTGGTGCGTGGCGTCCTGGCGATGGCGAACGCCGGACCCAACACCAACGGCAGCCAGTTCTTCATCGTGACCGCGCCGGCCACCCCCCACCTCGACGGCGCGCACACCGGGTTCGGTGAAGTGATCGCTGGCATGGATGTCGTCGACGCGATCGAGGGGACGCCGACCGCCAGAGGCGACCGGCCGGTCGCCGACCAGACCGTGCGGAGTATCACGATCGCGAAATCCGACGCGGTCTAGTCCCGACGCGGCGCGCCTTGTCATCGCGACCAACGTCATCGTGACGACGACCGGATGACGACGGCGCCTGCTCCGGCGTGGGAGGTCACGTTCCTGCGCCGCGCCCGAGATTCGTCCCGGGCGCGGATCGCGGGGCGGCTCGTGCTCGAGGCGCCCGACCTCGACCACGCACGTCGCGTCGCAGAGCAGGCGCTGACCGAACGACGCGAGAAGACGCGCCGCAGTGGGGAGTCGTCGGTGTGGTCACTGGGGCTGCTGCGCCCGCTGACACCGAAGGCCCCGGGCACCAAGTGCTACCGCGTGACCTTTGCCCAGTGGGAGTCCTTCGACGACCACTTTGAGCGGAACGATGTCCACGAGCTCGACCTCTGGGCGGCCAACGCCGCCGGCGCCCGCCGTCTCGCCCAGCAGGAGATTCAGATGATGCGCGCCTACCAACCCTCATGGCGGATCCGGAGTGTCGAGGCCGTTCCCGTGGATGACGCCGGCATCGACGGCATCTAGGCAGTGTGCACGCGCCGGGCGTAGGCGAGCTGCTCGAGTTTCGGGCGGGCCCCGCCAAAGCCGCTGTCCCGCACGCCGCCCACCACGAGATGAGGATCCTGATAGAGAGGGCTCTCATTGATCAAGATGCGACCGACCCGAAGGGTCCGACCGATGTGCGCGTGATCCTCCGCGCGCCCGCCGAACACCGAGACCCCAATACCGAAGCGGGTGTCGGCGGCGAGGTCCGTCGCGTCCCGGGCGTCCGTCACCCGGACAACTCCCCGGATCGGAGCGAAGATCTCGGTCCGCCAGAGTTCCAGCTCGCCCAGCCGCGCCCGCGGCAGCAGCACCAACCTCGGCACCGCCTCGCCGGGCCGTGGGGACCGGCCGACCACCAGTTCACCCCCGGCGGCAAGCGCGGCGGCGCAGGCCGCCTCGGCGACGGTCTGATCGGCGGCGAGACCGGCGGCGAGATCGGTCGCCGGATCATCTGGGTCTCCAACCACGATCCGCGTTGCCTCCGCGACCAGCATGGGTTGCAGCCGGGGCCAGAGCGCGTCATGGACCAGGATGCGTTTGGCCGAAAAGCAGAGCTGGCCGGCGTTGGAGAAGGCGCCGAGGGTGATCGCCCGGGCCGCGGCAGCAAGATCGGCACCGGGCAGGACGATCAGCGCGTCGTTCCCCGACGCCTCCGGGATATACGGCCGCATCACTGTGCCGCGCGCATACGCGTCGGCCAGGATCCCGAGATGCCGAACACACGTCGCCGTGGAGGCGTGGGCGACGATCGCGTCGATGCCGGGGTCCGTCAACAGCCCGGCGACGCCGTCGCGATCGCAGTCGATGACCTGCAGCGCGCCGACGGGCCAGGGGTCCGCCAACGACGACAGGACGCCGTTGGTCGTCCGGGACACCCGCCGCGAAGGTCGGCAGACCACACCGTTTCCGGCAAGCAGCGCCGACATGCTGACGACGGTCGGCACCCAGATCGGCGAATTGGCCGAGTGCAGGCCGAGCACCACACCGAAGGGATGCCACTCCAACGTCGTGGAGCCCGAGACCGCAGGGACACGGCGCGGACGCAAGGCATCCGCGAACACCGCGAGCGCCTCGAGGAGCAGCAGCGCCGACCGCAGCTCGCGCTCGGCAAACTTGCGGGGCATCCCGGCGTCGCGGACCGCGTCCGCGACGACCTCGGCACCGGCCGCGGCAAGCCGTTCCCGGCTCCGGGCGACGCGCACCAGCCGCTCATCGAGCGTCAGCGCGGCGACCTCCGGCTGCGCGCGCCCGGCCTCTGCAACCCGCCGTGCCAGCGACCCGGTCATGGCCGTGGACTTTAACGATCCGCTGCCGGCGGGGCTGCTCGTCCGCGGCCACCGGGACGACGTCGCCGCGGAATTCGCGGCAATCGCGCTGATGCAGCCCGTCGACACCGTCTCAGGGGGTGTCGCCTGTGCGCCGCGTGCCGCACCCGAACTGGCGCGGCGGGGCATCGCCGAGTGCCGGCTGCCGATGGCCCCGCTGGCGAGCCCACCTGGTTGGCCGGACCCTCCGTCGCTGACGGTGGGGGCCTGGTACCTGCGGTCGCCCGACCACCTGCCTCCACCGACGGGCTTCCGGGAGCTCGTGCAGGTGCCCGGCGAGGGCTTCGGCGCGTGGCCACATCCCACGACGCTGATGTGCCTGTCGGCGATCGAGGTTCTAAACGACGAGCCCGCCATCGACGTCGGCTGCGGCTCCGGCCTGCTCAGCCAAGCCTGGGCCATGCTGCGCGGACCGGTCGTGGCGCTCGACGTCGATCCGCGCGCGGTGGCGCACGCGACGGCATCGCTTGCCCACGCACACCCGCGCTATCCGATCACGATCGTGCAGGCGCCCCTCACCCGGGTTCTGGCGTCCGCGCGCGCACCGACGTTTCTGGCCAACGTTCCGCCCATCGCCCACGCCGAAATCCTTAGGGTGCTCCCCGCGGGCGCCCGCACGATCGTGGTCTCCGGGGTCCGGAGCGTCGACTCGGCACCGACGGCCGCCGCATACGCGGCGGCGGGTTTTACCGGGTCGGCACCGACCTCCCTGGACGGCTGGAACTGCTGGATCCTGAGCCGGAACTGATTACTTCCAGCTGCGCGATCGCTTCGTCAACTCCTGCACGTATCCGGTGATCGAGAACAGCGACATGAAGAACTGGTAGACGAAGATGAACAGGATCAGCCCGGTGACGTCCCGGCGCACCCGGAGGCGCAGCGGCGTGAAGACATGCTTGGTCTGGAAGTGAAACAGCAATCCGTAGACCAACATGGTCAGCGGGACCACGGCAATCGTCATCGGCCCCACGACCCAGAAATGCCCGAAGCACGCCAGGATCATGCCCGGCACCCACAGGCACATGTAGGACGTGTCGAGCAGTGGGATGACCAGATCGATTCCGGTCAGGACCTTGGCAATCCCGCCCTGATGGCGCCACGGCGGGATCGTCCGAAGGCCCTCGATCATCCCTCGTGCCCAGCGCGCGCGCTGGCGCGAGAATGCTCGGAACGTCTCCGGCGCGCTAGTGAAGGCGATCGCAAGCGGTTCGAAGTAGACGCGGGCACCCTTCTCCATCAGGCGCCACGTCAGGACGATGTCCTCGCCAATGGCGTCCGGCCAACCGTCCACCTCCCGCAGTGCGTCAGTTCGGTAGAGGCTGAAGGCACCTTGGGCCACGAGCGTCGTCTGGAACAGGCCCTGCATACGTTTCACCGAGGCGATCGCGAGGAAGTAGTCCCAGGCCTGGAGGCGGCTCCAGAACGTCGCACGGCTGTTGCGCACCAGGACTGCGCCCGCCACGGCGCGGACATCGGGGGGCGAGGACTCGAGTCGCGCGATCAGCAGGCGGATCGCCGAACACTGGAGCAGCGTGTCCGCGTCGACGGTGATCAGCAGCTCCGTCCCGACGTGTTCGAGCCCACGGTTCAGCGCGAAGTTCTTTCCCGCGGTTGCCTCGTGCAGGACCTCGAGGTCGAGCCCGCTGACGGCGGCCGCGGTGTGGGCCACCGCGCTGGTGCGATCGACGGACCCGTTGTCGATCAGGACGACCCGCAGTTTGCCCTCGTAGTCCTGGCGGGCCAGCGAGCCGATTGTCTCGCCGATGACCGCCTCTTCGTTTCGAGCAGCGATCAGCACGGTCACCGCAGCCCGGGGCGAGGCCACCGTGAGCGGCGGCTGGCGGTCCAAGAGCAGCCCCCCGGTCAGCAGCGCGATCACGAATCCGGGCAGGAAGGCGAGCATGGCGACGACCATGATCGCGGCCGGAAGCGGAATGACGGTCGCGAGCCCCTCGATCCACGGGATCGAGAGCCAGATCGAGATTCCGAGCCATGCGAACGCGAACGCCACCGCCAGTGCGAACTTCCACTGGATCGAGATGTACCGGCCCCGCGGACTCGGCGGCGGCACGTCGTAGCTGATGTGCATACCGCCGAATGGCCCAGGTGGAGCGTCGCTGCCGACGATCCGCTGATCGTGGGTGAGGTCGATCAAGGGTGCGCCCTTCTTCGGCTGCGACCTGGCGGAGCCACACGGGACTACGACAGGTATCGACCCCCCGGTGCCCGGGCCTGACCCGCGAGGCCGGAATCACCGGCGAGGTGGTGTGCCCAAAATCCGTAACCGCCACCGCTAGGCTCAGCGGAATGGACTTCGCCACCGAGATCGCGGCCCTCCAGGATCTGCTGGCCCACGCCGACCAGGCGGTCGTGCTGACCGGACTCGGCTTTGGGCGTGACGACGACCTTGAGATCAACGCGGGCCAAAGCGATTGGGCCGACCACGCCAGCCTCGAAACGCTGCTCGTCGACCCCGGCCGCTTCTGGGCCTACTACTACGCGGCGGCCATGGAGATCTCGGCGCGCGAGCCGTCGCCGGCACACGTCGCGCTTGCCCGGCTGCAACGGGCCGGGGTCATCGCGACGATCATCGCCCAGTCGGCCGACCACCTGCACGCCAAGGCAGGGGCGACGGACGTCATCGAGATGCACGGGAATGTCTTGACGGCCAAGTGCGAGCGCTGTGGCGAGCGCTACGGGCTGCCTGAGGTCGGCGCGTTCCTCGCGGCGGCCGACGACGGCGTTCCGCGCTGCACCGCGCCCGATTGCGGGTATCCGCTGCGCCCCTCCGGGACGCTGTGGGGAGAGCCGCTCGCCGACGAGGGTGTCACGCGGGCGTGGGAGCTCGCGGCGAACGCCGACGCCTTCATTGCGATCGACAGTGCCTTGCGGACAATTCCGCTGTCGCTGCTGCCGTCGGTGCCGCTGACACGGGGCGTGCCGCTGGCGATGATCGGCCAGACACCGACCCAATATGACCGCTACGCGCGGGTCGTGATCCGGTCCGCCGGCGCCCCGATCGTCGAGGCGCTTGCCGACCGCATGATCGACGATCACGCCGGGGCGTCCGCCCCGGCGTAGCAGGCCCTACGACGCGTCGGGATCGACGACGAACTTCTGGCTGTAGTAGATGTCGCCCTCGTGGCCGAGCTTCATCCGTCGCAGGGTCGCCTTGACGCGCGTCCCGACCTGTACATCCTCCAACGCGGTGTCAACCACCGGCGCGGGCAGCAGTACGTCCTCGTCCATGGTGATGTGGCCGACGACATACGGCTCCTGACCGAGGAAATCACGCGGCGGGTAGTACACGACGGTGTAGTTCGTCAGGGTGCCCGTGCCCTTGAGAAACACCTCAGTCAGCTCGTCGTTGCCGCACTTGTAGCAGTGGAACTGCTCCCACCAGGGGCTGATGCCCTCGCACTTGCTGCAGCGCATTCCGTACAGGCGCAGCTTCGGGGGGCCGAGCCGCGAGAATTCGATAGCGGAGACGGTCACCCTTACTCTCCTTCGATGCGCTGGTACAGGTGGATGGCGCCGACTGCGCCCGGGCCGCCGCGGCATGCGGTGATACCGATCTCGGGGTCCTCGGCCTGGATGCCCTCCGGCGCCGTGCCGCGCAGCTGCTCGATGATGTCGACGGCCTGGGTGGCGCCGGTCGCGCCGAGCGGGTGCCCTTTGCAAAGAAGGCCCCCGGACAGGTTGACGGCCACCTTGCCGTCGATCCACGTCGAGCCGTCCGCGGCGCCCTTCCAGCCTTCGCCGGGAGCGGCGAAGCCCAGCCCTTCGATCCCCAGGGGCTCCTGGATGGCGAACGAGTTGTAGATCTCGGCTACGTCGACATCGTCTGCGGTGATGCCGGCCATCGCGTAGGCCCGCGTAGCGGGCTCGTTGAAGAGCCGGTACGCGTCATCCAATGTGTCCGTCGACGCATACCACGTGCCCGTCGCCATCTGGCTGGCGGTGATGTAGACCTGCGGCCTGTCGGGCTGATCGCGCAGGATCTCTTCCCGACAGAGAATGAGTGCCGACCCGGCGTCGGTCATCGGACAGACTTCGAAGAGCTTGAGCGGATCGGCGACCTTCGCCGACTTCATGACCTCTTCCACCGTGCACTCGAAGCGCAGGTGCGCATACGGGTTGCGCGCGCCGTAGTGGTGGTTCTTCACCGCCGTGTGGGCAAGGTCTTCCTCGGTCAGACCGTAGACCTGCATGTACTTGCGTGCGGTCAGCGCGACCCCCGACGGAAACGTCAGCCCGGAGAAGTACTCCTCCTTGGAGTCCGCCGCCTGGGCGATGATCGAGGTTGCCTCCACCGTCGCCAGATCGTTCATCTTCTCGGCCCCGACCACCATCACGGTGTCGTAGAGGCCGGACGCGATCGCGACCACACCGAGGTGCAGCGCCCACGCGCCGGTGCCGCAAGCCGCCTCGACGCGCACGGCGCCGGCCGGCACCACGCCAAGGTGGTGCGCAGCCATGAGCCCGGTCGAGTTCTCGTAGTTGAATCCCACCGAACCCACGTTGCCCACGTACAGCATCTGAATGTCGGACGGCGAAATTCCGGCGTCCGAAAAGGCACCGCGACCGGCTTCGACGATCAGATCGCGAAGGCTCTTCGAGTGCTGAATCTTGTGCGGGGTCTTGCCGATCCCCAGAACACCAACGCGCATTGAAGCTTCTCCTAGTGCGGTTCGGCTTGGCGGCCGCGAGTCCAAAGGTAGTACGTCGAGAGATCGATCGCCTCTCCGGCGATCTTCTCGGCGATCCCGATCGCGGGCGGCGCCGCGATGATCTCGATCGACTGCGCAACGGCCTCGCCGGCGCCGTAGCTGAGGGCCAGTACCCTGTCGCCGGCGCTCGCGGCGTCGAAGCTGAGCGCAAGCGCGACGCCGAGCGACGCCGTCCCAAGGTTGCCGATCTCACCCACAAAGCTTGTCCCGGCGATCTGCTCCCCGGCGATGCCGGCCTTGCCCAGACCCCGCAGCACCTGCGGATGCGGCTGGCTGGCCGCGACGCTGGCATAGTCGCCCGTCGCCGTGCCGGTCGCCTTCTCGAGACCCTTGACGGCCGCGCCCATCACCTTCGGCGTGGTCTCGAACAGGACCTCCATGCGATACCGGGGCTCGCGCTCGCGGGCCAGGAACCACACGTCATATACCTCGTCCGAGGCTCGGGCAACGTCGCCCAGCCTCGCGAACCCACCGGACTCCGTCACCAGGAACGCCGCGGCCCCGCCGGCGGCGAGGGTGTCGCAGACGCGCTCCTCGAAACTGACCACGTAGTCGGAGACGACAACGAGCACCGACCCCGCCGAGGCCACCAAGGCCTCCGCCAACGCGAAGGCGTCGGTGAGGCTTCCGGGGTGACCCGAGAGGTCGTACCCGACGGTGGAGTCGGACAGGCCGAGCGCCTGGATGAGGGTGGCCGAGACCTTGCGCAAGCCGAACGGCGGCGACATCGTCACGGCGATGAGCGCGCCGGGGGCGCGCTCATCTCCCAGCGCCTGATCGGCGGCCTCATAGGCCATCGTCAGCGCATCTTCATCCATCGCCGGGATCGACAGGGTCTTGGCGCGCGGGCGTCCGGGGCGTCCGAAGAACTTCTGGACCTCCCCGAGCGCGACGCGGTACTTCGGAAGATAGGCGCCGTAGCGCGAGATCTCGGCCACTGCCGCTCCTAACGCTTCACCACGATGCCCGCCGCCTCACGGTCGAATGTGTCGGGGGTGATGCCCTCATCGCGCAGCTTCACCTTCTGGACACGCTCGGTCGGGGTCTTGGGCAAGGTGTCGACAAACC
>JADGPG010000010.1 GCA_017882545.1 Thermoleophilia bacterium
CGCCTGCTTCCCGATCACCGTCGTGCACGCCCTGGGCACCGGGTCAGACGCCTCCCAGCACTGGCTGCTGGCGGTGGTGGCCGGATGCGTCGGGCTGGTCGGTATCGCGATCCTCGCCCGGCTGTGGCAGGTCCGTACCGATCGGCCGCCGATCGCGGTCGCGGGCGCCGCCTTGGTGATCGCGGTACCGCTCCTGCTCGCTGCGTGGGCAACGAGCGGTCCGCTCGCCAAGGGCTGGGCGGCAAAGGCCGGGACGCCGACACGCCTGATCGCTGGGCGTCGCGGCTCCCCGACGGCCTCGGCCACCACGACGGCACGGGCCGACACGATGCCTGCGCCGCCGTACACGGCAAACCTCAGCGGATCGATCTCCCAGACCTCGCCGGACGGGTCCGGCAATTCGACGGTCACCATCCAGGCGACGACGTCGGGCACCGCCAGCGGCAGGGTGAAGGTGGTCCTGACCGGACCGTCGAGCACCGGACAAGGTCTGGACGCGCTCACGACGAGCTCGGCGACCTACGGCCCGCCGTCGAACCCGACCCTGTATCGCGGCACTGTCATCAACCTGAACGGCAACCAGGTGCCGCTCAGCCTGACGACGACCGCTACGACACCCGCGGACCTGCTGGTGACGCTCAATCTGCAAATCGATCTGAACGCCGGCACCGTGTCCGGTCAGCTTCAGGCGCGCTGACCCCGGAGGATCCATGCCGACCCCATCACCCTTGCCCACGACGCTGCCGCGCCTGCTCGCAGGACTCGAGTCCCCCGAGGGGCTTGTCGCGCTTGACCGCCATCTTGCCCAGCATGGACCGCTACCGGTCACGGCCGAGCCCGGACGACCCGACGACGCGCTCCGTGAGGCGATCCGTGCCAGCGGACTCGGCGGACGCGGTGGCGCGAACTTTCCCGCTGCCCGCAAGATGGACGCCGTCCTTGCCCAGCGCGGACGCCCGATCGTGTTGATCAACGCGACCGAAGGCGAGCCGCCCAGCCGCAAGGATCACGTCCTGCTTCGCGGCGCTCCGCACCTGATTCTCGACGGTGCCGCCGTCTGCGCGGCGGTCGTCGGGGCCAGCGAAGCGATCGTGGCGGTCGAGGAAAGCTCCCGACGCGAGTTCCAGGCGCTGGACAAGGCGCTTGCCCAGCGGGAATCCGCGGGGATCGACGGTCGTCTCAAGATCTCGCTCGAGACGGTGCCCGACGGGTTTGTCATCGGCGAGGAGCGGGCGTTGATCAATGCGGTCAACGGGGGGCCGGGCAAGCCGACCGCCGCTCCGCCGCGCCCCTTCGAGAAGGGGGTCAACGGGGCCCCCACCCTCGTCCAAAACGCTGAGACCGCCGCCCACCTGGCACTCATCGCCCGCCACGGGGCGACGTGGTTCCGTGGGCTAGGCACGGACGCCGAGCCCGGCTCGGCGCTGGTGACGCTCCAGGGCGCAGTCTCCCACCCGGGCGTGTACGAGGTGCCGCTCGGCGCGAGCATCGACGACCTCCTGGCGGCGGCCGGAGGCCTGTCGGAGCCGATCCGCGCATACCTGATCGGCGGGTATTTCGGGACCTGGGTCGATGCGGGCGACGCGATCGGCATGCGCCTGTCCAACGCCGACCTGGCACCGCTCGGCGCCGGGCTTGGCGCCCGGGCGATCATCGCGCTGCCCGCCAACGTCTGCGGGCTCGCCGAAACCGCGCGGGTCGCACGGTACCTGGCCGGGGAATCGGCCGGCCAGTGCGGGCCGTGCATCCACGGCCTGGATGCGATCGCCGGCGGCATGGAGCGCCTGGCCCGCGGCGACGGACGCCAGCTCGAGGATATCGACCGCTGGATCGGCCTTGTGACCGGCCGCGGCGCCTGCCGGCATCCGGACGGAAGCGCGCGCCTCGTCGCCAGCGCGCTGTCGGTCTTCGCCGACGAGGTCCGACGCCACACCGTCGACCGCAAGTGCACCGGCAACGGGACGGCGGTCTTGCCGATTCCGGCCCGACCGACCGCAGGAAGGACACGATGAGCGACCAACTCCGCGTCGACTGGATCCGCTGCGACGCCCACGGGCTCTGCGCGGAATTGTTCCCCGAGCGCATCACCCTCGACGAATGGGGTTACCCCCTCATCGACCCGGCGCCGATACCGGGCCCCCTGATGAAACACGCGGAGCGGGCCGTCGCCCAATGCCCGGTGCTCGCACTCGCACTGTTTCGCACCGACAGCTGACCCCGGAGCGGGGCCGTCAGTACTCGCCGGCCTCCGTCTGCAGCCGGATGACCACACCTGCCAGGAAGCGTCCCTCGTCCGGGTGGGTGAGGGCGGGATCGGGGCCGTCTACCGGACGCCAGGCGGCCGCCACGATCTCAGCGGATGCCCCCGGGACGGGCACCGGCGGCGCACCGCCCATCGTCGCCATCAGCCAGTAGGACGTCCGCTTGGTGACGGTGACCCCGTCGCGGACGACGTCAAAGGTGAGCTCCCCGAGCGGTTCGAGCACCTCGCAGATCAGGCCGGTTTCCTCACGCACCTCACGCAGGGCGGCACCGAGGGGCGACTCCGCGCCCTCGATCTTCCCCTTGGGCAGGCACCATGCACCGTCCGGATGACGCGCGGGACGGACCGCGGCCACACAGAGCCGATCCTCGACCATCGCAAACACGACGCCGCCTGCGCCGCGCTGCACGCGCCCGCCGTCGCCTTTGTCACGCGTGGCGCCCCATGACAATCGGTGCAACATCTTCCCCGTCCGGACGTCGTCGTCCCGTGGGAAGCTAGCATCAGCGCCATGAATGTCGGAGTACTTACCGGTGGTGGCGACTGCCCCGGGCTCAACGCGGTGATCCGCGCAGTCGTGCGTACCGGCCACACCCAATTCGGGCATGAGTTCGTCGGCCTGCGCTACGGGTGGCGGGGTTTGCTCGACGGTGAGACCACGCCCCTCGATCTCGATGTCGTGCGCGGGCTGGTCAGCAGGGGCGGGACGATCCTCGGCAGCTCGCGAACCAACCCGTACGGCCACGACGGCGGCGGCCAGGCCGCGGCTGACAACATGGCCGCCCTCGGTCTGGATGCGCTGATCGCCATCGGCGGCGAGGACACCCTCGGGGTGGCCAACCGCCTCTACCACGACTTCGGCGTCAAGACGGTCGGGGTCCCCACGACGATCGACAACGATCTGTCGGGCACGGACTACACGTTCGGATTCTGGACCGCGGTGCAGATCGCGGTCGACGCCATTGACCGGCTCACGACGACCGCGGAGTCGCACGACCGCGTGCTCGTCGTCGAGGTCATGGGCCGGCACGCTGGATGGATCGCCCTTGAGGCCGGCCTTGCCGGCGGTGCCGACGCGATCCTTGTGCCGGAAATCCCCGCAGACCCGGCCCGTGTCGTGGAGTACCTGAGTCAACGCGAGGCCCGCGGGCAACATTTCGGAATCGTCGTGGTCAGCGAGGGCGTCCAACTCGGCGACACGGTGGCCGCGGGTCCGCGCGACGAGTTCGGACACGAGGCCCTTGCCGCAGTCGGCGTCGGCGATCGGCTCGCCCGTTACATCGCGGACGCGACCGGGAAGGAAGCGCGCGCCGTGGTCCTGGGGCACGTGCAGCGTGGCGGCACCCCGACCGCGTATGACCGGGCCCTCGCCACCCGCTACGGGATCCACGCATCCCGCATGGTCGCCGAGGGGCGATTCGGGCGTATGGCGGCGCTCCGTGGAGCAGACATCATCGACGTCCCCATCGACGAGGCGGTCGGCACCCTCAAGACCGTCTCGCCCGAGTTGTTCGCCGACGCCGAGGTCTTCTTCGGCTGACCGCGGATCGGCGGTCCGCGGACCGGCATCCGGCGCGCCGGCGAGGCGCAGTGCTAACCTCGCCGCCCATGAGTCGCATGCTGATCATCTGTGAAAAGCCATCCGTCGCCCGCGACGTCGCCAACGCCCTCTACGGCCGCAAGGCCAAGAAGGCGGGCGACTTTTTCGAGGGTCCGGACGGCGTCGTTGCGTTCGCCGTCGGCCACCTGCTGGAGCAGGTTGACCCGGACGAATACGACGCCAGGTTCAAGAAGTGGCGCTACGAGGATCTCCCGATTCTCCCTGAGGAGTTCCGGTACAAGCCGCGCGACGCGCGCGCCCAAACCCAGCTGCGGGCGCTACACAAGCTCATGGGCGCCGCCACGACCGACCTCATCGTCAACGCCTGCGACTCCGGGCGCGAAGGCGAATTGATCTTCAAGCTCATCCTGCAGACCGCATCGAAGGCGGCGCGCGCAAAGCCGGTCAAGCGCGCGTGGTTCAGCTCGATGACCCAGAAGGCGATCACCGATGCCTTCGCGCACCTGCGCGACGACGACCAGATGCGCCCGCTCGAGGAGGCTGCGCGCGCGCGCAGCGAGGCGGACTGGCTGGTCGGCATGAATGCCACCCGCGCCGCCACCACCAAGGCCGGGTCCGTGCGCAACGTGCTCCGCCTCGGCCGGGTCCAGACCCCGACGCTGGCGATGATCGTCCGGCGCGACCTCGAGATCCAGGCCTTCGTCCCGGTCGACTACTGGGAGGTGGACGGGACGTTCGCGACCGCCGACGGCGCGAACTACGTCGGCAAGTGGCACCAGAAGTCGGTGGACCGCCTGGCGACCGCGCAGGATGCCGAGACCATCGCCGACGCCGTGTCGGGCAAGCCCGCACGGGTCGCATCCGTCGAGACTAAGCCGCAGGTCGTGCAGCCGAAGCTGCTGTTCGACCTCACCTCGCTGCAACGGGAGGCCAACAGCCGCTTCGGATTCTCGGCGACCCGCACACTCGCCACCGCTCAGGCCCTCTACGACCAGCACAAGCTGCTGACCTACCCGCGCACCAACTCCCGCTACGTCTCCGGGGACATGATCGGCCAGCTCAAGTCGATCGCCCGGGCCGTCGGCGCGGCGGCGCCCGAATACGCCGACGCGGCCCGGTACGTCCTCGGCCTCGACAAGCTCCCGCTCAAGCGGGTCGTCGACGACAAGAAGGTCACCGACCACCACGCGATCATTCCGACCGAAGGTGATCACGACCTCGGCGGACTCTCGCGCGACGAGCGCCGTATCTACGATCTGGTGGCCCGGCGGTTCCTCGCGGTCTTCCATCCGGCGGCGAAGTACGAGCGCACCGTGGTCGAGACGGAGTGCGAAGGCCATCTGTTCCGCAGCCGGGGCCGGGTCATGATCGACGCCGGTTGGGAAGCCGTCTACCAGGGGCCCAAGACCCGCAGCGACGATCGCAGCGACACGCCCGAGGGGGCCGACACCGACAGCGATCAGGCACTCCCGCCGCTGCAGGCCGAGCAGGCCGTCACCTGCACTGAGGCACAGACCCTCGCCAAGACGACCAAGCCGCCCGGGCGCTATTCGGACGGCACGCTGCTCCAGGCAATGGAGACGGCCGGCAAGCTCGTCGACGACGACGAAGCGGCCGAAGCAATGAAGGACGCCGGCCTCGGGACGCCGGCGACCCGAGCCGATACGATCGAACGCCTGATCACCGCGGGGTACGTCGAGCGCGACGGACGCCAGCTGCGCGCCACCGAAAAGGCCGTCGGCCTGATCACGATGCTCGGCGACCATGCCCTGACCAAGCCCGAGCTCACCGGCCGCTGGGAGCAGCGGCTCAACAGCATCGAGCGCGGCAGCGACGACCACGACGCGTTCCACAACGACGTGGAGCAGTTCACGCGCGACATCGTGGAATGGTTCGCCGACAAGGAGCGCGCCGACCTCCGGGTTGAGCGGCGCGTGCTCGCGCCGTGCCCCACCCCGGGCTGCGAGGGACACATCGTCGAATACCCCAAGAGCTACGGCTGCAACAGCTACAAGGGCAAGGACGATCCCGGCTGCGGGTACACCCTCTGGAAGACCCAGAATGGCAAGACGTTGACGTTGGACGAGGCCCTCGCGCACATCCACGCCGGCGAATCGAGCAAGGACCTGGTCGTCGAGCGCGAGATCCTCGGACCATGCCCGACGCCGGGGTGCGGCGGCGACATCATCGAGCGTTCCAAGAGCTTCGGCTGCACGAGCTGGAAGAGCCGGTCCGAGACCGGGTGCGGCTTCGTCATCTGGAAGAAGGCCCGCGGCCAAGCCGAGGTCGACGTCGAGGCCGCCCGCCAGATGGTCGCCCGCGGTGAGACCAACGCGGCCCAGGCCGCGGCCAAGGAGCCGATCGGGCCGTGCCCGACCCCGGGCTGTGGGGGCCAGATCGTCGAGAACTCCCGCGCCTACGGCTGCACGAGCTGGAAGAGCCGCAAGAACCCGGGTTGCGGGTTCGTCATCTGGAAGAAGGAGCGCGGCCAGGATCCCA
Source organism: Thermoleophilia bacterium (assembly GCA_017882545.1). Classification (GTDB taxonomy): domain Bacteria; phylum Actinomycetota; class Thermoleophilia; order Miltoncostaeales; family Miltoncostaeaceae; genus CAITWD01. Next base: position 6,324 of record JADGPG010000010.1, read on the forward strand.
TCAGCCGCGAGCAGGCGATCGCACGTCTCGGTGACGCGCACGCCGCCGCCGGGACGCCCCTCAGCCCGGACGCTGCGCCCACCGGGGCCGTCGTCGGCGCATAGCCCGCGGTCCGGCACATATGATGGGCCCGATCGGGCGACGCCCGGCCGGCTGACCAGGTCGCCCCCCAACCTTTTCGCTGGACGAAGGAGCCGATATGGACACCCTTGAGGCGATTCGCCTGCGCCGAAGCGTGCGCAGCTTCACCGACACACCGGTAGACGACGCCGACCTTGATCAGTTGTTGCGGTTGGCACTGCTCGCCCCGACCGGCGGCATGGCCCAGGCCTGGAGTCTGCTGGTCGTCCGCGACGCGTCGCAGCGCGCCGCCCTCGCGGAGATCGTGATCGCCGGCGGTGGCGCCTACTTCGCCTCGGTGCGCCCCGCGCAGCCCGGCACCTCGCCCGACGACCACGCCCAGTGGGGCATCGACTACGCCAACGAGGTGCTCGGCTCATATCGGCACGTCCCGGTGTGGGTACTCGGCCTGGTCGTCCCCCGCGACGTCTTCCCGCCCGAGGACCGCGACAAGGAGGCCCTCGCCGACGACATTTCGGTCGCGTTCGCGATGGAGAACCTGTTCGTGGCCGCGCGGGCCAAGGGACTCGGCTCGGTGCCGACGGTGTTCCACTGGTACAACGAGCAACAGCTGCGCGATCTGGTCGGGCTCCCCGCCAAGATCCGCATCCCGGTGATCAGCCCGATCGGGTACCCGACCGAGTTTCCCGTTGGCCTTCCGCCGCGCCTCAAGGACCTCAGGCGGCCATGGCGGACGCTGGTCCACGACGACCGCTGGGGCAACACGCGGGCATAGGGCCGGCCCCTCGCGCACACGGCGGCACCCGGGCGTACACTCCCGTTCGCTCGGTTGCCGCACACGCGATCCGCATCGCTCGCGTCATCCACGGTCACGTCATGGCAATCCGCCCCGACATCCCACGTCGCCCCGCCACGCATGCCCCGTTCTCGCCGGAGCATCAGGGGCCGCCCACTCCTACCAGTGGGTGGCGTCGCCCATGAATCCCGTACCGCCACCGGGCTCCGGGGACGCCGCACCGCCCGACGCCCCCGACGAGGCACGCGCACGCCGCCTCCGGCGCCGGATGCGCGTGATCTATGACGTCCCCACGCGCGGACGCGTACGCAGGGCGGTCATCGGCGTGCCGCTGCCGACCGGGGCGCTCGAGGATGAGCTCCTGCCGAAGCGGCTCGCGCTGCCCGTCTTCGCATCAGACGCCCTGTCGTCGGTCGCATATGCCACCGAGGCCGCTCTGCTCGTCCTGGTCGTCGCGTCCGCGTCGGCTGCCAAGTACGTGGTCCCGGTCAGCATCGCCGTCGCCTTGCTGCTGGTGATCGTGATCGCCTCGTACCGCCAGACGGTCCACGCATATCCCAAGGGCGGTGGTGCCTACGTCGTCGCCGGCGACCAGCTTGGTGAGGTCGCAGGCCTGATCGCCGCGGCGTCGTTGCTCGTCGATTACGTCTTGACCGTGGCCGTGTCCGTCGCAGCCGGCATACTGGCGGTCACCTCGGCGGTCAGCTGGCTGGGGCCGCTGTTGCTGCCGCTCTCCCTGGTCGCGCTCGCGCTCCTGGCGGTCATCAATCTGCGGGGGCTACGGGAGTCCGGGCGGGCGTTCGCGCTGCCCACGTACGGGTTCATTCTGCTGATGACGATCACGATCATCCTCGGCGTCATCCGTACCGCGACCGGCACGCTGCCACACGCGGTGACACCGTCGCCGATCACCACCGGAACCGCGGCGACGATCGGCGTGATCGTCCTTCTGCGCGCGTTCGCGTCGGGCTGCAGCGCCTTGACCGGCGTCGAAGCCATCGCCAACGGGGTCCAGGCCTTCCGCCCACCGCAGGCCAAGAACGCCTCCAGCACGCTGGGCGTACTGGGCATCATCGCC
>JADGPG010000071.1 GCA_017882545.1 Thermoleophilia bacterium
CAAGGCGATGTCCGCCCGTGAGCTCGATGTCAAACCCGCGATCCCCGACACCTGCGATCAGGCCCTCGCGCAGATCGGCCGGGCCACGTGGGATCGCTACGACGTCATGCTGTGGGCCGCCCGTCACGGCGCGACGACCGCCCAGCTCTCGGCGGCCTCGCTCGTGCATCCGTGGTTCTGCGACCAGATCGTCGCGTTGGCAGCTGCCGAGAGGGAACTGTCCGTACCGCTCGCCGATCTCGATGCCCACGCGCTGCGAGGGGCCCGCCGGGCGGGTGCGACCGACCGCATGATTGCGACCGCGGTCGGGAGCACCGAGCTCGAGGTCGGCCAGCGACGACGAGCGCTCGGGGTGGTCCCGACGTACCACGCCGTCGACACCTGCGCAGCGGAGTTCGCCGCGCAGACCCCCTACTACTACGCGGCATTCGACACCGAGAGCGAAGCGCCCGACACCGTCGGGCGGAGCATCATCGTGCTGGGGTCGGGCCCGAACCGCATCGGCCAGGGGGTCGAGTTCGACTACTGCTGTGTGCATGCGGTCACGGGTGCCCGCGAGCTTGGGTATGCGGCGGTCATGGTCAACTGCAATCCCGAGACTGTCAGCACCGACCACGGCGTCAGCGACCGGCTCTACATGGAGCCGGTCACGATCGACAGCGTCCTGGACATCTGCGCGCTCGAGCAGCCGCTGGGGGTCATCACCCAACTGGGCGGCCAGACGCCGCTCCGGCTGGCCCGGACGCTCGCCGACCACGGCGTGCCCATTCTGGGCACCTCGCCCGAGGCGATCGACCTGGCCGAGGACCGAGGGCGCTTCGGCGACGTCCTGAGCCGCTTGGGCCTGCGCGCGCCCCCGTGGTGTGTGGCGAATGACCCCGATGACGTGGAAGCGGCGGCGGCCCAGATCGGCTACCCGGTCCTGGTGCGCCCGTCGTACGTCCTCGGCGGCCGCGCGATGGCGATCTGCGACTCACCCGACGATGTCCGCGCCTATCTGCGTCGCGAACGCCCCGACGGGGTGATCTTGGTCGACCGGTTCCTTGAAGGGGCGCTGGAATTCGACGTCGACGCGATCTGCGACGGCGACTCGTGCTGGACGGCTGCCGTCATGGAGCATGTCGAGGCCGCCGGGATCCACTCCGGCGACTCGGCGTGTGTGCTGCCGCCCCAGCAGGTCGATCCGGGCATTATCGCCGAGCTCGAAGCCCAGACCGCGGCGATCGCCCTCGAGCTCGGGGTCGTCGGCCTCATCAACGTCCAGTTCGCATTGGTCGGCGGCGAGCTGTACGTCATCGAGGCCAACCCGCGCGCATCACGAACCGTCCCGTTCGTGGCCAAGGCGACCGGTGTACCGGTCGTGCGGCACGCACTGCGAGTCATGCTCGGTGAGAAACTGGCCGATCTCGCACTGCCGGACTGGCGCGCCTCCACGCACGTCGCGGTCAAGGAGGCCGTGCTGCCCTTCTCTCGCTTTACCGGATCCGATCCGCTGCTTGGACCCGAAATGCGCGCCACCGGCGAGGTCATGGGGTTGGCGCACACCTTTGAGGCCGCCTTCGCCAAGGCCCAGCGCGGGGCGGGGATGCCGCTGCCGAAATCGGGCAGGGTGTTCCTGTCGACGCGCGACGCCGACAAGGCGCGTGCCGTCGCACTCGGCGCCGATCTTGCCGCGTACGGCCTCGAGTTGTGCGCCACCCGCGGGACCGCAGTCGGCCTGGCTGCCGCCGGGGTGCCGGTCACCCAAGTGCGCAAGGTCTCCGAGGGGGCCGACAACATCACCGACGCCATTCTCGCGGGCGAGATCGCCATGGTCATCAACACGCCCAGTGGTGGGGGAGACCTCACCGACGGCGCGGCCATCCGTCATGCAGCCATCCGCGCCGGGATCCCGTGCATCACCACAATCGAGGCCGCCGAAGCCGCCACCAAGGCCATCGGAACCGACGATGTCGAGCCGGTCGCCCTTCAGGACATCGCCTGAGCGCGAGCCCGGGTGGCGAGCCGGTGCCCAAAACCGCGCACGTTGGGTAAACTGCTCTCCTACGCGATGGGAAGCCGAAGTCCTACGTGCCACGGCGCAACGGTTGTGGCAGGATGACGGAACCCCAGACTGCGTCCCCCCACCTGCCAGAGCCGGAAACCGACGTTGAGGCGCGCCGCACGATGACCAAGTCCACGTCCCAAGCTCCCGAGCGCTCGCTGGATCAGCGGATGGAAGCGTTGCGGCGAGCAAACGAGATCCGCAGTCTCCGAGCGCAGCTCAAGCGCGATCTCAAAGAGGGCAACGTGCAGATCGCCAGCGTCATCTCCGACCCGCCGGAGTACGTACAGACGGCGAAGGTGTTCGACATACTGATTGCGGTTCCCAAGTACGGGAAGGTCAAGGCCACGCGGTTCTTGAACCATTGCCGCATCTCCCAGGGCAAGACCATCGGCGGACTCTCCGAGCGGCAGCGTTCAGAGTTGGTCGACCTCCTCGACCACTGACCTGCTCGACGGATCCCGCCCGGCGTCGGGCCCGCGTGATCATCGTCTCCGGGCCGTCGGGGGCGGGGAAAGGCACGCTGATCCGCCGCATGCACGAACGGTTCCCGTTCCTGCGCACCGCGATCTCGGCCACGACCCGGCCGATGCGCCCCACCGAGAAAGACGGGCGCGAGTACCACTTCCTGTCCGAGGACGAGTTCCTCGCGCACGTCGCCGACGGCGACTTTCTCGAGCACGTGATCTATGCGGGCAACCGCTACGGGACGCTGCGCAGCGAGGTCGACCGGCATCTGCACCACGGCGACTCGGTCGTTCTCGAGATTGAGTTGCGTGGGGCCCGGGCGCTCCGGGATGCGTTGCCCGACGCCGTGACGATCTTCATCGAACCGCCGTCCCGCGACGAACTCGTGCGCCGACTGCGCGCCCGCGACACCGAGGCGGAGGCCGACATCCAAGTGCGGCTGGCCGAGAGTCTGGTTGAGCTCGAGGCCAGCCAGGAGTTCAATTACCAGGTGAGAAACGACGACCTCGACGCCGCGACCGCCGAGATGGCGCGTATCGTCGACGCGGTGACACGGAGCTCCTAATGGCCAACATCGTCCTCGGCGTCAGCAGCGGAATCGCCGCCTACAAGTCCGTCGACCTGATGCGCACGCTCCAGCGCGCCGAGCACGACGTCCGCGTGGTGATGACCAAGAATGCGACCCGCTTCGTCGGCCCCGAGACCTTCGCGGCGCTCTCCGGTCACCCGGTGGGGATCGACGTGTTCGGGCAGGAGTTCGAGCCGGGATTCGACCACCTCGACTTCGCTCGCTTCGCCGATGCGATCCTGATCTGCCCGGCGTCGGCGAACACGATCGCCGCGCTCGCCGCGGGGTTCGCCGACGGGCTGCTCACCACGACCGCGCTCGCCTTCGACGGCCCGCTCGTCGTCGCCCCGGCCATGAATACCAAGATGTGGCAGCACCCCGCGACCCAGGCAAATCTCACGACCCTCGCCGGGCGCGGCGCACACATCGTGCCGCCCGCCGTGGGCCTGCTCGCCGACGGCGACGTGGGACCGGGGCGCCTCCCAGAAATCGAGGTGATCGTCGACGAACTCGAGCGCACCGTGGCCGCCGATCGCCCCTTGCGCGGCGTGTCGATCCTCATCACCGCGGGCGGCACCCGCGAGCCCATCGACGCCGTACGCTACGTGGGCAACCGCTCGAGCGGCAAGATGGCCTGGGCCCTCGCCGATGAGGCGTCCCGACGCGGCGCCGACGTCACGGTGGTCGCAGCTAACGTGGATCTCCCACGCCGCCCGGACATCGTCTACGTCGATACGCCCACGGCGCACGAGATGCTGATCGCCTGCCGTGCGTACCACCGCGACGCGGACATCGTGATCATGGCCGCCGCGGTCGCCGACTACCGACCGGTGATCGCCGTCGCGGGAAAGATCGACAAGTCCCAGGCGGATGCCCTGGAGATCCCGTTGGAGCGGACCGCCGACATCCTCGTCGAGCTCTCCGCACATCGCCGGCCGGGGCAGTTGCTCGTGGGCTTCGCCGCCGAGGCAGGAGCCGCCGGCCTGGTGCGGGCCCGGGCCAAGCGCGAGCGCAAGGCGGTCGATCTGGTCGTCTACAACGACATCTCGGCGCCGGGAATCGGTTTCGGCAGCGATGAGAACTCGGTCACCATCATCGGACCGGGCGAGCGGGAGGAGATCCTGGCGCGTGCGCCGAAGCGGGACTGCGCCCGGCGCGTCCTCGACGCCGCCCTGGCGATCTTCGATCCCGGCCGCACGGCGCCCCCCTCATGAGCGAGCACGAGGCGTACGACGCGTTCACGCGCGGCCACGAGCTGCTGCGCTCCCGCGACTTCCACCAGGCGGCCGTGGCGTTTCAGCGCGCGCGTCGGCTCGAACCCGACAAAGCGTCGATCCGCGAGGCGCTTGGCCGGGCGTACATGGGATGCCGGGACTTCGCTCGGGCGCGGGAGGAGTTCGCCGCTGCGGTCGACCTCGGGCCCACGGACGGGTACGCACACTTTGGACTCGCGAAGGCCCTTGAGCGCCTGGGCGCCACGGATCTCGCAGAGCGGCATTTCCGCTTGGCCAAGTGCTTCCAGCTCGGTCTCGGCTAGCGCCCGTCGGCGGCCGGGGCGGCGGGCGGCGGCGCACCGATGTTGATGTGTGACGGGATCGCAAACCCGAGGCGCACAAGACCCTCATAGGTCTCGTCGATGTAGGTCACGAGGAGTCCCAGCACGGTGTCGAGCGTCTCGGGGACGAGCCGGGCAGCCTCGAGATGGGCCGCCAGGATCAGATCCCCATCCGGGTCGAGCCCGAAACGCCAGAAGGCCATCTGCAGATTGCGTTCGAGCATGCGGCGGTACACCGCCTCGTGGTCCCGGTCGGGTGCACGCATAACGAAGGTCCCCAGCCGCACCGTGCGCTCGTGGGCCCGCAGGCCGACGCCGATCACGCCCCGCTTGATCGACGGCAGCTCGACCGACCAGCCGCCACCGCGGCGCGCCGTGGGGGACAGGTCGAGTTCCTGGAGGTACGCCCCGATGCGGGCATTGAGCAACATCGCCTCGCCGGCCATGCCGTCATCCTAGACGTCGGCCGTAGAATCTCGCGTTGTGCGGATCGTTCTGCAGCGCGTGCACCGCGCCCGGGTCGAGGTCGACCGCCGCGTGGTCGGTGAGATCGGCGCGGGGTTGGTGGCGTTGGTCGGCGTCACCCATGCCGACACGCCCGACGACGCACGGCGCCTGGCGGACAAGACCGCCGCCCTCAGGATCTTTGGCCACGGCGAGCGCCCGTTCGACCGCACCGTCGGCGACGTCGGAGGTGCAGTGCTCTGCGTGAGTCAGTTCACCCTCTACGGGAATGTGCGGCGTGGGAACCGTCCGTCCTGGTCCGATGCGGCGCCGGGTGGGTCGGCCCGCGTCCTGGTCGACGCCTACGCCGCGCGCCTTGGCCAACTTGGCCTCGCGGTGGCGACGGGGGAGTTCGGTGCACACATGTCCGTGTTCCTCGACACCGACGGACCGGTGACGCTGATCCTCGACAGCCATCAGCTCACCGGACCGCGTTCAGGGGGCGCCTCGGGGGCGCCCGGGGGATGACCGGACCGGCGGATCGGTGCTAACCTACACCCGGAGTTTTTGTGTCATTCGTAGAATCGTTCGGACGGGCAGGGAGTGGGCGTAACGGCCCGCTCTTTTTTGTTTCCGGCGAAAGGGTGGTCCGCACGACGACGTGAAAGGGGGTGGCAGGTGCAGGTCCGCGAATCGCTCGAGCGCGAAGTCGAGGCATGCCTGAACCAGCAACTTCCCGACGTCGATCTACGCGAGGTCACGCTGATCGGCCCCGACCGTTCGGGAACCCTGCGGGTGGTCGTCGACCATCCCGCCGGTGTCGATCACGGTATCTGCGAGCAGGTCACGCGGGCGCTGCAGTCGGTCGGACTCAACGACCGATACGGCATCGAGGTGTGGTCTCCGGGTCCGGAGCCGGCCCTGCGCACGCGCGAGCATTTCGAGCAGGCACGCGGCCGTCGGGTCGCGGTGAGGGTCGACGAGGACGGTAGGCGGCGATCGCACGAAGGCGCGCTCCAGGCGGTTACCGAACACGGCATCCAGATGGACACGGCAGCAGGAACGATTGAAATAGCGTTCTCCGACATCCGGCGCGCATGCGAGCGGGACGGGGGAACGAAGTGTTAACCCACACGACGTCCGCAACACCGGCCGCCACGGCGGCCCGGGGGACGACGCACCAGACGGGGAGTGAGAGTTGAACCGCGAGATCATCGAGGCGATCAAGCAGATCGAACGCGAAAAGGGCATCGACGCCGAGACTCTGCTGGTCGCCTTAGAGGACGCCCTGCTGGCGGCGTACAAGAAGACCCCGGACGCCGCCGACTACGCCCGGGTCGAGATCGACCGCGAAACCGGTGACATCCGCGTGTTTCAATTGCTGCCGCCGGAGGGCGAAGAGCTGCGCACACTGCCGCAGCCGGAATTTGAGATCCCCGAGGGCGTCGACCCGGAGGAGTTCGAGCCGCCGGAGCCGGAGATCGATTGGGACGCCTACGCAGACGAAGAAATTGACGCGATCGACGTGACCCCGGACAACTTCGGGCGCATCGCGGCAATGACCGCCAAGCAGGTCATCTACCAGCGCATCCGCGAAGCCGAGCGCGAGCTGATGTATGACGAGTACGTCGACCGCGTCGGTGACGTCGTGACGGGCATCGTCCAGCAGTCCGACCACCGCTACACGCTGGTGGACCTCGGACGCGTCGAGGCGCTGCTCCCGGAGACCGAGCAGGTCCCGGGCGAGCGCTACGACCACGGGTCGCGCGTCAAAGCCGTGATCACCGAGGTTCGCAGCTCCGCGAAGGGCCCACAGGTGATCGTCTCGCGCCGCGCGGACCAGCTCGTGCGCGAGCTGTTCAAGCTCGAGGTCCCCGAGATGGCCGACGGCCTCGTCGAGATCCGCAACGTCGCGCGTGAGCCCGGCTGGCGGTCCAAGATCGCCGTCATCTCCAACGTCCAGGGCGTCGACCCCGTCGGCGCGTGCGTCGGTCCGCGGGGTTCTCGCGTTCGGATGGTCGTCAGCGAGTTGCGGGGCGAGAAGATCGACATCATCCCGTTCAACGACGAGCCCGCCCGCTACATCGCAAAGGCACTCTCGCCTGCGCGGGTCCGCGAGGTCCTGGTCGACGACGAGAACCGTCAGGCAACGGTGATCGTCCCGGACGACCAGCTCTCCTTGGCCATCGGCCGCGAGGGAATGAACGCCAAACTGGCGGCGCGGCTGACCGGCTGGCGGATCGACATCAAGAACGAGTCCACGTTCGCCTCCGAGGGCACCGAGACGTTTGAGGACGAGGCCGTTGGTGGCAAGGCGCGCTGCGTCGCCCTGCTGCGCAACGGGCGCCGCTGCCCGAACGCCGCCGAGGAGGGGACGCGCTATTGCGCAATCCCCGCCCACGCCCAACTGGGCGCCCTGGAGACCGATCTCGGCCGCGATCTGACCGCCGACGAAGTTCAGGAGGCGGTGACGCCCAAGGGCTTCTCGCGCATCTCCGGTCTGACGGAGGCCGGCGACCCGTCCGCGACCGCCGGGGAGGGCAGCTGACCTCGACCGCGACAGCCGCGCGCGTGCCGCAGCGACGGTGCATCGGCTGCGGGCGCAGGGCGCCCCAGCGCGAGCTGCTGCGCTTCGTCGCCGCAGGCGAGTACAGTCCACACGTGCTGGTGCGCGATCCTGTGTACCGGGCGCCGGGCCGCGGCGCGTATGTGTGCCCCGGCACGGCATGTTTTGAGATTGCCCAAACGCGACGCGCGTTCCATCGTGCGTTGCGCCGCCAGGGCACCGAGCTGGTGATCGAACCGGGGCTCGTCGCGAGCCTCGCGGCGTAGTCTGTCCAAGGAGAGCGATGGCGAAGAAGCGGGTCTACGAGATCGCGAAGGATGAGGGGCTGCCGAGTGCCTTCGTACTGCAGCGCCTGCAGCGTGCCGGGATGGCGGTCAAGACCGCCTCGTCGACGGTGGACGTCGAGTGGGCCCTGCACCTGCTGAATCCCAACCGCCACCCCGAACCCGCTACGCCGCTCGAGGTCGAACCGGAGCGCCCGGCCAAGCCCGCGCCTGCGCCGGAGCCCGAGCCGGAAGCCGAAGAGCCGGCCAAGCCGAAACCAACACGACCGCGGCCGCGGCCGCGGACCGCCGTGGCAACCGAGACCACCACACCGGCACCTGCGGCGCCGGCCGCACCCACGCCTGCCCTGGTTCAGGAGCCCGTCCCGGCGCCGGTCGCCGAGACCCCGGCACCCGCACCTGTCCCCGAGCCGGTCGCCACGATCCCGGCACCCGCACCGGTCCCCGCTCCGGTGCCCGAGCCGGTCGTCGAGACCCCGGTCGCCCAACCGGCGGCCGCGGAACCCGGTGCCGCCGCCGGCGCGCCGGCACCTGTCCCGGTCGAGGAAGAGAAGCCCAAGCGCATCGGACCGCGCGTGATCAGCCGTGCCGAGGACAACCGTCCGCCCGCCGGCAAGACCACGACTCCCGTGCCGGATGCGAATGGTACGCCGACGCCGGCCCGGCCCACGCCCGCACCGGTCGCCGGCCAGCCCGGCGACGCCCGCGGCCAGCGCGGTGCTCCCGGACGCGGCGGGCCGGGCCAGGGCGGCCCGGGCGGAGGCGGACCAGGCGGCGGAAATCGTCGCGGACGTCCGCGACGTGTTGTCATCGACGCCCAGGCGAACCGCCGCGGCGGCGGAACCCAGGGCGGCCGCGGCGGCGGTCGGGGGAGCAAGGCCGCCCCCGAGCGCGAAGGCGTGCCGGCAGTACCGGCCCCGCCGGATCTGACGCCCGTCGATGTCGCCTCGGGCGCCACGGTCAAGGACCTCGCCGAAGCCCTCTCGATCTCCTCGGCGCAGATCATCAAGCTGATGATGGTCGCCGGCGAACTGGTCACCCTGACCCAGTCGCTGTCGGATGACGCCATCGAGCTGATCGCCGAAGAACTCGAGCGCGTGGTCAACATCGTCCATACCGAAGAGGAAGACGAGCGGCCCGAGACCTTCGACGATGCGCCCGAGGACCTGGTGAGCCGGGCTCCGGTCGTCACCGTCATGGGGCACGTCGACCACGGCAAGACCTCCCTCCTGGACGCGGTGCGCAAGACCGAGGTCGCGGCCGGCGAGGCCGGCGGCATCACCCAGCACATCGGCGCGTACCAGGTCCATCACGGGGACCGGAACGTCACGTTCCTGGACACCCCGGGCCACGAGGCATTTACCGCCATGCGTGCCCGAGGCGCCAAGATCACCGACGTCGCGATCATCGTGGTGGCGGCCGACGACGGCGTCATGCCACAGACGATCGAGGCAATCGACCACGCCCGCGCCGCCGAGGTGCCGTTCGTCGTGGCGATCAACAAGATTGACAAGGAGAACGCCAACCCGGACCGCGTCCGGCAGGAACTGTCGACGCATGAGGTCATTCCGTCCGACTGGGGCGGCACTCACGAATTCGTCAACGTCTCGGCACACACCGGGGAAGGCATCAACGACCTGCTGGAGACCGTCCTGCTGGTGGCCGATGCCGACGCCGAGCCCAAGGCAAACCCCGCCGCGGGCGCATCGGGCACCGTCATTGAATCGCGCCTCGACCCGGGCCGCGGCCCGGTCTGCACCGTGCTCGTCCAGCGCGGAACGCTGCGGGTCGGCGACGTGATCCTGGCCGGTGAGCAGCATGGCCGCGTCCGGGCCATGAACAGCTTCAACGGCTCACCGATGGCCGAAGCGACGCCGTCGATGCCCGCCGAGGTGCTGGGCCTGTCGGGCGTCCCGGACGCCGGCGACAAGTTCCGCATCGTCGACAACGAGCGGACCGCCCGCCAGATGGCCAGCGAGCGCAGCCAACGCCTGCGGGCCGAGGAGCTCGCCAACCGGCGCGCTCCCGTCTCGCTTGACGATCTGTTCTCGCGCATCAAGGAAGGCGGACTCAAGGAGCTCAGCCTCATCGTCAAGGGCGACGTGCAGGGCTCGGTCGGCGCACTCGTCGACGCGCTCGAGAAGGTCTCCCAGACCGAGGTCCGTCTCCGGATCATCCACACCGGCGTCGGCGCCATCACCGAATCCGATGTCAACCTCGCGGCGGCGTCGCAGGCGATCATCATCGGCTTCAACGTCCGTCCGCGGCCGGAGGCCAAGGTCCTCGCCGAGCGCGAGAGCGTCGACATCCGGACCTACCGGGTGATCTACCGGGCCATCGAGGACGTCCAGGACGCCCTGGTCGGCCTGCTCGAGCCGGACATCGTGGAGGACACCATCGGACAGGCCGAGGTCCGTACGACCTTCCGGGCGAGCCGCCTCGGCACTATTGCCGGCTGCTACATCCTCGACGGTACCGTCCGACGCGGTGCCCAGGCGCGCCTGCTGCGGGACGGCACCGTCGTCTATGAGGGACGCATCGGATCGCTGCGACGGTTCAACGAGGACGTGCGCGAGGTCCAGCAGGGCTTCGAATGCGGCATCCTGCTCGAGGACTTCAACGACGTCAAGGACGGTGACGTGATCGAGGCCTACGAGCTGCGCGAGGTCGCCCGGACCGCCCAGGTTGCGGCGGAGCCGGTCGAGTAGGCAGGCACCGGTCGCAATGGGTGCGGGCTACGTCGGCACCGTGAGCGCGGATATCCATCTTCCGACGAGCGGATCCCTCAAAGACAAGCGCCGCGAACTGCGGCGCTTGGTGGCCCGTCTGCGCAACCATCACCACTGCGCCGCCGCCGAGGTCGACTACCAGGACCTCTGGCAGCGGGCGCAGGTGACCGTCGCGCTGGTCGGCTCCGACGCATCCGAGCTCGGTGCCCGGCTCGAGGCCGTCAGCCGCGCCTTCCACACCGACGCCGCCTTCGTCGTCGTGGACGAACTGCGGGATCTGCGCCCGGTCGCAGGGGAACCGCCCTACCTCGGAGCATCGGCGTGAGTCCGCCCGGCAACCGGCAGCGACGCGGGGGAGAGCTGATCAAAGACATCCTGGCCGAGGCGCTCATCCGCGACGTGTCCGACCCGCGCCTTGGGTTCGTCACGATCACCGACGTCATGCCGTCACCGGACTTCGCCGCCGCGACGGTGTACTTCACGACGCTGACCAAGAGTCAGCGTGAGCCGAGTCGGCGCGCACTCGAATCCGCGCGCGGACTGCTGCAGTCCCGGGTGGGGCGGGCGATGCGGACACGCAACACGCCGCATCTGGAGTTCGTCTACGACACCCAGCAGGATCAGGCACGCCGCATCTCGCGCCTGATCGACGAGGTCGCCCCGCCCGCCGACGACGCCGGGGATGCCGAGGAGTGAGCGACGACCCGACAACCGACCTCCGGTCGACACCGGGCCGCAGCGTCGACGCCCGGGCGATTGCCAGGCGCCTTGGCGAGGGCCCGTTGCGGATCGCGGTCGCCGCGCACCGCAATCCCGACGGTGACGCCATCGGCTCGATGCTCGCGCTCACCCGGGCCCTGCGCGCCGCCGGCCACGACGTGGCGATGCACCACCCAGACCCGCACCCCGTCCCGGACGAGTTCGCGTTTCTGCTTGCCCCCGGGGACGAGGTCGCTACCGGGCCCCCCGACCCGTCCGAACAGCGGCTGCTCATCGCGGTCGACTGCGCGACCGAAGGCCGGCTCTGGACCGACGGCGACCCGCATACCGGTGTCACCGAGGTGATCAACCTGGATCATCACCACGACAACTCCCGCTTCGGGGACCTGAACCTCGTCGAACCCGACGCCTCTAGCAGCGCCGAGGTCGTCGTCCACGTCCTCGAGGCGGCTGGGCTGCCGATCACCGCCGAGGTGGCAGATCCCCTGTATGTGGGTCTGGTCACCGACACGGGGCGGTTCTGCTATTCGAACACCGGGGTGGAGGCCCATCGGATCGCCGGCGTACTGATCGCCGCTGGGGCCGATCCCCACCGGATCGCCCGTCACCTCTACGAAGAGCAGCCCGAGGCACGGCTGCGGCTGCTGGGCCGGGCCGCCGAGCGGGCACGGCGCCTGTGCGACGGCAAGCTCATGCTCGCCGACCTCGGCCCGCAGGACTTCCACGACGCCGGCGGAGATGACACCGACGGGATCGTCGAGGCGATGCGGGCCGTCAGGGGGGTCGACGTCGCCGGGCTCGCGCGCCGTTTTGGACGCCGCGGCTGGCGGGTGTCGCTGCGGTCGGGCGACGGTGAACCCGATGTCTCGGCGATCGCCCGTGCATATGGGGGCGGAGGGCACCGCTCGGCTGCGGGATTCTCGAGCGAACTGGAGCTCGACGAGCTGTTTGCGCAAATCGAGGCCCGAGTTGCGGAGCACTACCGCGGTGTCCGCTGAGCGGCCGCTGGCCCGGGCGTGGCTCGTGGACAAGCCCGCGGGCCCGACCTCGCACGACGTCGTCCGGGGGATCCGCAGTCGCCTCCCGCGCGGGACGAAGGTCGGTCACGCCGGTACCCTCGACCCGTTCGCGACAGGTCTGCTGGTCATTCTGGCCGGGCGTGCAACCCGTATCGCGGACCGCGTCAGCGGGCAGTCCAAGCGGTACCGGGCGGTCGTACAGCTCGGGGTCCGCTCCGAGACGGGCGATCCCGAAGGCCCCCTAACTCCGGGCGGTCCCGTGCCTGATCCCGAGCGCATCGCCGCCGCGGTGAACGAACTGGCCCGCAGCAATACCCAGCAGGTCCCGCTGTACTCCGCGGTCCGGGTCGGCGGGGAACGGCTGTACGCGCGCGCACGGCGCGGCGAGCGACCACAGACCCCCGAGCGCGAGATCCGCATCAGCCGCCTGACGCTCGCCGACGTCGACGCCGCCGCCGGCCAGGTCACCCTCGACGCGGAGGTCAGCAAGGGGACATACGTCCGTCAGCTGTCCGCCGACCTCGGCGAGCTCCTTGGCTGCGGTGCATACTGCCTGGCGTTGCGCCGTACGGGCGTCGGCGTGCTCGACGTCCGCGATGCCGTAGCGCCCGACGCCGTTCCCGACGCACCACCTGTGCCCTTGACCACGCTGTTGACCGACATTCCGACCGTCGTCCTCGGACCTCCCGATGCCCGCGCGCTGGCCCACGGCCGGCCCCTTGCACTCGCACAGCCGCGCGGCGAAGTTGCCGTCGTGGCCTCCGACCGGCACCTGGTGGCGATCGCCGAGTCCGATGGCCATCAGCTCCGGCCGATCACCGTGTTCACCGATCCGGACGCCGAGTGAGAACCTACGCCTCGCCCGGAGAGTTGCCCGTCGGCGACCGCCGCCGGGCGATCGCCATCGGGACGTTCGACGGCGTGCACCTCGGGCACCGCGCGATCATCGCCCAGGCCCAGCGGCTCGGCGCCGAGCGCGGCATCCCGGTGATGGTCATCACCTTTGAGCCGCATCCGATCGCGATCCTGCGGCCGGAGCTCAAGACGACGGTGCTGACGCCCATCGACCTCAAGATCGAGCTCATCGCCGAGTGCGGGGTCGACGAGCTGCTGGTCCTTCCGTTCACTCCGGCCTTCTCGCGCATCCGCGCCGAGCGTTTTGTCGACATGATCGCGTCCCGACCGATCGGCGCCGAGATCGTGGTGGTGGGGGAGAACTTCCGCTTCGGGGCCGGCGGCGCGGGCACCGCCGACGGCCTGCGTGGGTATGGCCGCGCCCGCGGGCTGGAGGTCGTCTCACCGGTGATCCTCAACAGCGACGACGGCAAGCCGATCTCCTCGACCCGCATCCGCCGGCTCGTCGCCGAGGGTCGCCTCGAGGAGGCCGCCCGGCTGCTCGGACGCCCGCATGTCGTCGAGGGCGATGTCGTCCACGGCGACCAGCGCGGGCGGGCGCTGGGGCTTCCTACGGCGAATGTCGAACCGCCCCCGCACGCCGCAATCCCCGGCCGAGGGGTCTATGCCGGGCGCGCCACCACCCGGCACGGCCGCTCGATCGCGGCGATCAACGTGGGGGTCGCGCCGACGTTTCGGCCGGAGTCGGGGCGAGGACCGGCACGCATCGAGGCATTCCTGCTCGACTACCGCGGCCCGGACCTCTACGGCGACGAGATCCGCATCGAGTTCGTGACGCGGCTGCGCGACGAGCGGCGGTTTGATGACGCCACGGAGCTTGTGGCACAGATTCACCTCGACATCGCGCAGATCCGCGAGCTCGTCGCGCGCCCTCCCGATGGCTGATCGCTCCGGCCCTGCCCGAGCACGGGTGTGCGTGTGGACCGGTTTGCTACCCTCCGTGCCGACCTGACCGTTCGATGACGCCCCGGCCGCACGATGTGAGCCGCGGCGGCACCCCGCCGATGTGACATCGGCAGCGACCCGAACGGTCAACCGATGACCCGGTGCGGCCGCAAGGCGGCGTCGCGGCCGAATCAGGAGAACAGAACAGGTTGCTGACACGAGAGCAAAAGCTCGAGATCATGGGCACGCACGCACGGCACGAGGGCGACACCGGTTCGCCCCAGGTGCAGATCGCGATGCTCACCACGCGCATTAACGAGCTCACCGAGCACTTGCGCGAGCACAAGAAGGACCACCATTCCCGCCGCGGCCTGCTGAAGATGGTCGGCCGCCGCCGCCGGCTGCTGAACTACCTGCAGCGCACGGACCTCGAGGGGTACCGCGCACTGGTGGCCGAGTTGGGGCTGCGCCGTTAAGACTCCGGCGTGCATGCGGACCGGCACGCGGGCCATGCGCCCGGCTGCCCGCCCCGCCCGACAGCAGGATGGTGTTCCGCAATTGACGCTGGTCCTCGGCATCGAACGATGTGAGGACCCCACTGGAGAGCTGGGGCCAGGGGGTCCCGGCAGAGACGAGGACTGAGATGGCATTAGCTGTCGTAAAGGCAGATGTCGGGGGAACCCCGATTACGTTTGAGACGGGCAAGCTCGCCAAGCAGGCGAACGGCGCCGTCGTCGTGCGTTCCGGCGACACCATGGTCTTGGTGACCGCCGTTGGAGCGCGCACCCCGCGCGAGGGGATCGATTTCTTCCCGCTGACGGTCGACGTTGAAGAACGCATGTATGCAGCCGGAAAGATTCCGGGTGGCTTTATCAAGCGTGAGAGCCGACCGAGCGAGCGTGCGATTCTGACCGCGCGCATGACCGACCGGCCCGTCCGGCCGCTGTGGCCCAAGGGATTCCGCAACGAGATCCAGGTGATCGCAACCGTCCTGAGCGTTGACCAGGTCAACGCGTTCGACATTCTGGCGATCAACGGTGCGTCCGCCGCACTGACGGTGTCCGACCTGCCGTTTCTGGGCCCAATCGGCGCGGTGCGCATCGGCCTGATCGGGGATGACTTCATCATCAACCCGACCCTGCAGGAAGTCGACGAGTCCGACCTCGACCTCATCGTCGCCGGCACGGCCGAGGCCATCTCGATGGTCGAAGCCGGGGCCAAAGAAGTCGACGAGGAGTCGCTGCTCGAGGCGCTCGCGATCGCGCACGACGAGATCAAGAAGCTCTGCGCCGCCCAACTCGAGCTGGCGAAGATTGCCGGCAAGCCGAAGTGGGAGGTCACCTCGGTCGACGTCGACGCCGATGTGCTGGGCCGCGTCGAGGCCGCGATCCTGCCGCAGCTCGAAGAAGCGACCCTGGAACAGGGCAAGCTCGAGCGCCGCGACAAGGTCGCCGACGTTCGCGCCGCCGCCGTTGCAGCCGTGCTCACCGACGCCTCGACTGCGGAAGACCGCGCCGCGCTCAACCGCGCGTTCGACAGTCTGCAGAAGAAGATCATCCGGCGCCGCATCGCCGTCGAGAAGGTTCGTCCCGACGGACGCGCCAGCGATGAGATCCGCCCGATCTCGGTCGAGGTCGGCGTGACGCCGCGTACCCACGGATCGGGCCTGTTCACCCGCGGTGAGACCCAGGTGCTTACCGTCGTGGCGCTCGGCACCCTCAAGGACGCCCAGCGGATCGACGGCTTGGGCCTCGAGACGACCAAGCGGTACATCCACCACTACAACTTTCCGCCGTACTCCGTCGGAGAGGCCGGATTTATGCGTGGCCCCAAGCGGCGCGACATCGGGCACGGCGCCCTCGCTGAGCGTGCGCTGGTCGGCATGATCCCGGACGAGACGGCATTCCCGTACACGCTGCGCCTGGTGTCGGAGACGCTCGAGTCCAACGGCTCGTCGTCGATGGCCTCGGTCTGCGGTTCGACCCTGGCATTGCTTGACGCCGGTGTGGCGATCACGCGCCCAGTGGCAGGCATCGCCATGGGCCTCATCCGCGAGGACGACGACTACGTGATCCTCACCGACATCCAGGGCGACGAGGACCACCTTGGCGACATGGACTTCAAGGTCGCCGGCACCGAGTCGGGCGTGACCGCGCTGCAGATGGACATCAAGATCAGCGGCGTCACGTTCCAGATCCTGCGCGACGCGCTCGAGCAGGCCCGTCGCGGCCGTCTGCACATCCTCGGCATCATGGAAACGGCGATTTCCGAACCCCGTTCCGAGTTGTCGGACTTCGCGCCGCGCATCACCGCGATCAAGATCGACCCCGAGCGGATCGGCACCGTCATCGGCAAGGGCGGCGAGACCATTCGCGGCCTCGAGGCCGAGTACAACGTGGAGATCTCGATCGAGGACGACGGCACGGTCAGCGTCTACGGGGTCGAGGGTCTGAAGGCCACGGCCTGCGTCGAGACGATCCGGGCGATGACCAAGGACGTCGAGGTGGGCGACGTGTTCAACGGCGCCAAGGTCGTCAAGACCACCACCTTCGGCGCATTCGTCGAGCTCACCAAGGGCGTCGACGGACTCCTGCACATCTCCAACCTGTCGACCGGACGTGTCGACAAGGTCGAGGACGTGATCAACCGCGGCGACATCGTCGACGTGCGCGTCGTCGAGGTCGACAAGGCTCGCGGCCGTGTCGGCCTGCGGATCGTCGGCCTTGAGGACGTCGCGGTGCCGACGTCCGGAGACGGTGTCGATGTGGGCGAGGGCGATGCCCCCGCCGCCGACGACGACGGGCGCCCGCCGCGCCGCCGCCGGCGCCGGTTGACTGACGAGGAGTAGCCGTGACCGACGACCGCCCCCGTCTGGATACGACATCCCGCGGACTGCGTGTCGTCAGCGAACCGATGTCGGGTGTCCGCTCCGTGGCACTCGGCATCTGGATCGGCGTCGGGTCACGCTTTGAGACGCCCGCCCAGGCGGGCGTCTCACACTTTCTCGAGCACCTGCTGTTCAAGGGCACACCGCAGTACTCCGCCGAGCAGATCGCGCAGATCTTCGACGGGTTCGGCGGTGAGGTCAACGCGGCCACCGGGCGCGACTACACCGTCGTCTACATCCGCGTGCTTGACGAGATTCTGGAGCGCGGCATGCCGGTCATCGCCGACATGCTGATCCGCCCGACGTTCGCCGATCTCGACCAGGAGCGCCAGGTCGTCTGCGAAGAGATCGCGATGTACGCCGACGACCCCGAGGATCAGGTCCACGACATGCTCGCCCGGGCGATCTTCCCCGATCAGCCCCTGGGGCGGCCGGTGATCGGCACGGCCGACGTGGTGCGGACGATCCCGCACGCCGACATCGCCGCCTACCACGGCGCCCACTACCGAGCGCCGAACATGGTCGTTGCGGCATCCGGAAACATCGACCACGACGCCCTTGTCGCGCTGGGCAACCGGCTGCTGGCCGACCTTCCCGGTGGCGATGCGCCGGCCTCGCCGGATCCCGCACAGTACGCCGCTCCCCGGCTCGCGCTCCTCGAGAAGCCGACCGAGCAGGTGCACCTGTGCATCGGCGGACCGGGACTGACCCGCTCGGACCCGCGGCGCCACGCGCAGGCGGTACTCGACACGATGCTCGGCGGCCTGATGAGCAGCCGATTGTTCCAGGAGGTTCGCGAAAAGCGCGGGCTCGCCTACTCGGTCGGCAGTTACACCGCCGGGTACGCCGACGCCGGACAGGTCGTCGTCCATTTGGGGACGCGCGAGGACAATCTGTCCACCTGTTGCGAGGTGATCGGCACCGAGCTTCGCCGGCTGCGTGACGATCCGGTCGACGGAATCGAACTGCGTCGTGCCAAGGACCACCTCAAGGGCCGTCTGGTGCTCAGCACCGAAAGCCCGGGGACTCGCATGAACCGCCTCGGCCGCGCAGTGGTCACCGACAGCGAGATGCTCACGATCGACGAGATCATCGATCGGGTCGAGGCGGTGGAGCCCGGCGACATCCAATCGCTCGCTGACGAGTTCTGGCAGCCTGAGCACATGAGCGTCGCGATCGTCGGTACCAACCAGGACCGGATGCGCAGCGGCATCGCGAAGGTGGCGCCCCACGTGGCCGACGCCACTCCCATCCCACTTGTCGAGGAGGCCGTCGCATCATGATCCGTGTGATGGTGACCGGTGCGGCCGGCCGGATGGGCATCGCGGTCGTCGATGCCGTGGGCGCGAACGATGGCATGACCGTCGTCGCCCGTGTGGATCCGGCACTGCCGGCCGCCGACGACGCCTTCGCCGACGTCCCGTCGGCGCTCGCAGGCGGCGGCATCGATGTTGCCGTCGACTTCACCCAGCCGGCGTCGGTGTTCGCAAACACCTGCGCCTATCTGGACGCGGGCGTCCACGCGGTCGTTGGGACGACCGGTCTGACCGAGGCGCAGGTGGCTGAGATCGCCGGGCGCGCCGAGGCCGGATCCGCCAACGCGGTCATCGCTCCAAACTTTGCCGTCGGCGCAGTGCTGATGATGCGGTTCGCTGCCGAGGCCTCGCGCCATATGGCCAAGGCCGAGATCATCGAGCTCCACCACGACAAGAAGCTCGACGCGCCCTCCGGGACGGCGCTGCGTACCGCGTCCCTGATGAAGGGAGATCCCGTGATCCACTCGGTGCGCCTTCCCGGACTGGTCGCACACCAGGAGGTCATCCTTGGCGGGACGGGGGAGACCCTGACGATCCGTCACGACTCGCTCTCCCGCGAGAGCTTCATGCCGGGGGTCGTACTCGCCGTCCGCACCGTCGCCGGCCGCCCGGGACTCACGGTCGGGCTCGAGCCCATCCTCTTCGAAACGGAAGCCTGAGCGCAATGCCCTTGTCCGCGCGCCGACCGCTGGGATCCAGTGATCTGACGGTGTCGCCGATCTGCCTCGGCAGCAACGTCTTCGGCTGGACCGCCGATGACGACGCGTCGTTCGCGGTGCTCGACACGTTTGTCGAACTCGGCGGCAATTTCATCGACACCGCCAATGTCTACTCCGCGTGGGTACCCGGCAACCAGGGCGGCGAATCCGAGACGATCATCGGGCGCTGGCTGCGCTCCCGCGGCGTGCGCGACTCGGTCATCATCGCCACAAAGGTCGGGTATCCGGGGCCACCGGCATTTCCCCAGGGACTAGCGCCACACCAGATCCGCGAGAACGCCACCGGATCGCTGACGCGCCTCCAGGTCGACCGGATCGATCTGTACTACGCACACAAGGACGACGCGACGACGCCGTTGCTCGAGAGCCTGACCGCATTCGACGCGCTGCGCCGCGACGGACTGATCCGCGTGATGGGAACCTCGAACTACGGGGCTCCGCGACTCCGCGAACTCCTGGCAGTCTGCGATGCCGCCGCGCTGGCACGCCCGGTCGTGCATCAGCCGCACTTCAATCTGCTGGACCGCGACGGCTACGTCGGCGCCCTGGAGACGCTCTGCCGGGAGGAAGGCCTCGCGGTCGCTCCGTACTTCGCCCTCGCCCGCGGATTCCTGTCGGGAAAGTACCGCCCCGACGCGCCGGTCCCGACCACCGGTCGCGCGCCCGGGGTCCGGAGCGACTACATGGACGCGCGGGGCTGGGGAATGCTCGCGGTCCTGGATCGCGTCGCTGCTGCGCACGGAGCCACGGTGGCCCAGGTCTCGATCGCATGGCTGCTGTCCCGCCCGGGGATCTCCAGCCCGATTGTCAGCGCGACCACGCCGGCCCAGCTGGTGGAGCTCGCGGGCGCCGTGTCCCTTGCGCTGACCGCCGATGACATTGCGGACCTCGACGCTGCCGGCGCGCAGTAGCACCATCCGGACCATCGGTCATCGGGCGGCTGGGCCATGACCGCGGCACTCGGACGGCTGATCAGGCGGATCGCGGCCGATGTCGGCCCCGAGGCGGCCGACGCGCTCATGCGGACCGCCCGTGCCTGGATCTCCGATCCGGCCAATGCGGCCGCGCGTGATCGGCTCGTGGCGACGCTCGTGGGGATCTCCCGCCGAGCGGGCGGGTTGACCGCCGCCCTGGCGGGGTCGGCCGCCGCGGTCGTGGCGAAGTATCGAACCGGTCCGGGCCCCTGGGAACGCGACCTGATGTCGGCCAGGTACGCGATCCCGCAGCTGCCCTCAGGTGAGCAGCGGGCGGCGGCCCTCGAGACGTACCTCGCGATGACCGAAGCCGGGCCCGGCGTCATCGCCGGCGCGCGCGACCGCGCCCGTGCTCGCCGCGAGGTGATGACCGCCCTCGATCTGGAGGCCCGCATGCTGCGGATCGAGGCGCTCGGGCCACGCGAACGGGCCCTCGCGCTCGAGATCAACGCCCGCAGCCGAGCCGCGTGCGCCGCCACCCCGAAGCGGGTCGAACCGGCATAAGGGTTTTCGCCCGATATGCCGATGACAACCTCGAGACCGACCTCGAGGAGTGTCCCAGATGCCCGACCGCCACGAGATCCGCCGCCAGTTGTCCCGGCGACGCGGACTGGTGCTCGCCAGCGCGATCGCCGCAGTGGGGGCACCGGTGCTCTTGGCGGGATCCGCCAGCGCGAAGGCCAAGCCCCCGGCGTATGCGACCCAGAAGTCGGTCGCCAAGTCGGTCGCCGCGATTCAGGCGAAGATCAATGCCTTGAACACGCAGATGCGGAGCCTCAACTCGCAGCTCAGCTCGACCAAGAACAGCCTCACCGCAACGCGGAACACGCTGATCTCGCTCGAGACCGAGGTGCTCAGCATGAACACCTCCACCGGATCGACTGGATCGACCGGCGGAACGGGAACCGTCGGCGCGACCGGTCCGGCCGGGCCGCAGGGCGACCCCGGGCCGGCTGGACCGGCCGGTCCGACCGGACCCAAGGGGAGCCCCGGCACCACGGGGCCGATCGGGCCGCAGGGGATTCAAGGTGATACGGGTCCGGCAGGACCCGCGGGACCCGCCGGCGGCTCGACCGCGAGCGCCACCGTGGTCGATTCTCCGGGCACCGCGATCAATGTGCAGGTGGGATTGGAGACGCAGGTGTCCTCGTCCAAGCTCTGCCCGGCCAACAGCTACGCCACGGGCGGTGGTGGTCAGATCCTCGATCAGTCGCTCGGGTACATCACCGGCAGCTGGCCGTATGTGGACGGGACCGGCCGGGTCGCCGGCTGGACGATCAAATTCTTCCCGAAGGCGACCACGAACATCGCCTACGACATCCAGTTCGTCTGCGTCAGCTGACCTCCCCGAGCAGCGAGCAGGCAACGGCAGCCGCGGCGGCGACGTTGAGCGAGTCCACCCCGCTGCGCATCGGAACGGTGGCAAGCACGTCGGACGCACCCCGACCGGCATCGGTGATCCCGTCACCTTCGGTGCCGAGCACCAGCGCGATCCGCGGCCCCGCGGCGTCGACAGCCGCCGCGAGCGGCTGTGCATGGCGGTCGGTCACCAGCGCGATGATGGCGAACCCGGCGGCGCGCAATTGCGCGAGCCCCGCCGGCAGGTCCACGAGACGCCCCCATGGATGTGTCAGCACCGCGCCCATCGAGCCACGCACGGCACGCCGGTACAGCGGATCGGTACAGGCGGAATCCAAGAGCGTGGCGTCGACCCCGAGCGCGGCGGCGCTTCGGACGATCGCCCCGAGATTGGCAGGGTTTGCGATGCCTTCGAGCACGAGGATCCGCCGCGCGACGGCCACGATCGCAGCTAGATTGGGCTCGACAGGGCGGGTAAAGATTCCGACGGCCTCGCGGATCACCGCGAGTCCGCTCACCTGCCGGATCAGCTCGCGATCGGCGACAACCACCGGCAACCCGGGTCGCCCCAACCAATCGATCCGATCGCGCGCCGCGGCGTCGACGAGAATCGCCTGCGCCGCATAGCCGGCCTCCAACGCCCGCGCGACCACTCTGCCGCCTTCAACGACGAACGCCGGCGCTGCGCGACGGCCGCCAGGGGGCGGGTGTAGAAATTCCCGTTCGCTCTGGCGCAGCCCGCGAAACGGATCCAGGCGTACGTCGTCGGGGCCGGTTGCCACATCGTCTGCCACGTACGCATCCTGCACGTCTGGCGACGGACCGCAAGCCCGGGCCGCCTGTAACATGGGACACGTGTTCGGCGCGATCTTGACCGCAATGGTGACGCCCTTCGACGCCGATCTTCGCGTCGACGAAGCCGCGTCGGCGGCCCTCATGCACCACCTGGTCGAGCACGGGTCCGACGGGGTGGTCATGGCCGGGACGACCGGCGAGACATCGACGCTGACCGACGACGAGAAGCTGTTGCTTTTCCGGCTGGCCCGGCGCGAGCTCGGGGCTAGTGCCACGGTCGTCGCCAACACCGGCAGCAACGACACCGCCCATTCGGTCCACCTGACCCGGCA
Organism: Thermoleophilia bacterium; assembly: GCA_017882545.1. Taxonomy (GTDB): domain Bacteria; phylum Actinomycetota; class Thermoleophilia; order Miltoncostaeales; family Miltoncostaeaceae; genus CAITWD01. Next base: position 22,580 of record JADGPG010000071.1, read on the forward strand.
GGCCGCCGAGATCGGCTGCGATGCAGTCCTGGCGGTCACGCCGTACTACAACAAGCCCCCGCGCGAGGGCATCGTGGCCCACTTCGCCGCGATCGCCGACGTCGGGCTGCCGGTGATCGTCTACAACATCCCGGGGCGCTCGGTCATCAATCTCGACCCGACTCTCCTGGCTGAGTTGGCCGACATCCCAAACGTCGTCGCCGTCAAGCAGGCCAACGACGACCTCGACGAGCTGCGCGCGGTCTGCGCCGCCGGCCGGCTCGCCGTATACGCCGGCAACGACGACCTGCTTCTGGCGGTGACCGAGTTCGGTGGCGCGGGCGTGATTTCGGTCGCGTCGCACCTGGTCGGCCCCGAGATGGGGGAGATCCACTCCTCCGGGACCGGAGGGCACTTCGATCATGCCCTGGCGCTCGATGCCGAGCTGCAGGACCTCTACGCCGCGCTGTTCGTCACGTCCAATCCCATCCTGATCAAGGCCGCACTCGAAATGCTCAAGCTAATTCCGTCGGACCGAATGCGCCTGCCGCTGGTCCAGGCTAGCCCTGTGCAGAAACACATCCTGCAAAGCGTCCTCGAACAACACGGCATTCTCGCCCGTGACTGACCCCGTGCGCGTCATCGCCCTGGGTGGAACGGGCGAAATCGGTCGAAACATGTACGTCGTCGAGCAAAGCGGCCGGATGGTCGTCATCGATTGCGGCGTGACGTTCCCGAAGCCCGACCAGCTCGGCGTCGACCTCGTGCTCCCGGATTTCAGCTACGTCGAGGAACGGTCCGACCGGCTTGAGGCGGTCATCCTCACCCACGGTCACGAGGACCATATCGGGGCGCTGCCCTACCTGCTGCGCGCCATCGGTCACACCCGCGTCATCGGGCCACGGTTCGCGCTGGGGCTGGTCCGCGCGAAACTCGACGAACATCGAGTACTCGATCACGCCGAACTCATCGAAGTCGGCACCGGACCGGGGCCGACGCTCGGCCCCTTCCGCACCGAGTTCATTCCGTTGACGCACAGCATCCCGGACTGCCTGGCGGTGGCGCTGCACACCTCCGCGGGCACCATCGTCCACACCGGCGACTTCAAGTTCGACCACACGCCGGTCGCGGGTGCGCCCGCCGCCGACATCCCGACCCTCGCGCGGCTCGGCGCCGAGGGCGTCGCATTGCTGCTGGCGGATTCGACCAACGCCGAAGAGCCTCCGGAACCTCAAACCGAGGTAACTGTCGGCCAGCAGATGCGTCGCGTGATGGCGACTTGCCCCGGCCGTGTCATCGTCACCACGTTCAGTTCGCACATTCACCGGATCCAGCAGATCCTGGAGGCCGCCTACGAAGACGGCCGTGTCGTCGCCCTCGTCGGGCGGTCGATGTCCCGCAACGTCGGCATCGCCACCAACCTGCAGTGCCTTCGCACGCCGCCCGAGACCCTGGTCCGAATCAACCAGCTCGAGGAGTACCGCCCCGACGAGCAGGTGATCATCTGCACTGGGTCACAGGGCGAGCCGCTGGCTGCCCTGTCGCGAATGGCTCGTGGCGAACATCACCAGATCACCATCCAGCCGTCGGACACCATCATCTACAGCTCGCGCACGGTGCCCGGCAACGAGCTCGCCGTCAACGACACCATCAATCGGCTGGTCCGGAGCAGCGCGACCGTCATTACGAGCAAGTCCGATCCCCGGATCCATGTCTCCGGACACGGTACCTCGGGTGATCTGCTTTGGATGCTGCAGCTCCTGCGTCCGAAGTTCTTCGCCCCGATCCACGGGGAGCGCCGCCACCAGCGGGCCCACGAAGACCTTGCGCGCTCACTCGGCACACCCGCCGAACACGTCTTCTTGCTCGACAACGGCGACGTCCTCGAGATGACCTCGGACGCTGCCGGGATTGTGGATCACGTTCCCGCGGGCGTGACCTACGTCGACGGCACGGGTGTCGGCGATGTGGGCGACGAGGTGCTTCGCGACCGCCGGCACCTCGCCGACGACGGGGTCATCGTGATTGTGGTCAGCGTCGAGTCCGACACCGGCCGGCTGATCGGAGAGCCCGAGGTCATCACCCGCGGCATGTCGTTTGACGACGACGAACTGGTCGAGATTGCCCGCCTTGAGATCGACCGGAGCATGACCGCATCCGCCTCGAACAAGGTGACCGAAATCTCCGTCCTGCACCACCAGCTGCACGACGCCGTCGCGGCGATCGTGCGCAAACGGACCGGACACCGCCCGATGGTGCTGCCGGTCATCCTCGAGGTCTAGACCACGCCGGCGGCGGGGCGGCCGTGACCGGCCCGCCCCGTCCGTGTGCGTGATGCCTCGCGCGCCGGCTAGGCCGTGGCGGCCGCGTACTTGCCGGCGACGGCGTCCCAGTTGACGACGTTCCACCAGGCCGCCAGATAGTCCGGACGGCGGTTCTGGTAGTTCAGGTAGTACGCGTGCTCCCACACATCGATCCCGAGGATCGGTGTCTTGCCCGCGCTCAGCGGCGAGTCCTGGTTCGGGGTCGATACGACCGCGAGCGTGCCACCGTCGACCACGAGCCAGGACCATCCCGACCCGAAGCGACCGACGCCGGCGGCGTTGATCTGCGTCCGCAGCGCGTCGACGCTGCCGAACTCACGTTCGATCGCGCCCAGCAGGTCTCCGGACGGGTCGCCGCCGCCGCCCGGGCCCATGATCTCCCAGAACAGGGAGTGGTTGTAGTGGCCGCCGGCGTTGTTGCGCACCGGGCCCTGCGTGTCGGCGGGGAGGGTGTCCAGCTTTTTCAGGACCTCCTCAACGGGAGCGTCGGCGAGCGCGGTGCCCTCGAGGGCGGCGTTCGCGTTGGTCACATACGCCTGGTGATGCTTATCGTGATGGATCTCCATCGTCCGTGCGTCGATGTGCGGCTCGAGAGCATCAAAGCCATAGGGCAGCGGGGGAAGCTCAAACGGCATGCCTGGAGTCTCCTTGGTGGTGTGCGAGAGCGTTCGTACACACAACGCTAGCGCGCCCGGCTGTTTCACGCGCCAGGGTCGCGGCTGGACGAGTCGCGTGCTCACCGTGTGGGAACCGCCATGGGCAGGAATCCCGCCCTCGCTCGCCAAGGTGAACCCGGGCAATCCACACGTATTCCACGCCCGCAGGCAAGCGACCCAGGAGGGGACGTGCCCCCGGCTACCGCCAAGCGATCCCGTACATCGGCATCGCGTCCGAAGAACGTCACCCCGAAACCGTCGGCGCCGCACCACCAGCGCCGCGAAATGATCGCGATCGGCCTCATGGCGCTCGGAGCGCTTCTGGCCGCCCAGATCTACTTCGGGTTCGGCGTCGGACCGCTGGGAAGCTGGGCCGAACAGTTCCTGCGCCTGTTCGTGGGCCGGTTCGTGCTGATCCTGCCGCCGTTGCTGGTCGTCCTCGGCGGACTGCTGATCTTCGATGAGGATTCGCTGTCGCCGCGGGGACTGCGGCTCGGCTCGATCGTGCTCGCGCTCAGCTTGTGCACCGCCCTCGCGGCTGGCGTGTTCGGGGTCCACGGCGCGCCACACACCGCATGGTTCCGCCCACATCTGATGCAAATGCGCGGTGGCGCGGTGGGCGAGACCGTGTGGTACGGCACCGCCCATACGGTCGGCACCGTGGGCACGGGGATTCTCGTCCTCGCCGGCCTGGTGGTCGGAATCCTGCTGATCACCGGCGCATCCCTGGGCCGCACGCTGCGCCGTTCCGGGGCGGGGGCAGCGGTCGCGGGTCGTCAGGTGGGCAAGGGAATGGCCGGGGCCACCGCGGTCGCCTATCGCGGCAGCCAGCAGCTGTCCCGGCAGGTGAAGACGGCAGTCGAATACTCCTACCTGGATCCCGGCCCCGCGCTTGGCCGCGAGGCGTCGTCGATGCCCGCATCCGGCGCGCCCCCGCTCATCGATGGCGCCGACTACTACCCGGACGTGTTCGCGATCCCGTCCGACCTTCCGCCATCGCCGGCGCTTGCCGACCACGACGGTCACGTCCACGACTTCGCGCCCGAGCCGGAGCCCGGCACGTCCGACCGGCCGATGCGGACATACACGCCGCCGCCGCCGATGCGCCCTGCCACCGCCGCGGACATCGCCGTCACCCACGCGGCCGACCACGGGGACGACGAACACGACACCCTCGTGCCCGAGGCGCCGGCCTCGCCGGTACAGGCCGCCAACCGAGCCGCGGCCGCGCGGAATCCCCGTCCGACGTACCGCGTGCCAAGCCGACGCCTGCTCACCCGCACCGGCGGGCCAGGGAAGGTGCCGCACACGCTCATCCAGGAGACCTCGCACAAGCTCGAGGAGGCCTTGTCGCACTTCGGCGTGACCGCAAAGGTCACCGCCGCCGTCAGCGGCCCGCGGGTCACCCGCTATGAGCTCCAGCTGGCGCCGGGCACCAAGGTCGGTCGGATCACCGCGCTCCGCGATGATCTGGCCTATGCGCTGGCCGCCCGAGAGGAGTTGCGCATCCTGGCTCCGATTCCCGGCAAGCAGGCCGTCGGCGTTGAGGTCCCGAACCCCGAGGCCGCGCTGATCACCCTCGGTGATATCTACCGCGAGTTCCCGCCGGACTCGGGTCCGTTGATGGCCTGGCTCGGTCTCGACATCTCCGGCAAGGCGGTGTACATCGACCTCGCCAAGATGCCGCACCTGCTGATCGCCGGCTCGACGGGCACCGGCAAGAGCGTCTGCCTCAACGTGCTGCTGGCCTCGCTGCTGCTGCGGTCGAGCCCCAATGAACTGCGCATGATCCTGATCGACCCCAAGAAGGTCGAACTCAACCACTACGAGTCGATTCCGCAGTTGCTGACGCCGGTGGTCACGAACATGCGCGACGCGTCGGCCGTCCTCGCCAACGTGGTGCGCGAAATGGAGACCCGCTACGAGCTCATGGGCCTCGCACGTGCCCGCAACCTGCGCGACTGGAACGCGGC
>JADGPG010000072.1 GCA_017882545.1 Thermoleophilia bacterium
ACGCGATCATCCGCCTCGCCCAGAAGAGCCGTGCCGTCGGAATTCATCTGCTGTTGGCCACCCAGCGCCCGTCAGCCGACGTCATCACCGGAATGATTAAGGCCAATGTGCCCTCCCGCATCGCCTTCGCGGTGTCGTCCCAGGTGGATTCGCGGGTCATCCTGGACGCCGGTGGCGCCGAGAGCCTTCTCGGCAGTGGCGACATGCTGTTCCGTCCGGTCGGAACCTCGCGCCTGCAGCGTGTGCAGGGAGCCTACGTCAGCGAAGACGAGATCCTGGCGATCACCAACCACTGGCGCGCTCAGGGGAAGCCACAGCTGCGAACTGAGCTCATGGAGCGCCCGGCCGAGCCCTCCCAGGCCGAACCGGACCCCGAGGCCGACGAAATGCTGACGCGGGCGATCGAGATGGTCGTCCAACAGGGCACCGCGTCGGTATCGCTGTTGCAGCGCCGGCTCGGAGTCGGCTACGCCCGTGCCGGACGCCTCGTGGACCAGATGGAGCGCTTGGGCGTCGTCTCCGGCCACGAAGGATCAAAACCCCGCACGGTGTTGATCGGCGAAGCCGACCTGCCGCGCATCCTGACCCGTCGCGGAGCGGTTGAGGCCGATGCCGCTCTTGACGCCGAGGAGCGCGAGGCCCAATTGGTTCTGGAGGACTAGATATCGGCGGGCGGTGCCATTGCCGACCGCCCGCCGTAGGATCTCGCCCGGCCGCCTGCGCCGACTGGCGCGGAAAATCGGCTAGCATCACCGATCCCGGGCTCCCGTTCCCGGGATCGAGCCTATGTTTGAGATCGGAACAACACTGCTCGAGGCCCGCTCCCGGCGGAACCTCGATATCCCGGCCTGCGAGGCCGGCACAAAGATCCGGGCCAAGTACCTGCGCGCGATGGAGGACGAGCAGTTTGACGTCCTCCCATCGCCGACCTATGTACGTGGGTTCCTGCGGACGTACGGGGAGTTCCTGGGGCTCGACGGGCAATTGCTGGTCGACGAGTACGAATCCCGCTTCGTGCGCCCGGAGGAGCGCGCCGGTGAGCCCCGCGCGCTCGGCTCGCGCGCCTCGCGCCGCGGCACCGTCGCCCCGCGGCGCCGGAGACGGCGTCGGACCGAGGCACAGCTGCTCTGGCTGGCCATCGGTGGCGTCATGGGCATCGCCCTCCTGGTGTGGCTCGGCAACGGCGGAGGCCCGTCGACATCCGAGCATCTGGCCAACGGCCTGCCCTCGGGTCCCGTGACGCCGACGACCCAGAATCCGACGCTGGCGACTCCCGAGCAGTCCCAGCCGATCAAAGTCAAGCTCATTGGCGCGGGCTCGTACGGGTCGTACGTCGACGTCCGCGAGGGCAGCGCGTCCGGACGCCAACTGTTCACGGGGCTCGTCGCACCCGGCGCCTCCCAGACGGTGGCCACGATGTCCTCGATCTGGCTGCTGGCGTCGAATCCCACCGGTCTGCAGGTCAACGTCGACGGTAAGCTCGAGAGCCTTCCCGCGAATCAGACCACGTTCATGGTGACAAAGTCCGGAGTCCAGACCGCCCCCAAGACCTGACCGGGTAATGGGGAGTCCGCGCGTCGCCATCGTCGTCACGGGCGACGAGATCGTGCGTGGGCGGGTCTCGGATCGCAACGGCGGCATGCTGGCGCGGTGGTGCGACGCACACGGGATGGCCGTCCTCGGGATGGCGGTCGTCGGTGATGATCCCCAGGACATCACGCGGGCCGTCCGCGCCGGGATCGGCAGCGGCGCCGACCTCGTGATCACGACCGGTGGGCTCGGAGTGACCCACGACGACCTCACCATGCGGGCGGTGGCCGAGGCGACGGGGCGGGCCCTTGCCCTGGACCCCGTGGCGCTCGACCTGGTGCGAGCGGCGGTCGCATCGTCGGCCGCCAGGGATCGCGTGGCAGCGCACATTCGCGAGGCAACCGATCGCAAGCAGGCGATGCTGCCCGTCGGCGGTGACATGCTGGCACCGGTCGGCACGGCTCCCGGCTGCGTGCTGGAGCACGAGGGTCGCCTGATCGTCGTGCTGCCGGGCCCGCCATTCGAGGCGGACCGCATGTGGGATGCGGCGACCGGACATCCGGCGATCGCCGCGCTGATCGCACGCGCCGGCGGGCCGCCGACCCTGACTCTGCGACTGCATGGGATCATCGAGCCGGAGGTCGTCGGCGCACTTGCGGACATCCCGGCCGCGACCCGCGAGGGTGCCCGACTTGGAATCTGCGCCAAGGCGGGGGAGCTCGAACTGACGCTCGCCGACCGGGTGCCCGACGGCGCGACGCTGCTCGCCGACGCTCTCGACCGGGCGTTCCCCGGTGCCACATTCACCCGGCACGGCCGCTACGTGGAGGAGATCGTCGCGGACACGCTCCTGGCCCACGGCGCCCGGCTGGCGGTCGCGGAGTCGTGCACCGGGGGGATGCTCGGTGCACGCCTGACCGCGCTCGCAGGCGCCTCATCTTGGTTCCGGGGTGGCGTAATCGCGTACGACAATGCCGTCAAGCGGGATGCGCTCGGCGTCCCCGAAGACATCCTCGCCGACGAGGGCGCGGTCTCGGTCGCGTGCGCGGCCGCGATGGCCGAGGGTGCGCGGACCCGCCTGGATGCCGCGTGGGGCGTATCGATCACGGGGATCGCCGGACCGGGAGGCGGCACCCCCGCCAAGCCGGTGGGTACCGTGATGATCGGCTGTGCGGGCCCAAACGGCACCGTGGTCGACACCCATCACTTTCGCGGGGACCGCTCCCTCATCCGGGAGCGGTCCACGGTGGCGGCCCTCCACCTGGTCCGCAGGTGCCTTACCGCGCACGGGGCATAATCGCCGCCGACCCGGCCGCGGCGACTGAGCGCCTGTTCGTCGCGGGCGACCTTGGAGCGGCGACCCGCGCAGACCTCGCCGATCAGGCGCGGCGCTGCGCCCGGGACACCGAGGGCCGTCCGACCCCGTCCGAGAAGCTGCACCTGACGCTCGCCTTCCTCGGCCCGGTCCCGGTCCACGCGATCCCCGCCGTCGCCGACGCCGTGGGACGCGCCTGCCGTGGCTACGGACCGATCACGACCCACCAGCTCGGGACCGCCGGCATTCCCGGAACCGAGCGATCACGCATCGTGGCGGCGGTCCTCGCCGATCCCGACGGCCGGCTTGCCGGACTCGCAGCCGACGTGGCCCAACGGATGCGCCCGCTCCTGCCCGGATTCCGCTCTGCTGAGCCGTTCTGGCCGCATATCACCCTCGTTCGCCTGCGGCGCCCGGCGCGCGTCGGGAGCGCCGTGACCGACACCGAACAAATGTTCGCTTTCGACCGCGTGACGCTCTATGCTTCCCGAAGTGCCACAGGGGGAACCTCGCAATACGTCCCGCTCGCGCACATCGCACTAACCGCTAGAGACCGACCACACTGAGGAGAGCCATCGTGGAGAAGGCCCAGGCACTGGGTGCCGCCCTCGCCCAGATCGAACGCCAATTCGGCAAGGGCTCGATCATGAGAATGGGCGATCCCGCCATGCAGATCGACGCCTCCGTGGTGCCGACCGGCGCGCTCGCGCTCGACTTGGCCCTCGGAATCGGCGGACTGCCTCGCGGTCGCATCGTGGAGATCTACGGCCCGGAGAGCTCAGGGAAAACGACCCTGCTCTACCACATCATCGCCCAGGCCCAGAAGCAGGGCGGCATGTGCGCCTTCATCGACGCCGAACACTCGATGGACCCGATGTACGCCAAGCGGATCGGCGTCAACGTCGACGAGCTGCTGGTCTCCCAGCCGGATCACGGCGAGCAGGCGCTGGAGATCGCGGACATGCTGGTCCGCTCGGGCGCCCTCGACGTCGTGGCAATCGACTCCGTCGCCGCCCTCGTACCGAAGGCCGAGATCGAGGGGGAGATGGGGGACACCCACGTGGGCCTCCAGGCCCGCCTGATGTCGCAGGCGCTGCGGAAGCTTGCCGGGACGCTCAACCGCGCCGGCACGATCTGCGTGTTCACCAACCAATTACGCGAGAAGATCGGCGTGATGTTCGGCTCCCCCGAGACCACTCCGGGCGGGCGCGCACTGAAGTTCTACGCGTCGGTACGCATGGACATCCGCCGCATCGAGACCCTCAAGGAGGGCACCGAGAGCGTCGGCAACCGGACCCGCGTGAAGGTCGTCAAAAACAAGGTCGCCCCGCCGTTCCAGCAGGCGGAGTTCGACATCATGTACGGCGAGGGGATCTCCCACGAAGGCAACCTGCTCGACCTTGGTGTCGACCGCGGCATCGTCACCAAGAGCGGCGCCTACTTCTCCTACGGGGACGAGCGGTTGGGACAAGGCAAGAATGCCGCCCGGGCGTTCCTGCGCGAGCACACCGACATCGCCGACGCGATCGAGCTGAAGATCCGCGAGGAAGCCGGGCTGGTCGTCCCGGAAGGCACCCGAGTCGATCCGGTGACCGGCGAGGTGGTCGAGATCGCCACCACCGCCGACGCGATCGAGGTCGCCACCAAGGCCAAGGCGGGCGTCACCAGCTGAGCAGGACCTCGCAGCGGGCCCTGTCCGGGTCCGCTGCGACATCTGCCACCCATACGCGGCTATCATCCCGCCCGTGAATTACCACCTCACCTCGTTCGGCTGCCAGATGAATGACCACGACGCCGAGCGCATGCGCGGATTGCTGGAATCGCTCGGATATCGCGAGTCCCGGATCCGCGACGACGCGGACCTGATCCTGTTCAACACCTGCACCATCCGGGGCAGCGCCGACGAGCGATTCCTGGGCAACCTCGGCGAAGCGCGGCGCATCAAGCGGGAGAATCCCGACGTGGTCGTCGCCGTCGGCGGCTGCTGGGCCCAGTCTCAAAAGGAGCTGGTATTCACCCAGTTCCCGTTCGTGGACATCGCCTTCGGTCCCGGGGAGATCACCCGGCTGGGCGAGCTGATCGCGCGCGAGCGAATCGAGGCGGTCGGCGCGTTCAGCTTCGACGGCGCCTTCTCCGGAACCTTGCCGGCCAAACGCGAGCGCCCGCATCACGCCTGGGTCCAGATCTCGGTGGGCTGCAACTGCGTCTGCTCGTACTGCATTGTTCCGGCCGTGCGCGGGCGCGAGCGGTCGCGACACCCCCAGGAGCTCGTTGACGAGGTCGCCGCCCTCGCCGGCGATGGGGTGCGCGAGGTGACGCTGCTCGGACAGAACGTCAACTCCTATGGTCGCGATCTGCCCAGGGGTGAGCGGATGACCTTCGCCGAGCTTCTGCGGGCGGTTGGCAGCGTTCCCGGGATCTGGAGGGTGAGATATACCAGCCCGCACCCCAAGGACATGCGCGAGGATGTGATTGCCGCGATGGCCGAGACGCCGACCCTGTGCGAGCACGTCCATCTGCCGGCACAGAGCGGGTCGACGGCCGTGCTCAAGAGGATGCGACGGACCTATTCCCGCGAGCGGTACATCGACCTGCTGGCGCGGATTCGCGACGGAATCGAGGATGTCTCGGTGACGACCGATCTCATCGTCGGGTTTCCGGGTGAAACCGACGAGGAGTTCGCCGACACGCTGAGCCTCGTGCGTGAGGCGCGCTACGACGGCGCGTTCACTTTCGTGTATTCAGAGCGTCCCGGTACCGAGGCGGCCGCCGCGATGCAGGACGATATTCCGCCCGCCCTCAAGTCCGAGCGGATCCAGGCGCTCGTCGACACCGTCCACGAGGTCTCCCGGGCGCGCGCGCGACGGTTTGTCGACGCCGAGCACGAGGTGCTCGTCGAAGGCCCGTCTCGCAATGACCCGGACCGCCTCCGGGGCCGCCTGCGTCAGAACATCACCGTCAACTTCTCCGGCGACGCCGTGCCCGGATCGCTCGCGATGGTGCGGATCACCGGCGCAAGCTCGGCGACCCTGACCGGTGAGCAGGTCGGGGTGCGCGTTCCCGCCTAGGCGGCCGACGCGCGAGGCGGCGTGACTCACCCGACCCCGGTGCTCGCGCTGTTCGGTCCGACCGCGGCCGGCAAGAGCACGCTGGCACATGCAGCCGCCAAGCACCTCGGTGGCGAGATCGTCGTCGCCGACCCGTTTCAGCGCTACCGGGGACTGGAGATCGCCGCGGACGCGCCCTCGGCCGCCGATCGAGCCGAGGTGCCATACCACTTCGTCGGCGACATTGCGCTGAATCAATCGTCCAGCGCCGGCGCCTTCGGAGCCGATGCGCACGTGGTGATCGACGGGATCATCGGCCGTGGTCGTCTCGCCGTCGTGACCGGCGGAACGGCGCTGTACCTGCGCGCGGCACTGACCGACCTTGGCTTCCCGCCGCCCGTCCCGGACGAGACCCGCAGCTGGGCGGAAGCGCTGGTGACTGCCGATCCGGACGGAGCCCGCGACGAGCTGCGTCGGCGCGACCCCGACGCCGCCGGCCGAGTGGACCTGACCAATCCCCGGCGCCTCGCGCGGGCCCTCGAGCTCGCCGCGCTCCCGGAGCGCGCCGGAGGTCCGACCGGGCGCCTGTGGGACGGGTCGATGCGGCGACCGACCTGGCTGGCCGCGATTACGCGGCCGCGAGCCGAGCTCGACCGTCTGATCGCCCTTCGCGTTCGCCGCGAACTCGACGACGGACTTGTGGCCGAGCTCACGCACGCCCTGGCGGTGCCGGGAGTCACCCGCGAGGCCCAACAGATCATCGGTGCCCGAGAGGTGTCCGCGCTCCTCGCCGGCGAGATCGCCGACAGCGATCTTCCCGATCTGCTTGCGGCCCGCACACGCCGGCTTGCGCGACGCCAGCTGTCGTGGATGCGACGATGGCCGGATGCAACCGAAATCGATGTCGGCACACGCGGCGCGGAGACGGTCCTCCCCGAGCTGCTGGGCGCCTGGCGGGCAGACGCCTCCCGGTAACGGTCAAGTACCCTGTGCCAATGGACTTCGAGAAGTGGCAAGGAACCGGGAACCACCACATCGTGGTGGAGCGTGCGCGCCTCGACGCGCCGATGACCCCCGAACGGGCGATCGAGCTCTGCAGCACGGCATTCGGCGTCGGAGCAGACGGCGTCTTGGAGATCAGTTTCGATGACGGTACGCCGCGGATGACGGTCTGGAACGCCGACGGCACCCAGCCGGAGAACTGCGGCAACGGCATCCGGATCGTGGCGGCCTACCTCGCCCGTGACGGGCGCCTGCCAGATGACGGGGTTGTCCTGACCGGCGAATCCCGAACCGGCGTGCGCATCCTGGGCGACGGCCTCGTCGAGGTCAAGATGGGCATCGCGACACTGCCGAACGGTCCGGCCGTGACCGAGCTCCAGACCGACGCCGGCCCGGTCGAGGCTCTTGAGGTCACGGTCGGCAATCCCCACGCCGTGATCGAGACCGACGACCCGGCCGCCCACGTGCACACCCTGGGACCGATGCTCGAGACGCACCCGCATTTCCCGAACCGCACCAACGTGGAGTTCGTCCGTGGAGTCGGCCCGTCGGAGGTCACCATGCGGGTGTGGGAGCGAGGGGTGGGAGAGACCCTGAGCTGCGGCACGGGCGCCTGCGCCACCGCCGTCGCCGCGGTCGTCCGGTCGGGAGCGGAGAGCCCGGTGACGGTGCATGTCGCCGGCGGGACGCTCACCATCGCCGTCGACGACGACCTCGCCGTCACGATGACCGGACCGGTCGAACACGTCTACTCAGGCACCCTCAGCCCGGGTTTTACCGCCTCCCTCGGGGGCGTGTACTAACCCGGATCCGCTTCCGTCGGTCCTACGACGTCGCCAGGTAGTAGATGCTGCTGGCCACCAAATACAGGCCGAGTCCGAGAAACAGGACGACCAAGACCTGATCGGTGTGGTCTTCGACCCACGCCCGGACCGTCGTCGTGAACGCTCGCGCGGCCTCCGGGCGGAAGGTCGCGACCAGCTCCAGCGTAATGACGACCGAGCTCGCCACCAGGCAGAACAGGACGAGCGCGAGGTCGTCCTGCCATGAGTCCAGATTCGCGTTGACGATGACCGTCACCCCAGCCGCGATCATCCCCCAAGCCTGCGTGAGGGGGGCGAGCGCAAACGCGAACACCATCGACATGTTGTCAATGCCGGTCTCCCAGCGGGGCGTCTTCTTGGGCGGCTTGGGTCTGCCCATCCGCCGCCGCTGCCGGACGCCGAAAAAGATCAGCACGAGCCCGATCAACAGCTTGATCACCAGCGCGGTGACCGACGGGGCGGAGCTCGGTTTGGGCGGATTGTCCTGCGTGATCGTCAGCGTCACGGCGACCACCGCCGCGAGCGACACGAGCCATCCGAGCATGAACGCCGCGCCGTTCCGCACTCCCCGTTTGGAGGTGAGGATCAGGAGAAACGGGGTCAGCGAGACGGGGGAGAGCGCAATCCCAAGCCCGATGACGGTGAGATCGAGGATCACTCGGCGGACCGATTCTGCATACCGCCCAGCTTACCGGCCGGTCCCCACGGCACACCTGCATGTGGAGGCGGGCGGCGGCGGCCACGCAGAACCCTGGGTGCGAGGCGTCGTCGGTTACACCGCGACGCCGTAGCTGCGCAGGGCGTCGTTGAGAGTCGTCTTTCGGTCCGTGGATGCCGTCCGCTGGCCAATGATCAGCGCGCAGGGGAGATGGAACGCCCCGGCGGGGAAGGTCTTTTCGCGGGTGCCCGGCACGACGACAGAGCGCGGCGGGACATACCCGCGCGTCTCCACGGCGTGATCTCCGGTGACATCGATGATCGGGGTCGAGGCGGTGATCACGACGTTCGCACCGAGGACGGCCTCGGTGCCGATGCGGACACCCTCGACGACAATCGCTCGCGATCCGAGGAACGCCCCGTCCTCGACGATGACCGGGCTCGCTTGCGGCGGCTCGAGCACACCGCCGATGCCCACACCACCCGACAGGTGGACATCGGCGCCGATCTGGGCACACGAGCCCACCGTCGCCCACGTGTCCACCATCGTGCCCGATCCCACCCAGGCACCAATGTTGACGTAGGACGGCATCATGACCGCCCCGGGCGCGAGGTAGCTCCCGTACCGGGCTACCGCCGGCGGGACCACACGCACGCCGTCCTCGGGGCGCACCGCCTTGAGCGGGACCTTGTCGAAGTACGTAAACGGACCAATCTCGATCGGCGCCGACACCGTGATGCGGAAGTAGACGAGGATCGCCTTCTTGACCCATTCGTTGACCCGCCATGCCCCGTCGACCAGCTCGGCGACGCGGATCTCGCCACGGTCGAGCAACGCGATCGCTTCCTGGACCCTGTGGGCGTCGGCGGCGGCCACGTCGGCGGGCACCTCAAATAGGCGGTCGATATCGGCCGCTAGCGCGTCAAACCTCGTCACAGAACCTCCCGGAGGATCGCCGCGGCGCGGCGACAGTCGTCAATCGTCGGAACCAGCGCAAACCTGATGTACCCCTCGCCGGACGGACCCAAAAACGCGCCAGGCGCAACGACGATGCCGTACTCCAGAAGCCGTTCGGCCCACGACGCTGATGTCCCGCCGGCGGGGAGTCGCACCCAGAGGTACATTCCGGCATCGCTGCCGTGGATCTCCAGGCCCCGGTCGACGATGGCCTCGGACAGGATCGACCGCTTGACCGCATAGCGCTCGCGCGCCTCCTCCACGTGCGCCTCGTCGCCCCACGCTGCGATCGCCGCGCGTTGCACGAATTCCTGGGGCGCGGTGCCCACGGTTGGGCGAAAGAGTTTGAGGGCGGCGATGAGATCCGGCGGGCCGGCGACAAAACCCGACCGGTACCCGGTCATCGACGACCGCTTGCTCAGCGTGTTGATCGCCACGACATGGGATCGGTCCGCACACTCGAGTGCCGAGACCGGTGGCCCATCACCGAATCCGAGCTCCGAGTATGCCTCGTCGGACGCGATCCAGAACCCATAGCGCGCCGCCAGTGCCGCCAGGTCGTCGTACAGCGCGAGCGGTGCCAGCGCCCCGGTGGGGTTATTGGGGTAGTTGACCCAGACCAGCGCAACGCGCGGCCAGACATCATCCGGCACGGAGCCGAAATCCGGCAGAAACCCGCGATCGGCCGTCAGCGGAAGGCTGAGCACCTCGGCGCCGGCGAACCGTGCGCCGCGCGCGGGCACCGGATATCCCGGTTCGGTCACGATCACCAGATCCTTGCCGCCCGGAACGTCGACCACGACCTGGGCCAGCGAGAACACCGCCTCCTTGGATCCCAGGGTCGGAACGACCTCGGAATTCGGGTCGAGCAGGATACCGAACCGCCGGAGCACCCAGTCCGCGATCGCGGCCCGCAACTCCGGCAGGCCGGCGGCCTTTGGATACTCCATCGTCTCCCGGATCCCGGCGACCAACGCCTCACGGATGATCGCGGCCGTCGGCTCGCGGGGATCGCCGACGCCGAAATCGACCAACTCGACGCCCCGCTCCACGACCCGGCGCTTGGCGTCGTCGAGGCGGGCGAACGGGTAGGCACCGACCTCGCGCACGACCGGTGAGATTGGGCCGCCGGTCACGCCGACGCGACCGTGCCGTCAGCGGTGATGAACCGAACCAATGCGCGGTAGGTACGCGCCAGTTCATCGATCGCCACCCGCTCCTCACGGGTGTGTGCCATCGCGGTGGCACCGGGACCGAGATTCACTGCGTCGATCCCGACCTCGGTGAACTGCGCAACCGGCGTCCACGCCTGTTTCGGGGCCACCGTGAAGTCGCCGCTCGCGACGAGCCGCGCCAACAGCGGGGTCGGGGGTGCCACCTTGCCCGACGCAGCGACGCTGGTGATCTCGAACTCGCCAGCGTCCCCGACCAGATCCCGGATCGCGGCGATGGCTTGGTCCGGGGTACGGTCGGGGGTGAACCGGAAGTTGACGTGACACTCGACGAGGTCGGGAATGACGTTGTCGGCGACCCCGCCCTGGATGCGGGTCACGCTCACGACCTCCGTGAACGAGAGCCCGTCGATCTCGACCACCCGCGGCGCGGCACCGACGAGACCGGCCAGACCGGCGACGGCCCGGTTGATCGCGTTGTCGCCGCTCCACGGCCGCGCCGAATGGGCGGCACGGCCGCGGAAGCGCAGCGTCCCGTTGAGATTGCCGACACACCCGGATTGAATCGTGTTGTCGGTCGGTTCGAGCACGATCGCCAGCGCCGCCGTCGCGAGGTCGGGGCAGGCGGCGAATGCACCGGGAAGCGGGCTCTCGCGCACGGGCAACTCCTCGCGCGTGAAGACCACAAGTGCCACGTCCACGGCCCGTTCGGGCCGCTCGTCGGCGATCCAACGGGCGAGCTCGAGCATCACCGCGACGCCGCCCTTCATGTCGCTCGCCCCGAGGCCGACGACCTCGGTGTCGGTCATGTGCCCGGGGAAGTTGTCCTGTGGCGGAACCGTGTCCACATGTCCGGCAAGCACGATCAGAGGGACCCCGGGCCGGCGCGGCGTCGCCGCGATGACGGTCTCGGCGTCGTCGAACCACAGCTCGAAGCCGTCGGGGATCAGGGCACGGACCGCGTGCATGATCGTCGCCTCCGCGCGTGAGACGGACGCAATGTTGACCAACTCGAGCGTGCGCTCGGCAAGTCGCTTCCCGATCGTCGGATCAGAGCTCACGGCGCGACATGGTAGATGTCATGATCGGGCTGCGCATGTCCGACGATCCGCCCCGCCCCGAAATGCTGCCCGTCCAACGCCTGCACCCGGACGCCGTCCTCCCCGTGCGGGCCCATGCCTGGGATGCGGGGCTCGATCTGGTGGCCGTCGACACGGTCCACCTTGAGCCCGGAGCGCGCGGGGTCGTGGCGACGGGCCTTGCGGTGGCGATCCCCCCGGGTTGGGCGGGGCTGGTCGTCCCGCGCTCCGGACTGGCGCGGCGCCACGGCATCACGCTCACCAACAGCCCCGGCCTGATCGACGCCGGCTACCGGGGCGAAGTGCAGATCCTGGTCATCAACCATGATCGGGCACCACAGACGATCTCTGCCGGCGAGCGGGTGGCGCAATTGGTGATCGTCCCGGTGGCGGTCGCCGAGCCCGTGGAGGTGGACGAGCTGCCGGACTCGGACGGCCGCGCTGGTGGTGGCTTCGGGTCCACCGGGCGCTAGGCGGGCTCGCCCCGGCACTACGCCGCGCCCCGGTTGGCGACACGGGCGATGGCCGCGTCATGGGCCTGCTGTTCGAGCGTGTCGTCGAGCGGAGCGAGCTCGACCGGAGCGTCGGTGGCATGCTCGAGCGCCCATCCGAGCAACAGATCGGCCAGACGGGGATTCTTCGGCAACAGCGGACCGTGCAGATAGGTGCCGATGGCGCGCCCGGTCACCGCACCCTCGCTGCCGTCCTCGTCGTTGTTGCCGTGGCCGTGCACGACCCGCCCGAACGGGACACTCCCCGGACCGAGCCGCGTCCGCCCGGCATGGTTCTCGAACCCCACGACCGTGATCGGCGCCCCGGGAAGCTCGACACTGATCACCACGTCGCCGATCAGCCGCGTTGGCCCGGCGACGGTATCGGCGTCGAGCAGCCCGATCCCCGGCATCCGGGTCCCGTCGACGCCCGTGTAGCCGTGCCCCGCCAGCTGATAGCCGCCGCAGACCGCGAGCAGCACCGCCTGCCCGGCGACTGCCCGGTGCAGCACGTCGGCCTTCGCCGACGCGAGATCGTCGGCCACGATCATCTGGTCGCGATCCTGTCCGCCGCCGAGGTAGTAGAGGTCGGCATCGTGGGGGATCGCCGCGCCGATCCCCGCCTCGATCACC
Source organism: Thermoleophilia bacterium (assembly GCA_017882545.1). Classification (GTDB taxonomy): domain Bacteria; phylum Actinomycetota; class Thermoleophilia; order Miltoncostaeales; family Miltoncostaeaceae; genus CAITWD01. Next base: position 12,709 of record JADGPG010000072.1, read on the forward strand.
TCGAGCCCGTGACCGCGCCAGGCCAGCCGCTGGCGGAAGACCGCGATGTTGCCACGATCCGCGTAGATGTTGAGTTCGTCGGGGTAGAGATGGCAGATGCGGACCGTGGTCATTCCGCAACCCCGCAGCGGTACACCTGGCGTTCGGCGCCCGCCTCGAGACGGGCACCCGCGAAGTCTCCGAAGGCCTGCAGCACCTCGAACCCCGCCCGCCCAAGGAGGTGACACAGCTCCGGCGGGGTGAAGATGTGGACCTCGTGGTGGCGAAAGAACGCGCGCATGGCTCCGTCCGGAGAGATCTCGTCGACCCGGTGGGTGAATTGCGCGGTCTGCGTCACCGGATCGACCCACTCGAACCAGAACGCATGGGCCAGCCGCGCGCCGGTGTTCGGGTCCTCAAATACGTCACCGGCGCGCACGATCCCGATCGACGACTGGACGTCGACGACGTCGGGCATGGCCACGTCGAACCAGAACTCCGCGCCGGGAGCCAGACACGCCCGGATGCGTTCCAAGCATGCGATCTGGTCGTCCGGCGCGGTGAGGACCTGCAACGTGTTCATGGGGGCAATCGCGAGTGCGACCTGCGCGTCAAGCACGAAGGTCCGCATGTCGGCCGCGACCAGGGCGATCCGATCCGCGACTCCGGCCGCGTCCGCGGCGGCGCTGAGCGCAGCAAGCATCGCCGGATCGGCATCGAGCGCCACGACCGCACAGCCTTCGCGGGCCAGGGCGATGCTGACGCGTCCGGCCGCAGCGCCCACGTCGAGCACCGGACCATCGACCTGGGCGGCGATGGCGCGCCAGAGCGGGAGGTCCTCGGTGTAATGCGCGTGTTCGAGCAAGTAGCGCGTGGCGTCGGTGCGGTCAGTCATTGGCCCAGTATGCGTCGGCGGCCCCGCGTGTGACCAGAATGGCCCGGAGCTCGAGCATGGCGGTGTATGTCGGCAGGACGTAGAGCGGCCGCGCGGGCGGCGTGAACGAGACCGCCAGATCCAGCGCCCGGGCGGGGTCGGGGACGATGTGGACGTGGGAGCGGTCCAGGCCCGCATAGACAAACCGCAACGCCATCTCGAAGGCCCGGTCTCCGGTCACGACCAGGCTGCCGATCCGGTCCAACAACGGTTCGTAGTCGACGTCCCAGATCCAGCTGACGTCCCTGCCGTCGGCGGTGCGGTCATTGAGGGCGATCAGCAAATGCAGCGGGTCCGGATCGAGTGCGACCGTCTGGACCGTCACATTGGCGCCGGCCGGGTTCTTGGCGAGCAGCAGCACGACCTCGCGCCCGTCGAGGTGCAGACGTTCGGCACGCCCGAAGGCGGGCTCCGCCGCGGCCAGCGCCGGCCCGATCGTCGCGGGCGCGATATCGAGCGCCACGGCCGCGGCGGCGGCGGCGGTCGCGTTGTAGGCGTTGTGCACACCGGGAAGCGCGATGTGGGCCGCCAGCGGTCCGGTCGGCGTCAGAATCTCGAGGTCGACGGCGTGTGTGCCGTCGAGCCGCACCGAGCGCGCCGAGATGTCGAGGTCCGGACGGCGAGCGCCGCAGGCCGGGCAGTGCCACACGCCCATGTGTCCCAGCGCGACGCGCGAGTAGACGAGCGGTCCGGCACAGACCCGACACCGGATCGAGTCCGCGGCATGGGGGAGCGCGCCGATCGCGATGCCCGGGTCATCGATCCCGAAATACAGCGTGCGATGGAGGCCATCAGCCAGCGAGGCGATCGCCGGGTCGTCGGCGTTGAGGACAAGGACGGTCTGCTCCGGGAGGGTGGTGATCATGCGCGCCCAGGCATCGGTGATCGCCTCCAGTTCCCCATATCGGTCGAGCTGGTCCCGGAACAGGTTCATCAGGACGACCACACGGGGCGCCAGCCGCGCAACCACCTCAGGCAATGCGAACTCATCGACCTCGAACAGGCCGAACTCCGGTGTAGGTCGGACGCGCGCACCCTCGAGCAGGGCCGTGGCGACGCCGTAGACAAGATTCGCCCCGGCACGGTTCGCGACGACGGGCCAGCCCTCGGCTCCGAGACAGCCGGCGATCAGGCGGGAGGTCGTCGTCTTGCCGTTGGTGGCCGAGACCACCAGCGATCCGCGGGCCAGGTCGCCCGCGAGATCTTGGATCGCATCCGGCCGCAACCGCAGCAGCACCCGTCCCGGGGCGCTGGTGCCGCCGCCGCGCCCGAGTCGCCTGGACAGGGCGCCGACGCCGCGCGCGACCGCCCGTGATGGGCCGCGCGGGGCGATGGTCATCGCATCCTCACGCCGGCAGCGGGTACTCGGCGAGGGTCGTGACCGATCCGTCCGGTGCCCCGACAAACACGTGCTCGGTCCGGACGCGAAACAGTCCCGTGTCGACGACGCCGGGGACTGCGCGGACCCGGGCGTCCAGGACTTCCCAGTCGCTCCCGGCGGGAACCGTCAGATCGACGATCGCCAGCTGATCATCCGACCGGCCGGGGCGGCGGACCGGTGCGAGATCGGGAAGCTCGACGGCGACGTGCTGGACGGCGAACGGCACGACGGCGATCGGCAGAACGCCCCAGGCGTCGAGTGTCGTTGAGATCTTCGGCGCGTCCACCAGCACGAGGAAGCGGCCAGCCGAACCGTCGACGATCCGCTCCCGCACGAGCGCACCGCCGGCACCCTTGATCGTCAGCCCGGACGGTACGACGAGATCCGCACCGTCGAAGGCAATGTCGACCGGTTCACGCATACGGGCGAGCGGGATCGCGAGCTCGCGCGCAAGCGCCTGGCTGGCCTGGGAGGTGGGAACGCCGACGCAGGTCAGCCCGTCGGCGACGCGGCGCCCGAGGGCCCGGATCCCGGCGGCGGCGGCTCGCCCCGTCCCGAGGCCGACGCGGTCACCGTCAGCAACCAGTGCGGCGGCGGCACGGCCCGCGGCTTCCCAGGCCCGTGTACGTCCGTCATCATGTGCACCCATATCCCTAAGGCTATGCGAGTTGCCAGACGATGACCGAAATCGGCCCCGGAGTACGGATGATCGACACGCGCCTCGGCGGCCGCCGCGGGTTGACGAGCGCGTACCTGATCGACGGCACTCGGCCGGCCGTGGTGGACCCCGGCCCAGAGACGTCGGCGGCGCTGCTGATCAGTGAGCTGCATGACATCGGCATGGGCCCGGACGACCTCGCCTGGATTGTGCTGACGCACATCCACCTCGATCACTGTGGCGGGACCGGAGCCCTGGCGGCGGCGTTCCCGCGCGCGCAAGTCGTCGTGCATGAACGTGGCGCCCGGCACCTCGCTGAGCCCGCGCGCCTCGTGGCGGCCTCACATGAGGTCTACGGACGGACGGCGCCCCTGCACGGCGGGCTCACCGCGACATCCGCCGAGCGGATCGTGGTTGCCCCCGACGGGCATCGCGTCGACGTCGGCGGCGGGACGCTCGAGATGATCGCCACCCCGGGACACGCCCGCCATCACATGTCCGTGCTGCACGAGGCCAGCGGCATGCTGATCATCGGGGATGCTGCCGGAACGCAGTTGGCGGGAGGCCGTCTGTACCCCAACGTCCCGCCTTCGGACGTCGATATCGCCGCAGGCCGGAACAGCATTCTGCGCCTCGGCGAGCGGGGGGCGACGACGATTACCCTCTCGCACTTCGGCCCGACCGCAGATCCCGAGACAACCCTCGCCGACGCCGATGATGCGCTCGAGCGGCTCGGGCATGCGGCGCTGGAGGGGTACCGCGCCGGCGGCCGTGACGGGATTGCAGCAGCCATCGACCGCTACCTTCCGTTGGCTGCGACAGTCGGAAACCCCGAGGTCGTCGCTTTGTGGGAGTGGCTGTCCTGGGATGAGAACAACATCTTGGGGCTGGAGATCTGGGCCGAACGCCAAGACGCGGCGGGGGACGGCGCATGACCCAGGTCAGCGTCGAACTGGTCGTCATGACGGTCCAGGACGGCGCGCTCGATGTGCTGCTGGTGCGACGGCCCGGCAACGCCTGGGCGCTGCCGCAGGGACCGACCCTGGGGTCGCCGTTGTCCGTCGATGCCGCCCGGGCGCTCGCCGACCAAACCGGGATCACCGACATTCGACTGGAGCAGCTCTACAGCTTCGACCGCGACGGCGACACCCAGGTTGCCGTCAGCTACATGGCCCTGATCGCGGCCGATCGTCACCCCCTCGCACCGGGCCCGGACATCGTCGAGGTGCGCTGGTTCCCGCTCCACGACCTGCCGACACTCGCGATCGGGCACGCGGATGCCGTCGGCTACGGGCACGCGCGTCTGCGCGCCAAGACCGCCTATGCGCCGATCGCAGTGGAACTGTTGCCGGAGACATTTACGCTCGGGGAGCTGCAGGCGGTGTACGAGGTGGTGCTCGGAGAACACCTGGATACGAGGAACTTCCGCCGCGACGTACTCGGTGCCGGCATTGTCGAGGAGGCCGGCACGGCCCGTCGTCCCGGCCCCGGCCGACCTGCGCGCCTGTATCGATCGCGGGGCACCGACTTCGCCGTCGTCGCCCGTGAGCGCAGAATCGCGGGCCGGATCGGCCGCACGGATGCGCAGGAGACGTCGACAGAGTGACGTAATGCCCACCCACGCAGGGGATACCGTCCGTATGATGTCCGAAGCAGTCGCGATCCTATGACCAATGCTCGGCGCCAACGCTGTCGCGTGGTAGCGTCCGATGCGTACCGAAGTGCGAAAGGACTGGCATGGCGTCAGCGAACCACGAAGCGAACGAGCTGCTGCCGATCACGTGGCCGTTCCGCGCCGCCGGAACCGTGATGATCTTCGCGACGGTTTGGTTCTGTGCGGGGTGGGCGATCAAGGGCCAGGACAACGGCCACACGCTGGCTGGTCACATGCCCGTCTTCTGGATCTCGATCTACCTGACCATTGCCTTGGTCGTCGTCGGCGGCATCCTGAACTTCTATCGGGAGCGCAAGCGCCGCAGCCTGCTCGAGCAGCCCTAGCGGATGCATGCTGAGGCCGGCGCGGAGCTCCTACACGCCGCGTCCCGCTTGGCCGGAATCGCCGATGCGCTAGGGGAGACGGAGTGGTCGGCTGAGCTCCGCCGGTCCGGCGTGGAGCCGATTGCCGCGACGCATCCCCCGACCTGGGGTGAGGTTGCGCTGACTGGCCTTGAGGTCGTCGCCGGCCTCGCGCGCTCGGGCGACTGGGCTTCGGCACGGCACCAGGCCGCGTTCCTGGCCGACTTCTTTACCCGCATGCGTAAACAGCTGCACGGCGTGGCGGGCGTGGCGTTCGAGGGACTGGCATCGGCCGCGCGCGCGCACGACCAGGAGGACCTGGAGGAGCACGCTGACCTAATTCGCGAGCTGTTTGGCGGGAACGCCGCACCCGCAGGCGCCGGCCCGACGTGACTGACGACGGACCCCGGTTCCGCGGCGGGCGGCTGCTGGTGGCGGCCCCGACCCTCATGGATCCGCACTTCAACCGCGCCGTCATCGTGATCCTCGAGCATTCGGACGACGGTGCACTCGGGCTGGTGCTCAACCAGCCCACCGACATCCAGGCCGCCGACGCGCTCCCGGACCCGCTGTGCGACCTGATCCCGGACGAGCACCTGATCCACTGCGGCGGACCCGTGCAACCCTCGGCTGTCATCATCCTGGCCGAATTCGATGATCCGGCGCGTGCGGCCGGCATTATCGTCGGCCACATCGGCATCGTCGATCCCGATGATGCTGTCGACGAGCTCGCACAGCGTGTGGGCGACGTGCGGATCTTTGGCGGGTACGCAGGCTGGGCCGCGGGTCAGCTCGAAGCGGAGATCTCAGACGGCGCCTGGATCGACGTCCCGGCGGTGCGGGGCGACATCTTTACCGACGCCCCGGAGACGCTCTGGAGCGCCGCCCTGGAGCGCAAGGGCGGGATGTTCCGGCTGGTGGCGCGCATGCCCGAGGACCCCACCCTCAATTAGGGGTGCCAATCACCTGAGGCCCCGGTCCTACAGGATCCGGAGCCTCAGGTGATGGTAATGGCGCTAGGACAGTCGCGCGGAATCGGGCAAGGAGGCCAGCTTCTGCAACGACTGGCTCTCGACCTGGCGGATCCGCTCGCGGGTCACATTGAACATTCGTCCGAGCTCGTCCAGCGTGCGGGGCTTCTCGCCGCGCAGACCGTACCGAAGTTCCAACACGCGGCGCTCGCGGTAGCTCAGCTGGTCCAAGAGCTCACGCAGTGCCTGCTCGCGCAGGGACACCTCAGCCGACAGCTCGGGTGCGACCGAGGTCTCGTCCGCGAGGAAGCGTCCCAGCTCGGACTCTTCCTCTTCACCGACGGGCTTCTCGAGCGACACGGTGGGTTGCGCCGAACGCAGGATCTCCTCGACCTCGTCCGGCGGCAAACCGGCGGCGTCCCCGATCTCGTCGACGGTGGGCTCGCGTCCGAGCTGCCCGATCAGGACGCGCTCGGCACGGCTGATCTGGTTGAGCTTCTCGACGACATGCACCGGGATGCGGATGGTGCGGCCTTTGTCGGCCAACGCACGGGTGACCGCCTGGCGGATCCACCAGGTTGCGTAGGTTGAGAACTTGAAGCCGCGGCGCCAGTCGAACTTCTCCACGGCACGCACCAAGCCGAGGGTGCCCTCCTGGATCAGATCGAGGAAGGGGAGACCGCGGCCGCGGTAGCCCTTGGCGATCGAGACGACCAGCCGCAGGTTCGCTTCGACCATCTGACGCTTGGCCTCCTGGTCGCCCGCCTCGATGCGCTTGGCAAGACGCACCTCGTCGGCGGCCGTCAGGAGCGGCACGCGGCCGATGTCCTTCAGGAACAGCTGCAGCGCGTCGGTGGTCTGCTCAACGGCGGCGGTCGGACGACGCGGTCGCTCCGACTCGTCGACGATCTCGGCCGCCCGGGTGAGTGCCTCGGACTGCTCCAGAAGCTCAATGCCGGCTTCTTCGAGTTGCTGATAGACGAGCTCTGCGGCGTCCGCGTCGAGCCCAAGCCCATCGAGGACCTCTGCCACCTCTTCGAGGCCGAGGAATCCCAGTTCCTGCCCCCGCACGATCAGAGCTCGAAGCTCTCCGTCATTCTTAAGCACACCCAGCTGCTGCGTAGACATCCGCCTCCCGTTTCCGTTCTCACGACCGTCATGCGCCTCTGGGGACGCGCCCCGCGATTTCCATGCCAACGCGCTGACATGACAATGTCTGTGTTTGTGACCGGGATCGAATGTCGGGGGCAACTCGATCGGTCCCGATGCCCGCGCTGAATTCCCGCGGCGCCAACAAGCTCGCGGTCACTGCGCACGACAGCAGGACCACTATCCGCGTTTTCCCGGCAGCCGTCAAGCACCCCGGCCCCGGCATGCGGGACAAACGCCCTCAGCGCGCCCCGCAGACCGGCCATTGGCCCGGGCCGGACCGTTCGTAGAGCATCGCCGCGCGCCTGTATTGCTCGGCGACCGAGGCCTGCGCCGGATCGCCGTGGCCACCGACCCCCGTCCACGTGGCCATGCTGAACTGGAACAGGCCGCGGTACGTGCCGCCAGGCGAGATCGCGTGCGGGTTGCCCCCGGACTCGCACATGGCGATCCGGGTCAGAATCGCGTAGAGACCGCCGCCGGAGCTGTGGCCGGGCGAGCCGCCAGAGGATCCACCGGACACGCCTGATCCACCCGCTGCGCCGCCCACCGCCTGCGTCGGGGTGGAGTGCGGGGCGGCGGCGGCGGCGGCCCGTGCACGCGCGGCCCGGAGCGCTGCCAGCTGGCTCGCCGACGCCTGGACGTGAGACAGATCCGTTGTTGCCGACGCCAGCAGGGCGCTGCGCTGCCCGGCAAGCGCGCGCAGCTGTGCGAGCTGACTTTCCACCTTTACCCGGTTGGCCTCGGCGTCCGCCGCGTCGGTCCGCAACGACGTCGACAGGCGCTGGAGCCGGGCATGGTCCGCCTGGAAGCGCCGGAGCAGATTCGAATCCTGATTGGCGATGTGCCGCAGCAAGTCGTAACTGTCAAGCGCCGATGAGATGCTCCCGGTGGAGATGAGCACCTGGACCAGCGTGGGCGGAGGGTCGGTGTAGAGGCTGACGATCCGCAGGGCGAGCGCGGTCTCGGAGGTCTTGATCGCCGTCTTGGTTCGGGCGAGGTCGCGACGGTTGGTGATCAGGGCCTGCTTCATCGCGGCGACGCGGGCATTGGCGCTGGCGAAGTCGCCCGCGCTCTGCTGGGCCGCGGATTGCACACCCACAAGCTGTTGCTCGATCTGGCGGACCCGAAGCCGCGCCGCCGCGACGCCGGTATCGGCCGCACCGCCGGAGGAGTGCGCTCCGAACGCGGGCAGGCCGACAGACGCGGCTGCCGCCACGCTCAACGCGGTGAGTGCGGATGCCAGGACGACGCGCTTCCCGGCTCGCGCATATGGGACGTGGTGACGTGCCATAGCGATGTGTGCATCGCCCGTCGGGGATGCAGCCCGATGACGCTACCACGCCCTCGCAGGCCAATCTGAGGCGCGGCGGCCCGTGTCCGTACGAAAACGATCGTACGGGGAAGATTGGCAACGCGTGACCGCAATGGCACATTCCCCCTGGAAATATGCCTATTATGGCGTTTCGCGCCCTGGACCGTCCGGATAGTGACAAATGTCCGAGATCGATGGACAAACTTCATGCCGGGAGGGGAGAGGGACGCGCCGCCAGAAGTATCCATTTTGCGGGAATTGCACGGCCAACGGACGGCGCCGGGAGCAGCTACTGCGGCTGCGACGGGTCGTGCCACGCGAATCCGGACGGCTCCGCCGCGACGGGCAGCGGCGTCCCGGGTAGGCCCGACTGCAGACGGGTCCCGTGGAACCCCCGCGGGCCGACATCGTTCGGCCCGTCGGGATGGAACAGGCTGGCCAGGTATTGGAGCTGGCCGCGGCCCGGGCCGAGCTCAAAGAACCCGCCGCCATACATCGCGATGTCGTGGTCCGCGCAATAGTCGTACATCGCGCAGAGCTCGCGCAGGCTGCCGAACCGCGCCGGCTTGATGTTGAGCACGCGCGGGAGACGGTCCAGAGCCGCGACGTCGCCGACCGAATGGATCGGGGCATCCCAACTGACACGGTCCCAGCGGTCCGCGAGGACCGGGACCACCGTCAGATCAAGGGCCGGATCCTCGATGATCGCCTCCGGCCAGGCCTCGATGCAGCGCGCGTAGAGTCCCGCGTCGGGGGCGGTGTCGACGCTCGTCCCGTGGTAATGCGCCTTGAAGTCCAGGACGTCGACCCGGTCCGGTGCGATCGCGCGCAGTTCGGCGATCAGTCGGGCGTCCCAATCCGCGACGGGGTCCAGTTTGAAATGGAGTCCCGGATACATTCTCAGACGTTCCCGAATCGGATCGACGCTCGAGACCTGGTCAGGCCCTGCAAGACGGATCGACAGGACCCACCGCACCGGCGCGGGGCGCCGCCCGAGCGCCGCACCCAGCGACCGCCCGGCCTGCCGGAGCGCGAGATCGAGCGCGGCCGCCTCGAACGCCCAGCGCCGGAATCCGGATGCGATCGGTCCCGGGCCGTCTGGGAAGACCCCGATGGCCTCAAGGTGGCGCGAGAACCCGTCCAGGGTCCACGTCCCGGCCAGATCGAGCACGGGGCCCGCAGCCTGAAAGCGGCGATGGTCGTCGTTGTCGGTCCACACGTCTTCACCGGCGCCGGTGAATCCGGCACCGTCAAGGCGGATCAGCGTGGTCAGGCGCTCCCAGCCGCTGGAGGTGTCAAGTGCACAGCCCTCGAGCCGATAGCCCGCAACCTTGAGCGGGAGATCCGCCAGCAGCCGGTACGTCGGCGAGGGCTCACGTCGGCGGCGGGCGGCGTCCGACATGTCGATCAGTGCGCGGGCCGGGACAGTTCCCGGCCGAGGCCGGCCACGGCGGCGTCTCCTGCGTGCCGCAGGGCGCGGGCCACAAACGGCGCACCAATCTTCATCAGACCCTTCAGGTCGAGTCGCGCCGTATAGGTGATGCGAGCGCCGGCTTCGGCCGGCCTGACCACGATCTCATCATGCGAGACGAATCGGCGTCCGTCGGCGACGAGCACGACGCGATGCGGCGGGTCGTACTCGACGATCTCGTAGCGCAAGACCTCGGTGCCGCCGCCGAGTTGCAGCGTCAGGTCGAACTTGGCGCCCAAGGCGGGCGGGCCGGCCACCGGCGACGCGGCAACCACGCCAGGATCCCAATGGACCGTGTTGTCGAACTGCGCGAGATACGCAAAGGCGGACTCGGGTGGTGCGACGGTCGTCAGCTCGGCGGTGTAGGACGGCACACAAGCTCCTGGTCGGCGTGTCCGACCCATCGTGGCAGACGCGCGCATGGCATCGCTCGCCACCGGCGACGTCGGTCGGGATGGGCCCCAGTGAGACCTGCCCCCTCTGCACCCACGCACGAGAAGTATTGTTCTGTGAGATAGCTACCTTGCCGCGGTGATCGACACCGCGGCACCCCATCCCCCCGCATCGGACTGCGTACGGGATCGGACAACGCCGGATGGCCGGCGTCCAGCCGGCACACGATCGGCGCGGATCACTTCTATGATCGGCGCGTGACCAAGATGCCCCCGATGGAAGTTCGCCGCCGAACGACGTGGATCGCCGCTCTGGCAGTCGTCGGCGCCATGACCGGCAGTGCCGTGGCGTTCGGGCCCGGGGCGCCCAACCCGCGCGCCAATCTGCACGTCCGCCGAATGCCGTCGGCCTGCCGGACGCACCCCACCGGAGCCGCCTGCGTAAACGCCGCTGTCTGGTATCTGGACCGGGACCGCGCCGCCCTGGGAAAGCCCCCCTATGCCCTGCCGGCGCGGTTCGTGTCCCTCGGTCCGGCCCGGCAGGCGTTCATCCTCGCCAACCTCGACCGCGTCGCCTATCGGCTTCCGCCCATCGCCGGCATGACCGTCGCCCTCGACCGCGACGCCCTCGCCGGCGCGCGCGCCAACACCGACCCGACCCCCAGCGGCAGCTTCTGGCAGGGGTTCACGGCCAACTTCGCCGCCGGCTACCCGAACATGGCCGCCGCCTACCAGGCCTGGATGTTCGATGACGGCCTCGGGTCCGGCAATGTCGACTGCTCGGTCCAACACCGCTCGGGCTGCTGGGGGCACCGGGAAGACGTGCTGTGGAACTTCGCGTCAGCGGGGTCTCCGACCCCCGGGTTGGCGATGGGTGCCGCGATGACGGGCACGCGCCAGTCGCTGCTGATCACCGCACGCTATGGAGGTCGGCTCCCCCATCTGGTCTATACGTGGGCGCAGGCCCGCGCGGCCGGGGCGGGTCGTCACGCCTACCGGGTCGCCGCACCGCGCTGACCTGATGTGGCAGGCTCCTGGCGGCCGCGGTTCTCACGCGGTCGGACCCATGGCCGCCCGGGGACTTTGCAACTTTGGCCACAAGGCCAAGGACCGGCGCGCAGGCTCGACCTACGCTGCTGATCATGTTCACGATTCCCACTGGCGCATTTACCCCGAGCATGCGGCGACTTCGTCGAACGATGGGTGAAATGCGCGCAATCAAAGCCTCATTCGGCCTCTAGCTCCGACGCCGACACGCCGCGTCTGCGGCGTGTCGGCGTCCGGGCAGCGCGACCTGCCACTCGCCGTCGGGGTCCGACGCAGCGGGTGATCGCGCACCTGGGCCCGACCGCGCACAGCGCGGACACAGCGCATCACCGTTTTTTCTTAACGCTGCTCATATCGGGCATTCAGGGACGCGCGCAACACTGGTCTACATGAGAACCCCATCCAGTCGTCCCCAGCCAGAGCGTCCGTCCCACGTTGCGGGCGTTGTGCACCGCGAACGCGGCCTGCGTCACCTGCGCAAGGCGACGATCATGACGGTCGCAGCCGCGGCGCTGGTGACCGTGATCGGCACGAGCCTCGCCTCCCAACCGACGACGCACCACAGCGCGAGCGCCTCCGGCAGCGGCGGCGGTGTGGCGTCCAGCGCGGCCGCGATCGCCGCTGCCCAGCAGGCTGCCTCGAACCAGGCTTCGGCCTCGGATGGGAACGCCAGCGCGTCGGCCGCAATCCCGTCGGCGTCCCAGAGCACCCCGGTGGCGTCCTCCGGCGGGTCTTAGGCCTCGGATTCGCCGAACGCGACCCGAGTCCCGGGGCGGCTGAGCCACCACAGCCCGATCAGCGGCAACACGAACGGGATGAAGCCGTACCCGATCCCGAACTTGGACCAGACGCTGGCATCGTGAAAGAGCCCAGTGTCGAGGACGCTCACCACGCCGACGACGACCACGCCGACGAACTCGATGCACAGCGCGACGACCGCCGTCGTCCACGAACCCGATGACGGGAACGTAAAACAGATCGCCGCCAACAGGTAGATCACCGCCGCGACGGCACTCAGAATGTAGGCCAGCGGCGCGTGGGAGAACTTCGTCGCGATCTGGAACGCCGCCCGGGCTCCTGCCGACAGCGCGAACAACGTGTAGATCGCCGCCAGCAGGCGACCGACGCCCTGGCCTTGGCGGGGAGTTGGTGCAGTCATGGGCCCCGGTCTACCAGAGCGCCAGCAGGCGCAGGACCCCAACGGCGACGGCGAACGTCACCGCGGCCATCACGGCCGCGTCCCAGTGATTGGCGTGCGGCGAGCGGGCCCGGGCGATCCCGTAGGGCACCAGGACGACGGTCGCGATGAGATATCCGAGATACTCTCCCATCGACGGCGGACGGTGGCCGGCGGCGATGACGATCAGTGCGACGACGGCCTGGATCAGCAGCTCGACCTCACCGACCACCGCGGCGGCGATGTAGGTGCGGTCCGGGGTGCGCCGGGTCACCGCCAGCGCGAGGCCCCAGACGCTCAGGGCCATCAGAAAGACGAAGATCGCCAGGGAGATGATTGCGTTCATTGCGCCCGGGACCTTACCCGCCCGAGTGCCGGCCGGACGGGCCCGAAGCGCTCCCGCGGCCTAGGATCCGTGCGGAGCCGGCATGCCGCCGAACACTGGGCGCCGCACACGATGACTGCCTCGATCACCACAGACCCCGCTCAGGCAGCTCGCGTGCTCGCCCGAGGCGGGGTCGTCGGTCTGCCGACAGAGACCGTGTACGGCCTCGCCGCCCACGCCGAACGACCCGACGCGGTGCGCCGCATCTTCGCGATCAAGGGGCGTCCGGCCGGGCACCCCTTGATCGTCCACGGTGCCGACGCGGGCGTCCTCGACCGCTACGCGGCTGCTGTCACCGACCAAGTTCGTCGCCTCGGCGATGCGTTCTGGCCCGGCCCGCTCACGCTCGTCGTGCCGCGCAGCAGCCGCGTCCCCGACGAGGTCACCGGAGGCCGCGCCACCGTCGGACTGCGCGTTCCTGACCACCGCCTGACGCTGCGGGTGCTGGCGCTCCTCGACGCGGGCGTCGCCGCGCCGTCGGCCAACCTGTTCGGACGCACGAGTCCGACGGCCGCTGCGCACGTCCGACACGATCTCGGCGACGCGATCGACCTCATCCTCGACGGCGGCACGTGTGCGGTCGGCGTCGAGTCGACGATCCTCGACATGTCCGTCCCGGATCCGGTGATCCTGCGCACGGGGGGCGTTGAGGCCGAACAGATTGAGGCGGTCCTCGGGCGCGCGGTGGCCCGGTCCGCGGCGGGGCCCGCTCGGGCACCGGGCATGCTCGAGGTCCACTACGCCCCGACCGCTCGGGTCGTGCTTGCGGACGGCGACCACATCTCGACCACGATCGCGATGCTCCCCCCCCGAGCGCAGCCGGTGGTCGTGATCGCTCCCCCGAACATTGCGGCAGCGGGCGCCGCCCTGGTGCTCCGGACGGCCGGACCCCGTGCGGAAGATTTCGCACACGACCTGTATCTCCTATTGCGGGAGGCCGACGGTGCGGGTGCGGCGACGATCGTGGTCGTCCCCCCCGTCGGCGGCGGCATCGCCATCGCCGTCCGTGACCGGCTCCGGCGCGCGGCGGCCGCAGGCGCCACGGACCCGCCAGAAGCGGGCGCCTAGGCCCGGTGGGCGGTCCCCCACCGTTCCCAGTGCACGAACGTATCGAGCGGGAGGCGTGCCCCCGGCCTGAACTCGTCGCCAATCGTGTACGCGACCGGAATCAACGCTGCCTGCATCACCTCGTCGTACGGAATGCCGAGAAGCTCCGCCGCCTCGCGCTCATAAAACAGGTGGATCGTCGTCCATGCCGTACCCAGGCCCCGGGCCCGGGCCGCGAGCATGAAGCTCCAGGCCGCCGGCAGCACCGATCCGAAATGCGATGCGACGATCGCGGGCTCCCGACCGTCAACTCGGTTCCGGATCACGGGAATCACCAGAACGGGCACCCGCTCCAGATTGTCGGCCAGGTACCGTGCCGATGCCCCGATGCGTTGCTGGCGCGCCCGCGCGCCCGGGTCCGCCGGGGGCAATCCCGGTCGCTCGACGATCCCCTCGGTGACATAGCGATCCCATCCCTTGCGGTAGATCTCGGCGAGCGCCGAGCGGGTCGCCGGGTCGGTCACGACGACAAACGACCACAGCTGCCGGTTTCCGCCGGTCGGCGCCTGCTGCGCCAAGGCGAGGCACTGCTCGACGACCGCGCGCGGGACCGGCCGCTCCAGGTCGAGTCGCTTGCGGACCGACCGCGTCGTGCTCAGCAGGGTGTCGATCTCCTCGATGTCCACGAGTTGCCGCCTCCTGGGAGTGCTGCTGTCGCCGACGCGAGACTAACGCGCACCCGGCGCCGGCGCGGCGACAACGGTGCTGCTCGGGTGGTTAATCTGGACCGGCACCCGGCACCCGCCGTGCGCCCCCCCCGACGATCGGCGCGTCCGTGTCCGATGGCATCCGCATCTATCTGATTGACGGCACCTGGGAGCTGTTTCGGCACCACTTCGGCATGCCGAGCGGAGTCCGATCGCGTGAGGGCGCCGCCGCGCGCGCGGTCGCACGGTCGCTGGCCGGCCTGCTCGAATCCGGCGCCACCCACATCGGCGTTGCCACGGACCATGTCGTCGAATCGTTTCGTAACGACCTGTGGGCCGGCTACAAGACCGGCGCCGGTATCGACCCCCACCTGTCCGACCAGTTCTCCCTGCTCGAAGAGGTCGTGGCCGCCTGCGGGATCACGGTGTGGCCGATGGTCGAATTCGAGGCCGACGACGCGCTGGCAAGTGCCGCACGTGCCGCGGCGGCCGACAGCGATGTCGCGCAGGTGATCATCTGCTCGCCCGACAAGGACCTCGCGCAATGTGTTAGGGGATCACGGGTCGTCCAGTGGGACCGGCGGACCGACGAGACTCGCGATGAGGACGGCGTCCACGCCCACTTCGGGGTACGCCCGGCCCAAATTCCCGATTGGCTGGCTCTTGTCGGCGACAGCGCCGACGGATTCCCCGGGCTGAAGGGATGGGGTGCCCGTTCCGCCGCCGCACTCCTGGATGCGTACGGATCGCTGGAGGCCATTCCCGCAGACCCGACGGCGTGGTCGGTGCCCGTGCGCGGAGCAGCGCGCCTTGCTGACGTCCTTGACGCTGAGCACGAGGCGGCCCTCCTGTTCCGCCGGCTGGCGCGATTGCGTGACGACCTGGATATGCTCCCCGGCGGAGTCGCCGGCATCCAGTGGCAGGGGCCGACCGGCGGACTGGACGCGATCGCCGCGACGCTCGGTGCGCCGGAGCTCACAGAGCGGCTCATGGCGATCTCCGCCGGGCGTTCGGATTAGCCAGTCAGCGACCGGATGTCAGACGCTAGAGCGGGAACGCTGATCGGGATCGCGCCGGCGTAGGTCCCGACTTCCCTGCCGTTGCGATCGATCAGCACGACCAATGCAGTGTGGGTCGAGCGGATTGCACCGGTCGGCTGGGCGCGAATGCCCCACGCCTGCCACAGCGGGGCCAGCGTCGACGTCGACCCGATGAGGTAGCTCATGCGCCCGCTGAGATGGTGGACCGCCAGAAACGCGTTCACCTCCTTGGCGGTATCCCCCACCGGGTCCACGGAGATCGCCACCGTGTCGATCTTCTGCGCGGTGCCGGGGCCGACGGTGTCGAGCGCCGACGAGATTTCACCGGCGATCAACGGACACGACGTCGTGCACTTCGCGTAGAGGAAGGTGACGAGCGCGGGACGGCCGCCTTCGGGCACACTGACAAGGTTGCCGGCGGAATCGCGTCCGTCGGTCGGAGGGGCCGCGACCGGCGGGTTGATCGGCACCGCGTTCAGCGGCGGTGTCCCGCCCGACCCGTTGGCGACGATCACGACGACCACCGCGAGGGCACCAATCGCCGCCGCCACGATGGCGGCCAGGACCCAAACGCGTCGATTCACGGGCGCATCGTACTAGAGCACCATGTCCGGCACGCCCCACGCGGGGCCCGGGCACCCACTCAGGCGCTGGGTCGCACCTTGGCGCCGTCGACGACCACGGGCTCCGCCTCGACGACCGTGACGACCTCGCCCTTGGCGAAGTCCCGTACGGGCACCGCCCCCCGCATCGCCGATACCGCCGCGCCGACCAGCGAGAAGCCGCACAAGATCCAGAGTGCCAGGTGCATTCCGTCCATGAAGGGCGCCAAGCGCGCAGGCGAGAGCCCCGTCGTAAGACCCGAGAAGATCGAGAACAACAGCAGCGTCGGCACGACGGAGGTCACGATCATCAACATCAGCGCGATCGAGATCACGGCTCCGGTGTTCTGGAGCATGACGCGAGTACCGGAGGCAATACCGCGCCGCCACGGTGGGACCGCGGCCATCATCGCGCTGGTGTTTGGCGAGTTGAACACCCCGGACCCGATTCCGGCAATCGTGAGCCAGATCGCCGACACCCAAAAGGGGCTGTCGACCTGCAGCGTCGTCATACCGGCCAGCCCCACCGCGGTCAGGAGCATGCCAACCACCGCCGGGGCGCGGGACCCGTGACGGTCCGCCCAGGCGCCGGCGATCGGCGAAGCCACGAGCATCCCGATCGCCAGCGGCGCGAGCATCAGGCCCGCGGTGATCGGATCGTGCTTCTGCGGCCCCTGAAAATAGAAGACGAACAGGAACATCAGCGCGAAGCGCGCCAACCCGTTCAAAAATGCCGCAGCCGCGGCGGCCGAATAGACCCGGATCCGGAACAGCGACAGGTCGAGCATCGGCGCCTCGACCCGCGACTCGACCCAGATAAAGATCGGCAGACAGATCACTCCGAGCGTGAGCCCGATCACGACCATCGGCGCCGTCCAGCCATCGAGGCCCGCATCGGACAGTCCGAGCACGAGCCCGGTCAGGCCGATCAGCATAAGGATGTTCCCGGCCCAGTCGAGCCGGCGCGACTCGTCGGTCCGCAAGGTCTCGTGGAGGATCAACCACGCCCACAGGGTTCCGGCGATGCCGAGCGGCACGTTGAACCAGAACACCCATTGCCAGCCGAAGGTCACCAACCACCCCCCAAGCACCGGGCCGATCACCAGCCCAACGGCCGCGACCATGACGTTCGTGCCCATTGCCAGGCCGAGGCGCTCCCGCGGGAAGACGTCGGTCACCAGCGCACCGGCGTTGGCGAAGATCAGGGCGCCGCCGACCCCCTGGATCACCCGCCAGACGATCAGCGCGGTGCCGGACCCTGCAAACCCAGCCCCGAACGAGGCCAGGGTGAACAGACCCATCCCGAGCACGAAGAATCGCTTCCGCCCGATCTGGTCGGCCAGACGCCCCGCCGGCAGCAAGAACACGGTGCTTGCCACCATGTACGCCAGGATCACCCACACCAATGTCAACAGCGACGTGTGCAGTGCGCGCTCGAGGTTGGGTAACGCGATCAGCAGGGTGCCGCTGTTGACCGTCGCCAGGAACATGCCCAGGCTCGTGACCGACAGCACCCACCAGCAGTAGTTCTGGTGGTCGGCATGGACACCCACGCGGCGACGCGCAGCAGGGTTCGCGGAACGCATGATCATTAGGTTACTACCGAATTCGGTTGCGGTCTCCCCGAACCCACAGATTCCGTTGCGCCGCCGTGCCGCCGGGGCATCGTGCGGCCACACGCACCGCGATCGCCCGCCCGCGTGCACCATGGAAGCCCCACCCAGCCCACGCCCCCTACAACCGGCGGGCGATACCGAGCGGCGATGGGCATGCGCGGACCACGTTCTTGCCGTTGCCCCGTCGGACCCGAACTACGCCGCGGCCGTGGCCCTCCGCAGCGCGCCGACGTACGGTCTCCTGGCGACGATGACGATGCCGCTGAACCGGCCTCGCTGTTTCGCAAGAAGCTTCTTCGCGCTGGTGCCGGCGGGGTCCTCGTGCGCGCGTCGCCACACCGCGATGCCCCGTCGCGGCCCAAACCGGCGCATCACGTCGCTGCGCGCGGGGAGCTCGAGGGGAAGGTGCTCGACGGACTCGACCTCGAGACCCGCCGCTGACAGCAGCGCGCGCCACCCGGCCTCGGTCAGCGGATACAGCGCGCCGTTGGCGGGCTCCGCCAGCACATCGCAGATGTCGGACGTCGCAGCAGCCGACAACCCCACATCACGGACGCACAACTCGTGGATGCCGATCCGGCCGTTCGGACGCAGAAGGCGCGCTGCTTCGGCCAGGACCGCAGCCTGGGATTGCGGTGGGAGGGTGAACAACAGCCCCTCGCTGACGACGACGCTCGCACTCTCGTTCGGCAGTCCGGTCGCATCCGGTGACCCTGTCTGCGCGCAGGTGACCCCACTCGGCACCATGTCCACGGCGAATTTCGCATCGCCGAGTCCGCCGCAGATCGCCGTCCACGAATAGACATTGGTCTCGGTCGCCTCGAGACCCGCATCACCGGTGCCGGGCGCCAACTCGACGATACGGTCGCCGGACCGAATCCCGAGGGCCTCGACCAGCGCCAGCGACCCGTCCGGGCCGCCGGGCTGCATCGCCCAGACACCGAGGTGTCGTTGCACGACGTGGCCAGGTCCCGATGCCGCGGTGATCGCGTTCATGCGCCTCCTCGTGTCCGGCCGCCTGCGTTCACCGGCACGATATCCGCCCCCACCAGCCGCGCAAGCGCCCATCGCCGCCCCGGCACTGGGTCACGACTGCGGCGGGGACTCCGTGTCCGCCGCCTTGTCGGCCGCCTTCTTCGCCGCCGCTTGCGCGTGCAATCGGCGCGCGCGCTCTGCTCGAGTGGCCCCAACCAAGGCGAATGTGAGCATCGCGCCCCAGAAGATCCCGTAGCCGATCGCACGTCCGATCGAGATGTTTGGGACGAAAAGCCAAATGTGGAGCAAGGAAATGCCGATGATGGCTATCGGAGCCACAACAGCCACCTGCACAAAGATGCTCAGGTCCTCCCACCACACGACTATGCGGGGACGGGATTGCGGTGCGGGATCCACGCGGCACACAATAGCGAGAGCACACCGAGGAGACCGGCAGCCCCAAGATGGCAATCGACCTAATTACTTTCCGCAAATGGGCGGATACGCTGGCTGACCTCGACGGCATGGCGTCCGTCCTTTCATGGGACCGTGCGGTGGCGATGCCGGCCTCGGGCTCCGTGTCGCGCAGCTACCAGCTCGAGACCCTCGCGGCTGTCGCCCACCGCGAGTTGACGCGCCCCGGGATCGCGGACATTCTCGACGCCATCGTCGACGACGATGAGATCGACCCGGCGACTCGGCGCGAGGCCGAACTACTCGGACGCGAGCGCGCCCGCGCCGAGCGCCTGCCGGAGGACCTGGTCCGGGCCATCAGCGCGGCCGAATCCGAGACGTTCGGCGCCTGGTCAGGGACCCGCGACAGGGACGGCTGGGAGGTGGTCCTCGGACCCTTGACCCGGCTCGTCGACCTCAAGAGGACCGAGGCGAGCGCCATCACCAGCGGCACCGACCTCTACGACGCAATGCTCGACGAATATGAGCCAGGCGCCACGCGCGCACGCCTGGCCCCGGTCTTCCGCGCACTGGCCGACCGTCTGGCGCCGCTGGTGGAGGCTGGTGCCGCGCATGCGCCCGCGCCAATGTCCGACCGGTACTGGCCGCACGACCGCCAGATGCAGTTGGCCCGCGACGTGGCGCGCATGATCGGCTTCGACCTGGACGACGGGCGCATCGGCGAATCGGCGCACCCGTTCACCGGGACGCTCGGAGACGGCGACGTTCGCTTCAGCACACGAATTGATGAACGCAATCCGATCAGCAACATTTCCACCGTCCTACACGAGGCCGGCCACGCGCTCTACGAACAGGGGTTCACGCGCGGGTTCGCGCGCAGCGCCCTGCGCAATGCCCCGTCGCTCGGCGCCCACGAGGCCCAGGCCCGCTTCTGGGAGAACCACGTCGGCGGGTCGGTCGAGTTCTGGCGCTTGGTCGAACCGCGCATGCGGGACCTGTTTCCCGATGCGATGGATGGACTCACCGCCGACGCGCTGCACGCCCACGCCACCGCCGTTCGCCGCTCGCTGATCCGCGTCGAAGCCGACGAGGTGACGTACAACCTGCACGTCGTCCTGCGATTCGAGCTCGAATCTGCGCTGTTCTCAGGCGATCTTGCCGTCGCAGACCTCCCGACCGCGTGGAACGCGCGCATGCAGGAGCTGCTCGGCATCGCGCCGAGGTCTGCGGCCGAGGGAGTCCTGCAGGACGTCCACTGGATGGAGGGGATGTTCGGGTACTTCCCGACGTACACCCTCGGCAACCTGTACGCCGCCCAGCTCGCCGACGCGGTCGACACGGCCGTCGGCGGGCTCGAGGCGGCAATCGGGCACGCGGCGTTCCCGGACATCGCCGACTTCCTGCGGACGCGTGTCTACCGGTACGGAGCGCTGGTCCCGACGGCCGAACTCATGGAACGGGCGACCGGCGTCCCGTTCGGCCCGGAGGCGCTGCTCAACCGCCTTGAGCGCAGGGCGCTCGCGCCGCTGGCCACGACCACCGTTCGGTGACACCGGGTGCTGCGCCCCGGGGCTTCGGCCGGGGGATGCCGCTGCCGATATCACCCGTGATGCGATCGTCCCTTGCACTGCTCGCGGCAGGTCTTTGCGCCCTCGGCGTCGCCGTGACGGCGGCGGCGGCGACCCCTGGATCCATCGCCCGCGGGCCGGCCGCCCCTGCCCGCGCCACGGCCACGGCCGACGCGCAGCTGATCGCCGCCCTCGGGGTTCGCATGGCCGCCGCGCGGCAGCTCGAGCACGCCACGCTCACCGCGATCGAGCAGCGGCTTCGCGCGATCTACGCGACCCCGGACGAGGATCCGGTCATGGTCCTACTGGCGGGCAACATCACCGAGGCTGTCGATCTCGCCAACCTCAATGACGCGGTCTCCCGATCGGACCACCAGCTGCTGTTGAGCTACACCAACTCGCTTGAAAATCTCCAGACCGCGCAGGCCGAACTCGCCCAGAACATGATCCGCGTGACCGCGGGTGCCCGGCTTGCCGCCGCGCGCGCCGCCGCCCGGACATCCGCGCGCACGGCCGCGGCGGCGGCCCCTATCCCGAGGCTGGTGGCCGGGACGGGGGTCGGCGGGCTGCCGGTGGGGATCGTCGCCCAGCACGCGCTTCCGGGATCCCTGCCGATAGATCCCCGCACCGGTCGCCCGTACGTCACCGCTCCGTGACGCATCTCTCAACCTTAGGTTGAGCTAGACATCCGTCGCATCGGCGACCGACACAGCCGCCCCGACGACGCCGGCGGCGTTTCGCAGTGCGGCGATCACTACGCGTGGGCGAACGTCCAACAAGGGCAGGAAGTCAGGCGCGTCAACGGTAATCTCGCCACCCAGCATGATCATGTCGGGCCACACCAGGGCGTCGATGCGGCGTAGGTAGGTCTCGAGGCGCGTGGCCCACTGTTCCCACGTGAGCCCCTCGTCAACCTTGGGCTTGGCCGCCGCGCGGTTCTCGGCGGGCGCACCGTCAATCTCGATGTGACCGAACTCGAGATTCGGAACGAGCACCCCGTCGACGAACAGCGCCGATCCAATGCCCGTGCCCAGGGTGATCATCAGCACCACGCCGGTCTCGCCCACGCCGGCACCGAACCGCATTTCGGCGATGCCGGCGGCATCGGCGTCATTGAGCACCACGCACGGGCGCCGCAGGGCGTCGCGGAAGTGGTCCTGTGCCGCGGATCCGATCCACGACGACGCCAAGTGGGTCGCCTCGAGGATCCGCCCGTGGACCACGGGACCCGGGAACCCGATCCCGACGGGCAGATCGGGTGCGAGGTCCTCGGCAAGGCGAACGACGATCCCCGCCATCTCGTCAGGACCGCAATCAACCGGCGTTGGCACCCGGCGGCGGTCGCCGATCAGCGTTCCCGCCACCGTGTCCACGAGGCCGGCTTTGACGCCGGTCCCGCCGATATCGATTCCGATCGCCTCTATTTGGTGAGCTCCTCGGATGCGTAGTGAACAAGCGACATCACCTCATGCGGCGCGAGGCGCTCGCGGCCGCCGAGAAAGTCCAGTTCGACGATGAAGGCCGTCCCGACCACGACCGCGCCCTGGGCCTCCACGAGTGCGACCTTGGCGGCACCGGTCCCGCCGGTCGCCAGCAGGTCGTCGTGGATGAGCACCCGCTGGCCAGGATGGAGGGCGCCCTCCTGGATCTCCAGCCGGTCTGTTCCGTACTCCAAGTCATAGTCATGCCCGACCGTGACGCCCGGAAGCTTGCCCGGTTTACGTGCCGCGACGAACCCGGCGCCGAGGGCACGTGCGATTCCGCCACCGAGGATGAACCCGCGCGACTCGGCTCCGAGCACGACATCGACCTCGCGTGGACGCGCCCAGTCGACGATCTGCGCGATCACGTAGTCCAGGGCCGACGGGTCGGCGAAGATCGGCATGACGTCGTAGAAGACGATGCCCGGCTTGGGGTGATCCGGGATGCGCCCGATGATGGCGTCGAGGTCCATCACCCGTTCGGCTGCACGCGGCCACGTAATTCGGTGACCAGCAGCAGGTGACGCATGTGGGATACGAGCCCGGCCAGGTCCTCGAGCGCGTTGAAGGCCTCGGCCCTGCGGTCCGGGTTGCGCGAGCGCAACCCCGTCGACAGCAGCTGCTCAAGCAGGCTCCCCTCCCGTTCGGCTGCGGTCCGGAAAAGCCGCAGGTGGCGGGGCTCGACGCCGTATTGCGCCAGCTCGGCGGCGGACTGGACAATCTCGAGGGCGACCTCGTCGAACCCGTCGGAGGAGTCGATAAGGCCGTAGTCGCCGAGATCGCGCACCAGCGCCGGCGAGGCGCCCGTCCGCTCGAGCAGCTCGTCGAGCGTGTAACGGCGGCTCGGGGCCGGCTCGGACAACCGGGCGCGCTTGATCTGCTTGGCCTGGGAGGTCGCGCTGAAGCTCGCTGAGGCGCTCGACTCGAGCTCCTGGCGGATTACCCGCAGAGGCAGAAACTCGTCCCGCTGCAGCCGCAACACCGTGCGGAGGCGCTCAAGATCCTCCTGGGTGAACAGCCGATAGCCACCGGCCGTGCGCTTGGGCGATACCAGCTTCTGGTCCTCGAGATACCGGATCTTCGAGATCGAGATCGTTGGGAAATCGGCCTTGAGTGCATCGCAGACCGCGCCAATCGACAGCGTCGCCTCGTCGTGCACGCGCTCGGTCGTCCGCTCGGGCGCTGTGGTCATGGGTTCAGAAGCACTAGTCGAAACTTGCCGACCTGAACCTCGTCCCCGTTTTGCAGGCGTTCCTCGTCGTGGATCCGCCGCCGGTTGACATACGTGCCGTTTAGGCTGCCCAGATCGCGGAGCACGAGGCCTTCGACCCGGTGCTCAATCTGGGAGTGGTGACGGCTAACGGTGATGTCATCGAGGAAGATATCCGCCTCGGGCGAGCGCCCGATGGTGACGATCCCGGTCCGTGGAATTGGAAAGACGATCCCGGTCGGACCGCCGGCACGGACGGCGAGGACGGGGCCCTCGAGGTTGTCGGCATCCTCGATACCGAACACCGGTCCATCGACGACGTTGAACGGCCCCGTGCTCTCCAGGGTCACGCCGTCGGGGTGCAGCGGCGCGCCACAGTTGCTGCAGAAACGATGCGAGGCGCTCTGCTGCTGATCACATTCGGGACAGCGCACGACTGCTACTCCGTTCCGCCGGGGTCCTCTTGGAGCCGGTCCACATCCGGAATGCGACCGGCGAGAATCCGGGCGAGAGCATCCACGTCCACCACAGACAGCGCCCCCTCATCCTTTGTGGTGAGCCGGCGGACGAGCTCCTGGCGGAGCATGTCGATCCTCCCGTGCAGCACCCGGCGCTGCATCGAGACCTCACGCTCAGCTTGAGTCAGATCCTTGATGAGCTGTTTGAGCTCGATATCGGGGAGTAACGCAAGGTCGGGAAGCGGGTCGAGCTCCATCTGAGTGGCTCCTTCGCGGTGGCAGATCGACAGCATAGCGCCACAAGGGGCGAACCCTCAACTTCGGGTTGAGATACCTCTCCCCCGCAATGTACCGACCGCCACCCAGACGTAGTGCCCAAAACTGGCCACCGACAGGACAACCGCGATCCAGAAGAGGATGTCAATCCACGTGGCCGTGCTTAACAGCGCCAGTCCTACGGCCGTCATGGCCAGAAACGACGAGGTCTTGCCGAACATATCCACGCGAAGGTCGATGCCGGAGTTGCGCATGACGATGACCCCGATGATCAGCGCGGCATCCCGTACCAGGATGATCAACGGGCCCAGCGGGCCGAACCGGCCGATCGCGATCAGGCCGATGAGCCCGACGGCGACCAGCATGCGATCCGCGAACGGGTCGGCGATACGACCGAAGTCCGATTCGGCATGCAGCGCACGGGCCAATTTCCCGTCGATGAAATCGGTGATGGCGACCGCTGCGAACGTCCATGCGGCCATCGCGCTGGTTGGGCCACCGTCAGCGGCCAGCATCCAGACGATCACTGGCAGCGCGAGCAGCCGCGCCACCGTCAGCGCGTTCGGTACCCAGGTCAGCCGGCTGGCTGTGTGTGGACTGACGCGCATGAGAAAGAGAAGTCGGGGCGAGAGGATTTGAACCTCCGACCGCCCGGCCCCCAGCCGGGTGCGCTACCAGACTGCGCCACGCCCCGTGACACGGGGCAAGGCTACCACAGCCTATTTGCCCTCCCCCGGCGCCGCGGCCCCCGCGCGGGCGACCGGGAGGCCGCCGTCACCGCTGGCGCGACCAGAGACTCAGGATCGCCTCGGCGGCCCCGTGCAGGGGAACGTCGCACCGCTCGCGCCCGCGGCGGACCTGCACCTCAAGCGGCCCGTCGGGCAGCGTGCGCTTGCCGATGGTCACACGAATCGGGCAGCCCAGCAACTCGGCCTCGACGAACTTCTCGCCCGGCTTGGTCGCCTCACGGTCGTCGAGCAGGACCTCGAGCCCCAGGTCGGTCAGCTGCCCGAACAGGGCGGCGGCAAAGTCTGCCTGCGGGGTCGCCGCATCGCCGACAAGAACGATATGGACGTCGAACGGCGCGAGCGCCTTCGGCCAGACGATGCCGGCCTCGTCGTGGGACTGCTCAATGGCGGCCGCCAGCACACGGGCGGGGCCGATCCCGTACGAGCCCATGACGATCGGCCGCTCTTGGCTGTCCGCGTTGAGATAGGTCGCACCGAGCGGTTCGGAGTACTTAGTGCCCAGCTTGAAAATGTTGCCGATCTCGATGACCGGCTCCAATACCAGCGGCTCGCCCGAGACCGGGCAGCCTTCGCCGGCCAGCACGGTCCGGATGTCGGCCTGCTCCGCGGCGAAGTCGCGCCCGAGCACGACCCCGCGCAGATGTTCTCCGTCGCGGTTGGCTCCGGTGACGTAGTGGCCCGTTGCGATCGTCGGATCGGCAACGATCCGCACTCCCTCGAGACCGACGGGCCCGATCGACCCCGGCCCGGCGCCAAACCACTCCCGGATCTCATCCGGCTGTGCCGGCCGGTGCCGGCCAACGACGTGGCTGAGCTTCTTTTCGTGCAGCGCGTGCTCGCCGCGCACCAGCGCAAGCACCGGCCCGGTGTCCGTCACGACCACGACGCTTTTGCACATCCGCCCAGTCGGCAGCCCGGTCGCCGCCGAGAGCTCCTCGATCGTTCCGATCCCCGGCGTCGGAAACGGCTCATAGGCGGCCGGAGTCTCGCCGAAGTCGGGGTCGATCGCGACCGACACCGCGAGCTCGACGTTGGCCGCGTACGCGCCCGACGGGGCCCGGGCGATCGTGTCCTCGCCGGCCGGGCTCGGCGCCATGAACTCGTGCGCGCCCATTCCCCCCATCATCCCGACATCCGATTCGACCATGTACCAATCGAGTCCGGCGCGGTCGAACATGCGAGCGTAAGCCTCGGCATGCGCCTCGTACGACCTTGCCAGGCCCGCCTCGTCAACATCGAGCGAATACGAGTCTTTCATGGTGAATTCGCGCACCCGCAGAATGCCGCTCTTGGGGCGCGGCTCGTCACGAAGCTTGGTCTGAAACTGGTACCAGCTCTGCGGGAGGTCGCGGTATGAACGGATTTCCCGCGCCGCATGCCAGGTGATGATTTCCTCATGGGTCATCCCGAGCACCATCGCCCGCCCACTCCGGTCTTGGAGGCGAAACTGCTCGTCCAACCCGTATCGCCCCGTGGCCTCCCAGATCTCCGCCGGTTGCATCACCGGCAGCTGGAACTCCTGAGCCCCGATCCGGTCCATCTCCTCACGGATGACGGTGGTGATCCGCCCCAACGACCGCAGACCGAACGGCAGGAAGCTGTAAAGCCCGGACGCCAGCTGACGCACAAGTCCGGCGCGAACCATCAGCTTGTGGCTGATCGCCTCGGCGTCGGCCGGCGCATCGCGCAGGGTGGGCCAAAACCGTCCGGACAAACGCATGGACCCGCCGCGCGGGGCGGCGGGCATACGCCAAATGTGTGGAGAGTCGTCGCTCATGACGTCGCACCCTATCGTGCCGGGGCGGCGCCTTTGGGCCTAGTCCGCTGTGGCGGCGGCGCCGACGCGCGGATAGTGCGATTCGACATATTCCTCGACCATGGCGATGAATTCGTCCGCCAGATGGTCACCCTCAAGCGTGGCGACCTTCTCCCCGTCCACGTACACCGGAGCACGTGGGGATTCGCCAGTTCCCGGCAGGCTGATGCCGATGCCGGCGGCGCGGCTCTCCCCGGGTCCGTTGACGATGCAGCCCATCACGGCAACCGTAAGATCGGCAACGCCCGGACGTTCGACCTTCCAGGCCTCCATCCGGCCGGACAGGTGGCCCTCGATACGCTGAGCCAGCTCCTGGAACACGGTGCTGGTGGTGCGCCCGCAGCCCGGGCAGGCCGTCACCTGCGGTCGGAACTGGCGCAGGCCCAGCGACTGCAGCAGCTCGCAGCAGACGCGGACCTCGAGCGAACGGTCCGCGCCCGGCTCCGGGGTAAGGCTCGCGCGGATCGTGTCACCAATTCCCTGCTGGAGGAGGATCGCCAGGGCGGCTGAGCTGGCGACGATCCCCTTACTGGACATGCCGGCCTCGGTCAGGCCCAAATGCAGAGGGTAGTCGCAGCGTGCCGCGAGTTCTTCGTAGACGGCGACCATCTCCTGGAGACGGCTCGCCTTACACGACAGGACGATCTTGTCGTGGGCCAGGCCAAGCTCCTCGGCGGCCTCGGCCGACGACACGGCGCTGGCGATCATCGCTTCGCGGACGACCACGTCCGCCGCCTGCGGTTCGGGGCGGCGCGCATTGAGGTCCATCAGTTCGTCGAGCAACTCCGGATCCAACGAACCGAAGTTGACACCGATCCGCACGGGGCGGTCGAAGTCGATCGCGACACCCACAATCTCGGAGAAGTGCGCGTCATGGCGCGCACCGCGCCCGACGTTACCGGGGTTGATCCGGTACTTGGCAAGCGCGTCCGCGCAATCCGGAAATTCGCGCAGCAGCGTGTGGCCGTTGTAGTGGAAGTCGCCGACCAGCGGGACGTCGACCCCATGGACCTCCTCCAGGCGGGAGCGGATCTCGGCCACCCGCGCGGCGCTCGCGCGGTTGTTGACCGTGATGCGCACGATCTCAGAACCCGCACGGGCGAGCGCCGCGACCTGCTCTGCCGTCGCGCTCGCGTCGGCCGTGTCGGTATTGGTCATCGACTGGACCACGACCGGTGCACCGCCGCCGATGGTCACCGACCCGACGCGGCATGCCGCGCTCACCCGTCGCGTGGACTCATTCATTGCTGGCCAAGCCTACTTGCCGAGCACGGTGCCGTTGGCGATGTTGATGACGTCCTTCTGGGCGACGACGACGAACAGGAGGAGCATCAGCGCGATGCCCACAACCGCCGCGCGTTCAAAGGCGGCCGACGACAAGGCCCTGCCCCGGATCCGCTCGATGACCGCAAACAAGATGTGCCCGCCGTCAAGCGGCGGGATCGGGATCAGATTGAAGATCGCTAGCGCGAGGCTCAACACGCCGGTGAACGCCAGGACCGTCGCAGCGCCGCGTGACGCCACCTCGGTGTAGACCGCTCCGACGCCGATCACGCTCTGAACCTGGGTGGGCGTCTGAAACAGACGAACGCCGGTCTCGCGGACGACGAACCATGTGTAGTCGATGCCCTTCCAGACGCCAACCGCGGGGCCGGCCTGGGCGGTCCCGTAGCCGAACCCGACCCCGAGATGGCCGATACAGCCCTTTTGAGTCGCCGGGCTGCAAGGTGCGCCGGTCGGCGTGACCGACCTGAGCCGCACCGTGCGAGTGACGTCGGTCCCGTCGTGGGCGTACGTGAGGTGTACCAACGCGCCGGGGTGCGCGGTGAGGATCGTGCGGAAGACTGCCGGGTCGACGGCCGTCTGGCCGTTGATCGCGACGACCGTATCGCCGGGGCGCATCCCGGCGTTCGCGGCCGGCGACTGCACCTCGACCTGGGCGAGCCGGGCGACCGGCGCTCCGCCGTTCGGAATCCCGATCCAGTACATCGCGGTGAACGCGACAACCGCGACCAGGACGTTCACGAGCGGACCCGCGGCGATCGTCGCGATCTTGCGCCACATCGTGGCTGAATAGTACGCACGGGGAACGAGATCCTCGGGGATCTCCTCGTCCCGAGACATCCCGCTGATCTTCACGTAGCCGCCGATCGGCAACCATCCGATCGCGTACTGGGTCTCCCCCCGCGTCACGCTGGCGATCGGCCGTCCCATGAAGACCGAGAACCGCTCGACCCGCATCCCGCACCACTTGGCGACCACCATGTGGCCCGCCTCGTGGACGAGTACCAGGAAGATCAGAATCCCAACGAATTCGAGGAGATAGCCCCAGGTACTCACGCGCCCACCCCCGCCAGGGCTATCGTGACCTCGTCGCGGGCCAGACGGTCCGCCTCGAGCACCGCAGCGAGCTCATCGCCCCGGCCACCGGACACCCGCTCAAGCGCCGCCTCGACGAGGGCGGCGATATCGAGGAAACCGATGCGCCCACCCAGGAACGCCGCAACCGCGACCTCGTTGGCCGCGTTCAGCACGGCGGGCGCGGTGCCGCCGGTGCGTCCGGCCTCCCACGCGAGGGCAAGGCAGCGGAACGTGTCGAGATCCGGCTCCATGAATTCGAGAGTACGCCCTACAAGCGGCATTTCCCCCCGGGCCGGTGGAGCGTCGGGCCAGCGCAGGCCGAATCCAATCGGCACCCGCATATCGGCTGGCCCGAGGTGGGCCAGGACCGATCCGTCGTCGAGACGGATCATCGCATGCACGACCGACTGCGGATGTACCACGACCTCGATGCGGTCGTATCCGACACCAAAAAGGTGGTGGGCCTCGATAACCTCGAGCCCCTTGTTCATGAGCGTCGCCGAGTCGATCGTAATCTTGGCGCCCATCGTCCAGGTGGGATGGGCGAGCGCGTCTGCCGCGACGACGCCCGCCAGATCGGCGGCTTTCCGGCCACGGAAGGGGCCGCCCGAGGCGGTCAGGGTGACCGTGCGCAGCCGCTCCGCCGGCACAGTGGCAATCAGCTGAAAGGCGGCCGAGTGTTCGGAGTCGACCGGAATGAGGTCGGCGCCGGTCCGCGCCCGGACGGCGGCCACGATCTCGCCCCCGGCGACGAGGGTCTCTTTATTGGCCAGCGCGACCGGCAGTCCCCGCTCCAATGCCGCAAGCGTGGGCTGGAGACCGGCGGCGCCGACTAGCGCGTTGAGGACGAGGTCCGGCTGGGCGGCGTCGATCAGATCGCCGAGATCGTCACTCGCCGCAACCGTCCCGCCCCCCGCCGCGCAGGCCGTGTGCGTGACGCCGTGGGCCGCGGCCTGCTCGCGCATCTGGTCGACCCGCGTGCCGCACGCCAGCCCGCAGGCCGCCAGATCGGGGCACGCGTCGATGACCTCCAGGGCCTGAACACCGATCGAGC
The DNA here is from genome assembly GCA_017882545.1 of Thermoleophilia bacterium. Taxonomy (GTDB): domain Bacteria; phylum Actinomycetota; class Thermoleophilia; order Miltoncostaeales; family Miltoncostaeaceae; genus CAITWD01. Next base: position 42,958 of record JADGPG010000072.1, read on the forward strand.
CGGTGGATCCTAAAACGAGAATGCGCCGCACGAGGTCCCAGTCTAGCGGGGGTTTCGCGCGCCCCGACTCCCTCCGGTCACCGCGGGACCCGCTCAGCCGACGAGCGCCTGGGCCGTCTCGCAAAAGGCCGCCACGAGCGCGACCGATGCGTCCAGATCGTCGGGATGCAGCGTCTCGACCGACTGATGGACGTAGCGCGTCGGGATCGAGACACACCCGGCGATCGCACCGTCGCCCGACAGCTGCAGTTCCCGGGTGTCGGTGCCCCCCCGCGGCATGATCTCCAGCTGATGGCGAATTCCGCGCGCCGCAGCCACCTCCAGCAGATGCTCGACGACCGCCGTGGGCACGATGACGCTCGTGTCATACACCTTGATCGCCGCCCCTCCCCCGACCACCGACACCTGCTGGTGCGGCTGCGTGCCGGGTCCGTCGTTGGCGAGCGTGATGTCCATCGCAAGCGCGACATCCGGGCGGATCCGGGCGGCCGCTACGCGGGCACCGCGAAGGCCCACCTCCTCTTGGACGGCGGCGACGGCGAATATCTCGCAGTCGTGCGCCTCGAGGGCGCGCATCGCCTCGATCATCACGTACAGGCCGGCGCGGTTGTCAAGACTCTTGCTGGTGACCAGGTCGCCCAGGCGCGAGAGCTCCCGCTCGCGGGTCACGACGTCCCCGGGGCGGACGAGCTCGCGGACGCGCTCGGCCGGCAGGCCGACGTCCACGTAGAAGTCCTCGAGCTTCGGTGCGCGCTTGCGGTCCTCGTCGCTCATCAAGTGCACGGCGGTCGTACCCATCACCCCGAGCAGGTCGTCCCGACCGTGGACGATCACCCGCTGAGCGGTAAGCGTCTTCGCGTCGAACCCCCCGAGGGGCAGCACCCGTAAAAAGCCGGAGTCTTCGATGTGCTGGACCATGAACGCGATCTCATCCATGTGGGCGCACAGCATCAAGCGCGGGCCTGGTCCGGCCTTCCGGGCGACGAAGTTGCCGAGGGGATCGGTCGAGGTCTCGTCGGCGAGGGGTGCGAGCTCGCGCGCGACGACGCGCCGGATCGCCTCCTCGTGCCCCGGGGCACCTGGGGTCCTGCAGAGCTCGGCAAGCAGGTCGAAGTTCACCATCGCCACGCTACAGGGCGCGGGATGTCGGCGATCATTTGTATGCTTATGATCATGTGGTGGCGACCTGGGATTCGGGGATGACCAACACCCCGTCGTCCGTCGGTCCGATGACCGTCGAAGCGCTGTTGAGCTGGCGCCTGGTCGTCGCCGGGCGTCTCGTGCGCACGATGGCCGACGCGCGCCTGAGCGGCCAGGCGGGCGGGGCACCGGCATTGGGAGCGTTGCTGCGCCTGGCCGACGAAGACGGAATCAGCCAAGCCGAGCTCGCCCGCCGCCAGCGCGTCGAGGCACCGAGCATGTGCCGGATGGTCGACCGGCTCGAACGGGACGGTCTTGTCCGGCGCGATCGCGACGATCTCGATCGCCGGGTCATCCGCGTGCGAATCACGGCCGAGGGCCGTGACGCGGCCGCAGCGGGCCGCGAATCGGTCGCGGAAATCGAGGCGCGCGCCTTCGAAGCCCTGACCGTCGACGAGCGCCAGACGCTTGCCGACCTGCTCGGGCGCCTGCTGGACGGACTCCCGGAGATTGGAGACACGCCATAGTCGCCCGCGGCAACCTCAAACTCACGATGGCGGGCCTGATCGTCAGTTCGCTCGCGTTCGCCCTGATGCAGACCCTGGTGATCCCGGCGCTGCCGGTACTCCAGGCCGACCTGCACACCTCCGCCCAATGGATCACCTGGACCGTCTCCATCTACCTGCTGACGGGATCTGTGGCGACGCCGATCATCGGCCGTCTCGGAGACCAGTACGGCAAGGTGCGGATGATGCTCGTCGCCCTGACGTCGTTCTTCGTCGGGTCGATCGGGTGCCTGTTGTCGTGGAATGTGGCGTCACTGATCGCCTTTCGCGGGATGCAAGGCGTCGGCGCTGCCGTGTTCCCGCTCGCCTACGCGATCATCCGCGATGAGTTCCCTGAGGAAAAGTGGAGCGTGACGATGGGCACGGTCTCATCGACCCTCGGCGTCGGCGGCGGGCTTGGCATCGTGCTGTCTGGCCTGATCGTCGACAACATGAACTGGCGCTGGCTGTTCGTGGTGTCCGCGCTGATCGGCCTCGTCGCGCTGGTGTTGGTCTGGCGCTTCATTCCGGAGTCCCCGGTCCGCGCCCCGGCCAAGCCCGACATCCTCGGCGCGCTGCTGTTGTCGGCGGGCCTGGTCGCGTTGCTCGTCGCGCTGACCGAAGGGCAGCCGCAGGGGTGGCAGTCGACGTTCGTCCTGGGAATGTTCGCCGCCGCTGTGGTGTGTCTTGTCGTTTGGGGTGTCGTCGAAGCGCGCGTGGCCCAACCAATGGTCGACATGCGCATGCTGGTCCGCCGCCCGGTGCTGTTTACGAACCTGACCGCCCTACTGTCGGGCCTTTCGCTGTACGCAACGTGGGTGCTCCTGCCGACGTTCTTCCAGCTTCCCGCGAGTCTTCCGGCCGCGTACCAGCCATTGGCCGACTACGGCTTCGGGTTGAGCGTGCTGGCGGCGGGCCTCTGGATCCTTCCCTGCAGTTGCGCGATCGTCGTTGCCGGGCCGATCGGCGGCATCATGGGACGCCGCTTCGGCCCGCGAATCCCGCTCGCGCTGGGGATGTTCCTGTTCGCGATCGGAGCAGCCTCAATTGCGCTCTTCCACAGCACGGTCGTGGAGGTCTCCATGGCCTTTATGGTCTGCGGCGTCGGTATCGGCTTCGCCTTCGCTGCGATGCCGCGCCTGATCGTCGGCGCGGTCGCACCGTCCGAGACCGGCGTGGCGACCGGAATGAACAACGTCGTCCGGACCATTGGCGGGGTCATCGGCGCCCAAGTCGCCGCCGCATTGTTGGCCGCCAACACGTGGCCCGGTGAGTCGGTCCCGACGATCAACGGCTTCGTTCTCTCGTTCTGGCTGAGTGCATTCTGCGCCTTGATCGGCGTCGCCACCGCGCTGTTGGTGACCGGTGGCGGGCGGTGGCGCGTGGTCCGTGCGCACGTCGAACCGGCGACGGCGGAGCGGACCCCGGCAACGGAACTCGCCTGATCACATCAGCCAGACCGTCACGAAGTAGGCGGCGACGGTCGCAAACATCAGCGCGTCAAAGCGGTCGAGGACGCCCCCGTGGGCCATCAGCAGGCGGCCCGAATCCTTGACCCCGATGTCCCGCTTGAGCATCGACTCGAACAGATCGCCAACGAAGCCCGCCGCGCAAATCGCCAGGCCGATGATCACCGAGTCCCACCCGGACAGCCAGTCCATGTAGAGCCCGGCGACCCAGACGGCGGCGGTCCCGACGACGACCCCGGTGATCAGACCCTCGAGCGTCTTCCCCGGCGAGATGAGTGGCGCAAGGCGGCGACGCCCCCACAGCTTTCCGCCGACGAACGACGCGCTGTCGAACGCCCACACCCCGACCAGCACATTCGCGACGGCGGCGCCGCCGTGCGGGAGCTGCCGGGTCGCCACCAGCAGCCCGAACGGAAGCGCGACATACGCCAGCCCGAACGCCGTGACGGCCATGCGGGCGGTGATCTCGTCCCTGCGCGCCACCAGCAGGCCGGCCAGGGCCACACATCCCATGCCGATCGACAGACCGAGCATCACGCCGCGGTCGGACGAGCTCAGGGCCCATGGGAGGGCGACCGCCGCGATCACGCCAAGATACCCCGCCCATCGCAGCGGCCGCCACGCTGCCGTCAGCGAATAGAACTCGTAGAGGGCCAGGATCGCGATGAGGCCGGCAACCAGGGCAAACAGTCCGCCGCCGACGACAACCACCGCGATCGCCACAACGATCCCCGGTATTGCGACAGCCAGACGGGACCCCAAACCGCCACCGCGCCGCAATCGATCCCGTACCGAGGGCCCGCGCGGGACCGGTTCGGCGGGCCAATCCTCACCGTCGTCAAACCAGTCCTCATCGTCGCCCGGGGCGGGCACGGAATGGCTCGAGCCCGGTGCGGCACTGTCGTCGCCGCGCAGCGTCACAAACTCGTCGTGGGCCTCGACGTCCGGGATGTGGACATCATCGTCCCGCCGCCTCCGGCGGAATCGGTCGAAACGGGAGCTCACCGGCCGCCGAACCTGCGCTCACGAGACGCGTAGTCGGCGATCGCGGCCTCGAGGTCATCGGCGCCGAAGTCGGGCCACATCGCCGGGGAGAAGTACAACTCCGAGTACGCGGACTGCCACAGCAAGAAGTTGGACAGCCGCTGCTCGCCGCTGGTACGGATGACAAGTTCCGGATCGCGGAGGTCGCCGTCGTAGAGTGCCGCGCGGAATTCGTCCTCGGTTGGCTCGGCCACACCACGCGCGGCGAGCGCGGCGGCTGCATCCAGGATCTCCTGACGCCCGCCGTAGTTCATGGCGATGAACAGCCGTAGGCGCGAGTTGCCGGCGGTCAGACCCTCGGCCTCGTCGATGCGGGCCCGCAGGCCCGCATCGAGATCCGTCCGACGACCGATGAACCGGATCCGCACGCCCTCGGCATGCAACTCGGGGACCTCGCGGTCGATCATCTCGGAAAACAGGACCATAAGGTCGTCGACCTCATCCTGCGGACGCCGCCAATTCTCCGTCGAGAACGAGAACACGGTCAGGTCGCGAACCCCAAGGTCGCCGGCACGACGCACGACATCCTTGAGCGCCCGAGCCCCTGCGCGGTGCCCGGCGCCGGTCGGCAGGCCGTGGGCCCGGGCCCAGCGTCCATTACCGTCCATGATGATCGCGATCGACTCCGGAACGCGCGCGAGCGGGACGCGCGGCTGGGAACGGGCGGCCCTGCCCAGCCCGAGTACCGAGCGGGCGGCCGACAGGCGCGACGCGATGGTCATTTCAGTCGGTGCCGGGGTCCGTGACGGCGGGCCGTCAGACCTCGAGGATCTCGGCTTCTTTGCGGTGAAGCTGCTCGTCGATGATCTTGATCTCCGCGTCGGTCAGCTTCTGGACGTCATCGTGCAGCCGGCCGACCTCGTTCTTGGAGATCTCACCCTCCTTCTCCGCACGCTTGACCTCGTTGAGGACGTCGCGACGCACGTTGCGAACCGCCACCCGGGCCTCCTCGGCCATCTTGCCCACGAGCTTCACGAACTCCTTGCGCCGCTCTTCGGACAGTTGCGGGATCCCGATCCGGATGATCTGGCCGTCGTTGTTCGGGGTCAGACCCAGGTCGCTCTCTTGGATCGCCTTCTCGATACTCTGGAACAGGCCGCGATCGTACGGATGGATAGTGAGCAACCGGGCCTCGGGGGCCGAGATCGTCGCCAGCTGGTTCAGCGGGGTCTTGGCACCGTACGCATCCACCTGGACGCGGTCCAGCAGGGCGGTGCTCGCGCGCCCGGTGCGGACCGAATTGAGTTCATGCGCGAACGCACGGGATGCACCTTCCATCCGCCGCTTGGCGTCGCCGAGTCGCTGTGTCGTCACGATCTGCTCCTTACTCCGTGATCACGCGGGTGCCGATGTGTTCGCCGGCGAGGATTCGCCCGATGTTGGACTCGTCGGCCATGTTGAACACGAGGATCGGCAGGCGGTTGTCCATGCACAGCGTCAGGGCCGTCGTGTCCATGACACGCAGTCCACGCTCGATCGCTTCCATGTGGGTGATCTGCGGGAGCAGCGTTGCGTCCGACACCTCGCGCGGGTCTGCGTCGAGGACCCCGTCGACATTGTTCTTGGCCATGAGGATGCATTCCGCGCCGATTTCCAGGGCCCGGAGTGCGGCGGTGGTGTCGGTGGTAAAGAACGGATTGCCGGTACCCCCGGCAAAGATCACCACACGCTGCTTTTCCAGGTGTCGCATCGCCCGACGCCGGATGTACGGCTCGGCGACCTCCTGCATTGCGATCGCCGACTGAACACGAGTCGTGAGCCCAAGCTTCTCGAGGGCATCCTGGATGGCCAGTGCATTGAGGACGGTGGCGATCATGCCCATGTAGTCGGCGGTTGAACGGTCCATCCCTGCCGCGGTACCGCTGACACCCCGGAAGATATTGCCTGCACCGACGACGATCGCCACCTCGACGCCCAGCCCGGCCGCCAGCCGGACCTGCCGTGCGACGGCGGTCACGCGATCGGGGTCGATCCCGTACTCCCCGGAGCCCATCAGGGCCTCGCCCGACAGTTTCAGGACGACGCGCCTGTAGACCGACGCCGGCGCACCGGCCCCGGTCGACGCGCCGGACTGTTGCGGGCTACTGCCCACCGAGCTCGAATCTGACAAACCGGCGGATGGTGATGTTCTCCCCCACCTCCGCTGAGAGGCGTGCCCGGAGCTCCTCGACCGTCGGCGGCTTCTTCTCGCCGGTGTCGCGGACGAACTCCTGGTCCAGCAGGCAGATCTCCTTGAGACGCTTCGCCATCCGGCCCTCGACGGCCCGCTCCCGCGCCTGCTCGGGAATGTCCTTGGACTGCTCGGTGGCGATGTCACGCTCGGTCGCGACCCACTCCGCCGGAACGTCGTCCGCGTGGACGAAGAGCGGGTTCATCGCCGCAATCTGAATCGCCACGTCGTGCACAAAGTTCTTGAACGGCTCGCTGCGGGCGACGAAGTCGGTCTCGCAGTTGACCTCGACGAGGACGCCCACACGGCCTCCCTGGTGGATATAGCTGTCGCAGACGCCCTCGTTTGCGGTCCGGCCGGCGCGCTTCTCGGCCGCGGCGACACCCCTCTTGCGCAGCAACGTGACCGCGGCCTCCGCGTCACCGCCAGTCTCCTCAAGCGCTTTCTTGCAGTCCATCATTCCCGCGCCGGTCTTCTCGCGCAGATCCTTTACCTGCTTCGCCGAAATGGCGGTGCTCACTCGATGTACTCCTTGCTTCGAACGGGACGGGACTGGACGGCGCCTACTCGGCGGCCGGTGCGTCCTCGACGATCTCGGTCACGGCCACAACCGCTTCTGTGCCGTCGGTTTTGGCGACCTCGACGATCTCGGTCACGGCGACGACCTCTTCCGTGCCCTCGGCGGTGGCGATCTCCGCGACCTCGACGACCTCGACGACCTCCGGCTCACCGACGGCAGCACCCGTGAGTCCCTTACCCTCAAGGATTGCGTCGGCGAGCGCGCCCAGCACCAGCGTGCACGAGCGGATCGCATCGTCATTGCCCGGGATCACGTACGTGGCCTCGTCCGGGTCGCAATTGGTGTCGACCAGGCCGATGATCGGAATCCCGAGACGGTTGGCCTCGCGGACCGCGATCATCTCCTTCTTGAGATCGACTACCACGATCGCGTCGGGAAGTCGCTGCATCTCGGCGACGCCCCCAAGATTCGTCTCAAGCTTCTCGAGCTCTGCCGTCTTGGTCAGCCGCTCGCGTGTCGGCAGCAGGGCGAGTTGCCCTTCGCGCTGCTGCACCCGCAGCTGGTGGAGCTGCTTGACGCGCGAGGCCATCGTGCCCCAGTTCGTCAAGAGGCCACCGAGCCACCGGTGCGACACGTACGGCATGCCGCAGCGCAGCGCCTGCGAACGCACCGCGTCCTGGGTCTGCTTCTTGGTTCCGACGAACATGACCGTGCCGCCGCGCTCGGAGATGGCCCGGCACACGTCCTGGGCCCGCTCGAGCAGGACGATCGTCTGCTGCAAGTCGATGATGTAGATGCCGCCACGCTCACCGAAAATGTAGCGCTTCATCTTCGGGTTCCAACGGCGGGTCTGGTGGCCGAAATGCACGCCAGACTCCAGCAATTGCTTCATCGTGACCTTGGACACGAAAGCTCCTCGCGTGATGGTTGACATGTGGTTCCGCCGTGTTCCCGATGGACCCTGCACACCGAACGGGTGCGGGCACCGCCACCGGAATGACCCACGACGGGTCGATTGGACAGTGCGACCTTCAGCGCGGGATATTAGCGCGCCGTCGTCGCCGTCGTGGCGGCGCTTCCGCTATGGATCGACCCGCGACCGCTCGCGCGCGACGCTCAGGTGAAGGTCGTGCGGCAGCGGGCTCTCGAGCTCGATACGCGGGAAGCCGTCAACCGGATGGTCGAAAGCCAGTCGGTACGCGTGCAGGAACTGGCGGTCGAGTCCGCGCCTGTCGGCCCGCCGGCCGTAGACGGGATCACCCACGACCGGAAACCCCGCCGACTCGAGATGCACGCGGATTTGGTGGGTGCGCCCGGTCTCCAGGCGTGCCTCACACAGCGCCACGCCCTCGAGTTGCTCGAGCACGCGCAGGTGCGTCACCGCATCGCGCCCCATCCCCTCGGGGACGACCGCCATTCGGAGTCGGTCCCGGGGATGGCGCGCGATCGGCCGGTCGACGCTGAACGCCGGGGGTGGCGTGCCGTAGACGAGGACCAGGTACCGCCGCTCAATCCGGCGATTGCGAAGCATCCGCTGCAGCCGACGATGGACCCGCTCTGAGCGCGCGACAACCATCAGACCGCTCGTGTCGCGATCCAGGCGATGGACGATGCCCGGCCGCGTTGGATCGTCGCCACCGGCGGCGGCGTGACCAAGCAGACCGTGCACGAGCGTGCCCGTGGCGTGCCCGCGCGCCGGGTGCACCACTAGGCCGGACGGCTTGTCGACCACGATCAGGTGCTCGTCTTCATACGCGATCCCGAACGCGACCCCCGGGTCCGGTGCCAGCTCGCTGACGGGCTCCGCCCGGGGCCGCACGACAACCCGGGACCCGGCCGCAAGGGTGTCGCGCTTGCGCGGCACACGACCATCGACGGTCACGCGGCCTTCGCCGATCAGGCGCTGGGCCTCCGCACGGCTGCCGATCCCCGGCAGCCCCGCGACGAACACGTCGACCCGGGCGCCAGCGCTGGCTCCGGCAACACCTGCCGCGATCGGCGAGGGGTCCGCGCTCAGGACGATCGCCCCGCTATCGGACATGTGTGTGCCACCCTCACCGCTCAGGTTCCGACGGCGTCGTGGTCCTCGTCGTCCCCCTGCAGCAGACCCCATACGATCAGGACCGCGCCGACGGTGATGCACGCGTCGGCCAGGTTGAACGTCGGCCAGAATGAGAAGTCGATGTAGTCGGTCACGCCGCCGTGGACGAGCCGGTCCGCCAGGTTGCCCAGGCTCCCGCCGACCAGCAGCCCGGCCCCGGTCGCCGCGATCAGGTTGCGATGCACCAGACGGGCCAGGAACACGGCGATCGCGCACAGCGCCAGAACCGTGATGATCGCCACGTAGGCCTGCCGTCCGGGGAACATCCCAAACGCGATGCCGTGGTTGGTGACGCGCAGGATCGACAGGAATCCGGTGATCGTCCACCCTTCCCCGACCTCGAGCTGCCCGCGGATGATTGCCTTCACGATCTGGTCGAAGATCAGCACGACGACCGCCACGATCCCCAGGCGGGTCCACCGCTCTCGGGCTTCGCGGCGCAGGCGGCGTTCGGTGGCCATCCGCACGTCATCCGCGCTGAGCGCACCGCGGACCTCGCTCACGACTTCCCCGTCAGCGGCCCGAGCCGGGCGACAAGGGCCGCGGCCACCGTGTCTGGTGCGCCATCGATTTCGACCAGCTTGCGCGCCCCGGACGATCCGCGGCCGACCCGGACCGCATTCGCCCGCACCCCCGCGGCGTCGGCGAGATACGCGCACAGCGCGGCGTTGGATTGGCCCTTGTGGGGCGCGGCGGCAATCTGGATACGCACCGCACCATCCTGGAGTCCCACAACCTGGGTCCGACGGGCACGGGGCACGGCTTTCACACTGACCACGACCCCATCATCCCGCATCCGCAGCCAGGCGGGCAGTCCCGTCGGCTCAGAAGCCATTGAGGATGCTGATGACCAACCCCTGCAGGATCGCCAAGACGATGAACGCCACAATTGGAGAGAGGTCAAACATCCCCAGCGGCGGGATGAAGCGCCGGAAGATGCGCAGGTACCACTCGGTCGAGTCGATGATGAAGCCGTGGATGGCCTGCGTGCTGCGACGCATCGGCACGATCGTGATGAACGACAGCAGTATCCGCAGGAGGACGACGATCGTGAACACGATAAACAGCGCGTTCACGTAGGTGATCAGGGTACTCACCTCACCGCCCCTACAGCTCCGCGGCGCGGCGCGCGGCGGCCACGATCGCGTCGGCGACGTGTGCCCTGACACTGCCGCGCTCGAGCACCATTAACCCCGCAATCGTAGTCCCGGCCGGCGAACTGACCTGCTGGCGCAGCTGGGCCGGGTCGGCATCGTCGTCGGCCAAGAGCGCGGCCGTCCCTGCCAGCACCGCCCGGGCCATCGCCCGCGACTGCTCACGCGTCAGGCCGCTCGCGACGCCGCCGTCCTCGAACGCCTCGATGATGAGCGCCAGCAGCCCGGGTCCGCTGCCGGCGAGTGCCGTCGCAGCAGGAAACAACGACTCCGGAAGTGCGACCACCTCGCCAAGCGGATCGAGCCTCGCGACGAGACGGTCACGCAGGATCGGATCCAGACCTTCCACCGCGACGGCGACCAGGCCCGCCCCGAAGCGCACCGCCAGATTGGGCATCGTCCGGACGATCCGCACCTGGGGCGCCGCGGCGGCCAGGCGCGCCGTGTCCCAGCCGGCGACGACCGACAGCACCGTCGTATCGGGGCCGGCGGACGGGGCGAGCAGGGCCAGTGCGTCGCCGGCGTCCTTCGGCTTGACGGCGAGCACGACGAGGGCACAGGCCGCCGCCTCGGCGGCGGAGCCGACCCGGCCACCGGATTCGGCCGCGCCGGCGGCGGCCGCGGCCGGCACGGCGTCGGCGACGACAACATCGATCCCGTCAGCGTGGGCCCCGAGCAGCAGGCCGGCCAGCATGGCGCGTCCCATCGCGCCGGAACCGATCAGCCCGATCGATTGCGGCCAGGCCGCGCTGGGCTCCGGATTCCGGCTCAATACTGGTTGAAGAAGCCCTTCTCGAGGAGGCGGGCGCGCTCCTCGGCGGAGACTTCGACGTTGCGAGGCGTGAGCATGAACACCTTGTCGGCGACCCGTTGCATGCCGCCGTCCAAGGCGTAGGTGAGCCCGCTTGCGAAGTCGATCAGGCGCTTGGACAGGTCGGTCTCGGCGGACTGCAGGTTGAGGATCACCGGTACCGACGCCTTGAACTTGTCCGCGATCTGCTGGGCATCGTTGAAGTTCTTGGGCAAGATCAGGTGGACCTCGGACCGCGGCGGGTTCGGGCGCGAATCAACGGCGCGCATGACGGTCGGGCGCTGGGCCGACCGTGACGAGCCGGAGTCAGAGTAGATGTCGTCGAAGTCATCGCGGCGACGGGGGCCGAGCCGACGGACGTTCGGGCGCTCGCGGTAGCTGCGCTCCATGTCGTCCTCGGCTGCCGGGCGGGATCCCGAGGAGGGCGTGCTTCGGTAGTTGCCGACGTCGTCGTACTCGTCGTCATGGTAGTCGTCGTCGTGTCCGTCGGCCATGCCGAAGTACACGAGAGTCTTGTGCCACATATCGCCGATAGCCACGGTTAGGCCCTTCCCCGCTCGATTAGGCCGCGTCCAAGGCGCACGATCGTCGCACCTTCCTGCGCGGCTACCACGTAGTCCTGACTCGTTCCCATCGAAAGATCGCTGAAATCGTGCCGCCCCTGCCATTCAACCGCAAGCGCATCCCGCAGGTCGCGAACCAGGGCGAAGGCGGCGCGACTATCCTCGGCACGGCTCGTCGGCGACGGCATCGCCATCAGCCCACCGATCACCAAACTCTCCAATGACGATGCGTCGGCAACGAACTGTCGCACCTGCGACGGACGGATGCCTGCCTTGCTGGGTTCTTCATCGGCGTTAATTTCGACAAGCACCCGGGTCGGACCTTCCGCACGTAGCGCGATTTCCCGCGCGAGTTCCAGCGAGTCCACACTGTGGATCAGGCGGACACGTCGCAACACCTCGCGCACCTTGCGGCGCTGAAGGTGTCCGATGAAGTCGAATGTCGCCCGGTCGCCGACGAGATCCTGCTTGGCCTGAAGCTGCTGAAGGCGGTTCTCGCCGATGAGATCGACCCCCGCGGCGATCAGCGCGGGGGTGTCGTCGGGGTCGATGTACTTGCCCGCCACCAGCAGTTGTACGGCATCCGGCCCGCGGCCGGAGCCGCGCGCAGCATCCGCGAGCTCCTCCCGGACGGCGGCCACGACAGCGCCCAGGCGCACCGCATCAATCGTGTTCCCCGGGTCGGCCATGCGCAGATCGTGCCAGATCGGGTCCTAGCCGGGGTCCGGCGGCGGCTCGGCCCAGATGAGCCCGGCCTGACGCCCGGTCGGCGTGCCGTCGCGCCGGAAGCTGAACCACAGTTGGCGATCGCAGCACGTGCAGGTCTCGAGCGTCCAAACGGCCGACGGCGCCACACCTCCCCGGATGAGGGACGCGCGCGCAGCCGCGGCGAGATCGACTGCCGCCCCGGTGACGACCCCGCCACCGAAACATCGGGCGAAGTCATCCCGCACGTCGCCACTGACCGGGTAGCAGCAGGGTCCGATGCCGGGACCGATTGCCGCCCCGATCGACGCCGCCGGGCCGAGCAAGGCGAGCGCGCCGTCGATGATCCCGCCCACAAGGCCGCGCCACCCGGCGTGAACGGCGGCGACGGCCGGTCGGTCGCGGCGCCACAGCAGGATCGGAAGGCAATCGGCCCCGAAGACGGCGAGTGGAACCCCGGGCTCGTCCGTGCACAGCCCGTCGCCGGCGGGCCACGCCGTGGCCGCGTCGAGGAACCGACCGTTGGCATCGGCGGCGCCGACTCGGCGGATGTCGATCCCGTGAACCTGGGTCCCGGCAACCGTGCGCCCCGCGTCGACCCGCGCCGCCGCACACACCCGCGCGCGATTGGCCACCACGTGGGCGGGATCGTCGTCGACGGTACCGCCCACGTTGAGCGACGCATACGGACCGCGGCTGACTCCGCCGCCCCGGCTAGTGAACACCGCCCCGCAAGGACCGTCGACCGTCGGCACGATCAGCACGGGGTCGTGATCGGTCACCGGTCACCGCCGCGCGCGGCCGCGACCGCGAACGCCAGCTGGTCGTCGGCGTCCTCGACCCTGCCGTCGAGCACCGCGGCCCGCAGCTCGGCCAGCGCTCGCCCAACGGAAGGACCGGGTGTGATCCCGGCGGCGATCAGATCGGCCCCGCGGACCGCGGTCTGCACCCCGCGCCAGCGTGCCCACCACATCCCGACCTGGGACGCCCCGAGGGCGAGCGCCCCGATCTGCGTCGCAATCGGCGCATGCGCCAAGAGCGCGTCGACCTGCGACGGCAGGCTGGCGCCTGCGAGCTGGTGTCGCACACGAGCGCCGTCGGCCACCTCCGCCGCCGCTCCGCGCGCCCACCCAGGCAGAGCGACGGTATCGCGCATCGACGCCTCGAGCGCGACGCCGGCCCGCAGTGCCCAGCGTGGCGGCACCGGAGCGTGCGGATCGCGGTCGGCCAGTTCATCGCGCGCGGTGTCGAGCAGCACGATCTGCGCCGGGGCATCCGGCGTGATTCCGGGCACCCCGAAGCCGAACAGCAGGGCGAGCGCCGGTCCGGGGTCCATCTCATCGAGCACGCGCCGCAGCTCATCGGCCGCCCGGGCGGATGTCCAGTCCAGGGCGACGACCGCTGCACGGAGCTCGGAGTCCGTGGCGGGGTCCACGGAGAACCCCAGCCGCCCCGCATAGCGCGCGGCGCGGACGATCCGACTCGGATCCTCAATGAACGAGCCCGGCCTGAGGCTCCGCACGGTTCCTGCTGAGAGGTCCGCCATGCCGTTGTGCGGATCGACGATCTCCCCGACGCCGGGCCCCGCGATCCGGACCGCGATCGCGTTGATCGTAAAGTCGCGGCGCGCGAGGTCGTCGGCGAGCGTGCCCGGGCTGACGTCCGGGAGCGCCCCGGGGCGTGCGTAGCGCTCCTTGCGAGCCGAGATGATGTCGACGTGCCCGAGCCCATGAGGCAGTTCGACCACGGCCGTCCCGAACCGTTCATAGACGGTCACGGCCGTCCCGAGCCCGCGTCCGACGCGCCGCGCGAGCGCGATGGCATCGCCTTCGACCACCAGGTCGACGTCATGGAGGTGGGTGGCTCCCAGCAGCGCGTCGCGCACCAAGCCGCCCACGACGCTGACGCGGCCATCGAGGTGCGCGCCGAGCCGAGCGAGCACCGGATGCGCCCGAAGTCGGCGTGCAAGGTGAGTACGATCCATCATGTGAGCTGGGATCCGCTGTCAGAGAAACTGGTCGAGAACTCACCCCTTCGGACCCCGGAGCTCGTCACCGCATTCTCGCGGTACGAACACCTGACGATCACCGAACTCGACGGTGCCTGGGACGAGATCAACGTCGCGTTCCGCGCCTGGGTGGACGAGCCCGACAACCGGGGACGGCCGATCCAGGAGGCCCCGCAGTACTGGGATCGCATCGCGATCGATTCCCTCCGCGAGCGCCGAACCTGGTGGGAGTAGCCTACCGCGGCGCCGGTCAACCGCCGATCCGGGCGATGACCTCGATCTCGACGCGTGCACCGAGCGGCAACGCCGCGACCCCGACCGTCGACCGGGCGGGCGCATGGTCGCCGAAGGCTTCGGCGTAGACCGCGTTCATCGGCGCGAAGTCGGTCGCCAAGTCGACCAGGAACACCGTCGCCTTGACGACGTCGGCAAGGGTGCCACCCGCCGCCGCGAGCACGGCGGCGGTGTTCGCCAAGACCTGCGTCGTCTGGGTAATGATGTCGTCGGCCACGAGCGCACCCGTCACCGCGTCGACCGGCACCTGGCCCGAGACGAACACAAAGCCGCCGCCGGCGATCGCCTGGCTGTAGGGCGCTCCCGCGACCGGGGCCGGTGCGGCCTCGGTGCGGATCGTCCGAAGCGTGTCACTCACTGTCGCACCTCCACTCCCGCGTCTGCCATTGCCTGCTTGACCTGGGCGATCGAGTAGACCCCGTCATGAAAGACCGAGGCCGCTAGCACCGCGTCCGCGTGTCCGGCGGTGACCGCTTCGGCGAAATGCGCGAGGGTTCCGGCACCGCCGGACGCGATCACCGGGATCGGTACGGCCGCGCTCACGCGTGCCAGCAACTCCGTGTCGAATCCGTCCTTGGTACCGTCCCGATCCATGCTGGTGAGCAGGATCTCCCCCGCCCCGCGCGCGGCCGCCTCGGTAGCCCAGGCGACCGCCTCGATGCCCGTCGGCTGCCGACCGCCGTTGAGGTAGACCTCCCACCCGGAGCCGTCTTCGCGCCGACGGGCGTCGATCGCCACGACGATGCATTGGCTCCCGAAACGGGCGGCGCCATCGGTAATCAGCGCGGGGTTGCGGACGGCCGCGGAGTTGATCGACACCTTGTCGGCACCGGCGGAAAGAACGGCATACATGTCGTCTTCGGACCGGAGCCCGCCGCCGATCGTAAACGGGATGAAGACCTCGGCGGCCGTGCGCGCGGCCAGCTCGACGATCGTCCCCCGCTGTTCATGGCTGGCGGTGATGTCGAGAAAGACCAGCTCGTCGGCTCCTTCGGCGTCATAGCGTGCTGCCAGCTCCACAGGATCACCGGCATCCCGCAGTCCCACGAAGTTCACGCCCTTGACGACGCGCCCCGCGTGCACGTCAAGGCAAGGGATCAGGCGTATCACGCCTGATCCCGCGTGCCGGTCGCGCCGCTGAGGACAGCGAATGCCTCACCCACGGTGAACCGCTGTTCGTACAGCGCCCGGCCGACCACGACGCCCGTTAGGTTGTCCAGGCCGAGCTGGGCGAGTTGGCGCAGGTCATCGATCGAGCTGACCCCGCCGGACGCCAGGATTCCGAGGGGCGGCGCGGCGGCAGCGAGGCGGCGCAGGGCCTGCAGGTTGGGGCCCTCGAGCATGCCGTCGCGGGAGATGTCGGTGTACAGCAGGTGTCGCACGCCGGTCGATACGAGGTTACTCGCCACGCTGATGGCGTCCTGATCGCTCGTAACCGTCCAGCCGTGGGTTGCGACCTTGCCGTCGCGGGCGTCCAGCGCGACCACGAGCCGGTCGCCGAGCCGGTCGATGGCCCACCGCAACAGGTCCGCGTCCTGCAGCACCGCGGTCCCGACCACAACCCGGTCGACGCCGGTGGCGATGGCCGTCTCGATCGCGGCACGCGAGCGCATCCCACCCCCGTAGTGGACCGTGCCGCCGAAGGCCGCCGTGATGCTCGCAACGACCGGGGCGTGCAACGGCTTGCCTTCAAGTGCCCCGTCGAGATCAACGACGTGCAGGTGGGTCGCGCCCTGCTCGGCGAACGCCCGTGCCTGGGCGACCGGATCGTCGTTGAACACCGTCACATGATCGAAGTCGCCCTGGGTCAACCGCACCGCGCGGCCGTCGCGAAGGTCGATGGCGGGAAACAGAATCATCGTCGTGTGATCTCCGCGCGCCGGGGAACCGACGCGAGCCAGCGTCGCAGAAGCGCCAGGCCCGCACGACTCGATTTTTCGGGATGGAACTGGACTCCAGCGACGTGGCCGGATTGGGCCGCGGCGACGAACTCCCCGCCGTACCGCACCGTTCCGAGGACATGATCCGGGTCGGTCGGCACGACGGAGTAGGTGTGCACAAAGTAGTAGGTCGAGGCGCTTGCCTCCGGCTCCGGTGGCACGAGAACGCTGTCGGCCCGCCAGGCGACCCGGTTCCATCCGATCTGCGGTAGCTTGCGGTCGGTCACGAGCCGACGGACCTCCCCGGGAATCAGGCCGAGCCCGGTGACGCCGGGGCTCTCCTCGCTGGAATCGAAAAGCAGCTGCAGCCCCAGACAGATTCCCAGGAGCGGGACACCTTCGGCGGCGGCGGCGCGAGCGACCCCGTCGAGCCCCTGACTGCGGATCCGTTCCATCGCCGGCCCGAAGTGGCCGACCCCGGGCACCACGATCCCGTCCGCCCCGTGGGCCTGCTCCGGCGACTGGGCGACGCGTACGTCGGCGCCCAACAATTCGAGCGCTTTCGTGGCACTGCGAAGGTTGCTCATGTGGTAGTTCAGGACCGCGATGCGCGGGCCGGGTTGGCTCACAAGGACCCCTTGGTCGAAGGAACCCCCGCGACCCGGTCGTTCGGGGTGATCGCCGCCCGCAGGGCGCGCGCTACCGCCTTGAATCCGCACTCGATGACGTGGTGCGGGTTCGACCCTGCCAGCATCCGCAGGTGCACCGTCAGCCGGGCGTTGTTGACCAACCCGCGCAGGAATTCTTCAAGCAGGTCGGTCTCGAAGCCGCCGATGTTCGCGTAGGGCAACGGCACCTCACACGCCAGGAAGGGCCGACCGGACACGTCGATCGCCGCCTGGGCGAGGCACTCGTCCATCGGCACCAGGGACCATCCGTACCGCTCGATGCCGGCCCGATCGCCGAGCGCCTCGGCAAGGGCGAGTCCCAGAGTGATACCGACGTCCTCGACCGTGTGGTGGCTGCCGGTCTCAAGGTCCCCGCTGGCCGTGATGTCCAGGTCGATGAGCGCGTGGTGGGCCAAGAGCGTCAGCATGTGATCGAAGAACCCGACGCCAGTCGCCACGTTCGCCGCTCCCGTGCCGTCCAGATCCACCCGCACGCGGACGTCGGTCTCGCCCGTGGCCCGCTGTGCCTCACCGATCCGACTCACCGTGTCTCCCCGATCTTGCGAATTCGTGCCGCCGCCGACCGCGCATGCAACGTAAACCCCTCGGCCTCGGCCAGCCGCTCCAGGTGCGGTGTGAGCGCCGCGGCTGCGGCATCACTCATGTCGACGATCGACATTCGCCGCAGGTAGGTTGACGGGCCGAGCGCCGACGCGAATCGCGCCGCGCCCCCGGTTGGCAGCACATGATTTGACCCGGCGACGTAGTCACCGTACGCAGTTGCACAGTTCGGCCCGATGAACACCGCCCCTGCCTGACGAATGCGGTCCGCCCTCACGTCGGCATCGGCGGTACAGATCTCAAGATGTTCCGGCGCAAACGCCTCGGCGAGTGCCACGGCGACGTCGAGATCGGGCGTGTCGACGAGCGTGACGGCGCCGATCGGGGGGGCTTCGGCCGCAAGCGCGGCGGCCACAGCGTCGATGAAGTCCGCGTCGTCGCTGGCGAGGGCGGCGACGGAGTCGACGCCGTGCTCGGCCTGGGCCAGCAGATCGAGTGCGATCGCGAGCGGGTCAGCGGTCGTGTCGGCGACGATCATGACCTCACTCGGCCCCGCAAAGCCGTCGATGCCGACGACGCCGCTGACCTGGCGCTTGGCCTCCTGCACCCACGAGCTGCCCGGGCCGGTAATGACCGAGACCGGTGCGATCGCATCCGTACCGTAGGCCAGAGCGGCGATCGCGGCCGCACCACCGACCGCGTACACCTCGTTGATCCCGAGCAGCGCGGCGGTGCCGACAATCACGGAGGCCGGACGCCCGTCAGGTCCGGGCGGACTCGCCACGGCAATGCGCTCCACGCCGGCAACCTGGGCCGGAACGACCGCCATCACCAGACTCGACGGATACGCCGCGCGGCCGCCCGGGACGTAGCACCCGGCCGCAGCGACCGGGACCGACCGCATCCGGATCCGCTGTCCGGGCGCGAGGGCGACGGTCCTGTCGTCGGGCCGGACCGCGGCCGCGAACGCGCGCACCTGCGCCGCGGCGGCCTCTATCGCCGCGACCAGATCGTCCGGCAGCTGGGCACGGGCCGCCGAGAGCTCGGCATCCGTCACGCGGATCTGCGAGGCGGCGAATCCCGGGGCGCCGAACTGGCGGGCATGGTCGACGAGGGCCCCGTCCCCCCGCAGGCGCACATCCTCAATGGTCCCGGCGACGATGCGCGACAACTCCGGGTCGGCGGCGGTGTGCGGCGGTCGCAACACTGCGGCGCAACCGGCAACTCC
Organism: Thermoleophilia bacterium; assembly: GCA_017882545.1. GTDB lineage: Bacteria > Actinomycetota > Thermoleophilia > Miltoncostaeales > Miltoncostaeaceae > CAITWD01. The sequence continues at coordinate 61,819 of JADGPG010000072.1, forward strand.
GTCGGCCGAGCAGGCGATCCGGACCGGGGCGCTCATGCGCCCTCCGTATCGACCGCCTGAGCAAGACGCGCGGTCAATGCGTCGATGTCCTCGGCACGCAGCTTGTGGCTGACCCGGTTTGCGATCAGCCGGGCTGAGGACCCAAACAGCTCCTCACGCTCGACCAGGCCGTTCTCACGCAACGTGCGCCCAGTGGCGACCAGGTCCACGATCCCGTCGGACAGGCCGACGATCGGGCCCAGCTCGACGGACCCGTTGACTTTGACCAGTTCGACCTGGCGACCGGTGGCGGTGAAGTACGCCTCGGCAACCCGTGGGTATTTGGTCGCGACGCGCAGGACGCCGAGCCGGGCGATGATCTGCCCCGTGCGGTCCTCGCCCGCCGCGGTCGCGTAGACCATCCGACACTCGCCGAACCCGAGGTCCAGAAGCTCGTAGACATCCGGTCGCCGCTCGTTGATCACGTCACGGCCGACGATGCCGATGTCCGCGGCACCAGCCTCGACGTACGTCGGGACGTCGCTCGGCCGGGTCGTGATGAACACCGTCCCGTCAGGCGCCTCGAACACGAGCTTGCGCCCGCCGTCCCGCAGGGGGGTGACGTCAACACGGGCGGCCTCCAGCACGGCGATCGCGTCGTCGTAGAGCGCACCCAGTGGCATGCAGATTCTCAGCGGAGCGATGACAGGTCCTCCAGCGGGCGGGCACTGCGTGCCGACGTGCCGGCAGCGCGGTCGTCGATCCGAAACACGTCGCGGTCCCGAACCAGGACGAACCGCCACCCCTCGGCATCTGCAAGCGCATCCGCCCGAGTGTCGGTCGACGTGAGGGCGATGACCGGGATGCCGCCGCTCCGGAGTTCCGACGCCAGCTCAAGCTCATCGTCGAGCCCACCGACCAGCACCACCCCGAAGACCGGCCGCGGCGCGCCGTTGACCCCGGCCAGCGCGCGGTGGAGCAGTTCTAGCTCGATCGTGAATCCGACCGCCGGACGGGGCGTTCCGAACCGTGCCGCCAGGCCGTCGTAGCGACCGCCCTGGGCTACCGGTAGGGCCGCGCCCGCCGCGTAGGCCTCGATCACGAGGCCGGAATAATATTGCCAGTCGCGCAGGATCCCGAGGTCCACGAGAACGTCGTCACGCAGCCCCTCGCGATCGAGCAACGTCAACAGCCGGGTCATCCGCGCGCATTCGGGCGCCGCGTCGGGCACCACCGCGGCAACCCGGGTGAACACATCGGCGTGCCCGCGCATCGCCGGAAGCCCTGCCAACAGTTCCCGCTCGGCGTCGCCCAGCGGCAGCAGCGACGCCTCGCGTCGCCACGCGACCAGATCACGCTCTTCCGCAGCGCGGGCCAGGCGCGCACGCACGTCGGCGGGGACGGCCAGCGCGCCCAACACGGCCTCGGTCACCGAGACGTCACCGACCCCGATACGGATCTGCTCGAGGCCGGCCGCTCCCAGCGCCTCGCGAAGCAGCAGCACCGATTCGGCGTCGGCTTCGGGTCCGTCGGCCCCGACGAGCTCGGCACCGGCCTGGCGATGTTCGGAGGCCACGGGCCGTCCCGGCTGCGGCACGCGGAAGCTTGGGCCGGTGTAGGAGACGCGGATCGGGCCCGGGTGGTCGGCCAGACGGGTCGCGATCAGCCGCGCGACCGGAATCGTGAGGTCGGGTCGAAGAACGAGGACGCGCCCGGCCTGATCGAACAGCCGAAAGGCGCGCTCGAGCCCGCCGCTGTTGGCACGCTCAAGCTGCTCGGCGAACTCGACCACGGGCGTGCGGACCTCGCGGTAGCCGTACCGGGCGAAAGTCGCGCGCAGCGCGTTCTCGACCGCGCGCAGCTCAGCGGCCTCGACTGGGAGCACGTCCCGTGCACCGCTCGGCAACGCACCGGCCGGCGGGGATACGTCAGTCGGCGACACGCTCGATCCGCGCGCCGAGGGCCCGCAAGCGCTCGTCGATCCGCTCATACCCGCGGTCGATCTGCCGAACGTTGCCGATCGTTGTCACGCCGCCAGCCACCAGCCCCGCGATGAGCATGGCCATGCCGGCGCGAATATCCGGGCTCTCGACCCGCTCGCCGAACAGTTTGGACGGGCCGCTGATGACGGCGCGATGCGGGTCGCAGAGCACGATCCGGGCCCCCATGGCGACCAGCTTGTCGACGAAGAACAAGCGATTCTCGAACATCTTCTCGAAGATCATCACGGTGCCGTGGGTCTGCGTCGCGACCGCGACGGCGATGCTCGTCAGATCGGCGGGAAACGCCGGCCAGATGCCGTCGTCGATCTTCGGGATGGCCCCGCCCTCGTCGGCGATGATCCGCAAATCCTGGTCCGGCGGCACGCGCACCGTGGTGCCGTCGATCTCGACGCGGATCCCGAGCCGCTGGAAGGTCAACAAGATGATCCGCAGATCTTCGGGTCGGGTGTCGACGATCCGCAGATCCGACCCGGTGATCGCTCCGAGCCCGATGAACGACGCGATCTCGATGTGGTCCGGCCCGATGCGAAAGCGTCCGCCGTGCAGGCGATCGACCCCTTCGACCCGCATCACATTGGTCCCGATCCCGTCGATCTTGGCCCCGAGAGTGACGAGGAACCGTGCCAGGTCCTGGACGTGCGGCTCGCTGGCGGCGTTCTCGATGATCGTCTTCCCGGGCGCGAGGACGGCGGCGGAGAGGATGTTCTCGGTGGCGGTCACCGATGCTTCGTCGAGAAAGATGTCCGCACCGTGGAGGCCCTGGGGGGCACGGATCACATAGGTGCGTCCCGAATCGACCTCGGCCCCAAGACTGCGGAACCCGAGCATGTGCGTGTCGACCCGGCGGCGACCGATGAAGTCTCCTCCCGGCAGCGCCGTCTCGACCTCGCCGCAGCGGGCCAGAAGCGGTCCGGCGACCAGGAGCGATGCGCGGAGGCGACCTGACAGCTCCGGATCGAGCGTCGTGTGGCGGATGTTGTCGGCACGCAGCACGAGAGTGTTCGGCCCGTCCTCGCGGACCGACACGCCGATGTCGTCCAACAACGCGACCATCGTGTGGACGTCGACGATCTGCGGGACGTTGTCGAGGATGACCTCTTCGTCGGTCAGCAGACAGGCCGCGAGGATCGGGAGCGCCGCATTCTTGTTGCCGGCCGGCACGACGGTGCCGCTGAGGGGTCGCCCGCCTTCGATGATGAACTTCTGATTCACGGGACTGGACCGTATCAGGGCCGCAGGCGGCGAACCCCCGCACGGAGGGCATCAATGTCGGATTCCGAGACGAAGAATCCGAGCGAGGCACGCAACGCCGGCGGGGAGACGAGCCACCGCAGGCACGCACCGGCCTCGAGCACGCGCCGGAACGCCCCCTCCGGGTCCCCGGGCACGCCGAACACCACCAGGCCCGCCTGGTCACCGGGCGGCGTGAGGATGTCGATTCCGGGCAGGCCCGACACCGCCTCCCGCGCGCGGGCCTGGTTGACGCGGGTTGCCCGGCAGATCTCGTCCCACCCGACCGCTTCGAGCCATCGCAGCCCCGCCAACCACCCGTGGCACAGCAGCAACGGCGGCGTCGATATTTCGTAGCGTCGCGTCCCGGGATACAGATCGAGCGACCCGTCCGGTTGATGGCCGGTGCCGGCCTCGTAGGCGGCGAACGTGAGATCGACCACCTCGCGGGTCGCCGCCGGGACCCACAGCGCGCCCAGCCCCTCTGGTCCGAGAAGCCACTTCTGCGAAGGGAATGCGTACGCGCCGACCCCGAGCCTCGCGACGTCCACGCCGATGGCACCGACAGACTGCGCGCCGTCGACCAAGACGATCGCATCGCTCGCCAGCGCGGACCGTGCCGCTCCGGCGACGTCGAGCACGGCGCCGGTGCACCATGAGACGTGGGACAGGCCGATCAGACGCGTGCGGGGCTCGATGTACCTCCCAACCGCAGCCTCAAGGTCAAGCTCAGCTTCAGCCCGCGTCAGGTACGTCACGCGGAGCCCATGCCGGCGCGCGGCGACGGCGATCGGCACGCTCATCCCGGGATGTTCGAGCTCGGTGGTAATGACGTGATCTCCGGGCTGCCAGTCGATCCCCCAGATGACGATGTCAAGCCCGGTGGTCGTATTCGCCGTGATGGCCATGTCGTCGGCGACGGCACCGATCACTGCAGCCGTCGCCTCACGCAAGTCGGCCAGCACCTGTTCGGTAACCGCGACCCCTTCCGGTCCCATCCGCGCCATCCCGAGCTGTGCGGAGGCTGCGCCACAGATCGCGTCAGCGACGATCCGCGGCAACGGACCGGTTCCCCCGGTGTTCAGGTACGCCTGGTCGGCGAGCAGCGGAAGCTCGGCCCGAACGTGGGATATGTCGATCGGCATGCCCATACGGTACCGAGTCGCACCACCCGGCCGGCCGTCGGCCCAGGGGGGCTAGAAGGGCGCTCCGTCGGCGTCGCTCCCCGTCTCGGCCTGGGCGGTGAGCTCGGTGATCCGCTGCTGGGCAAGGGCAAGCCGATCGCGGCAGACGGCCAACAGTTGCTGCCCTTGCTCAAACAGCCGGACCGCCTCCTCGAGGCCGACATCACCCCCATCCATGCGGGCGACCACCTCATCCAGGCGCGCGAGCGCCTCCTCAAACGTCACGTCATCCGGCGTGTCGGTCACTGCCCCGCCTCCTTGACGATCATTGTGGCGTGCCCGTCGCGGATCTGGGCCAGCACCTCGCCACCGGGCGAGAGCTCGTCGACCGAGACGACCGGACGCCCGCTTTCGGGAGTCCGCAGGATCGCGTACCCGCGGGCCACGGTCCGGGCCGGTGAGAGCGCTTCCAACAACGCGGCGTCGGCGGCAATGCGCGCACCGTAGCCGGCCTCGATCCGACCGACGGCGCGGGTCATGCGGTCCCGGCGGTCCGGCAACGCGGCCGCCGCAGTCCCCAGGGAACGCTCAAGCGACGGCGCCAGCCGGCTGGCGCACGACCGCACGCGCGCCGACGCGCGCACGCCCGCCCCTGTCAGACCGGACACCAGGGCCCTCTGACGGGCGTCCACTCCGGACCGACCCGCATCCCGAGAGCGGGTCAAGCCGCGGACGAGCCCGCGCGCCAGTTCGGCCAACTGTTGCTCGAGCACCCGCTTGTCGGGAACGACGACCGCGGCGGCCCCGGTGGGGGTCGACACGCGGACGTCGGCGACCAGATCGCACACCGTGACGTCCTTCTCGTGTCCCACCGCACTCACGACAGGCGCCCGCGACGCGGCAACGGCCCGACACAGCCGTTCGTCGTTGAACGCCATCAGGTCCTCGAGTGGGCCGCCCCCGCGAGCGACGATGATGACATCGATGTTCGTGGTGGCATTGAGCAACGCGATCGCCCGCCCGACGGCCGCCGGGGCCCCGGGCCCCTGGACCGGTACGTCCACGAGGACCACATCGGCCGGATACCGCGACCAGATGTTGTTCAGGATGTCGTTGCGTGCCGCGCCGACCGCGCTGGTGATCACCCCGACCCGGCGGGGCAGTCGCGGCAGCGGACGTTTTCGCGCCTCGGCCAACAGACCGTCGGCGGCAAGCCGGGCCTTCGTCGCCTCAATCTGGGCCAGGAGTGCCCCTTCGCCCGCCGGCTCGATGCGCTCAACACGCATCGACAGGCGGGCGCGCTCTGCCCAAAACTCCACACGCCCGAAGGCGTAGACCAGACCACCATCCGACGGCCGCTGCGGAAGCCGGTCGAACAGCACACCGCGCATCGACGCGTCGATCTGGTGAACGTCGTTGAGGGTGAAGTAGACCTGCCCCGAACGCTGGCGCAGGTTCTGGATCTCGGCCTCGACCCACACACTCGGGAGGTCCTCAAGACGCCGGCCGAGGGCGTCGGTGATTTCCCGGACTGCCCACACCTGCCGGGCGCCGACGGTTTTCACCCCAATTGCCGATCCACGAGGCCGGCGGCCGCAGCTCCGCTCTCGAGTGCACCCTCCAGCGACGGGTGAACTGTGTATTCACCCGCTAACACGACGTTTGCCAATCGCGTGCCCGACCCGGGCAAGCTCCGACGGACACCGGAGAGCGGACGAAACTGAGCGAACGGGTGTCGGATGACGCCCAGGGAGGTAGCCACCTTGGCCCACGGGAACTCCGGATACCACCGATGCACCTGGCGCTCGACGGCCGCTTCGATGCCGGCGGCCGCCGCGTCGGAGTCGCCGACGCTCGTCGCCAGCACAATGTGGGGACCGTTCGGCGCGCCGCGACGTGTGACATTGCTTGTTTGGCAGACAAGGTCGATACGCGGACCGCCCGTGTTCTCGGGATCGGCGTTCAGCAGGATCAGGCGCCCCTCGTACAGGGAGTGATCGAGCGCAAACCGCGCCGTCGTGACCGACGTACCCCCTGTCGGGATGCGGCCGGCGGTCTCCGGATCGATCGGACTCAGCAGGCGCCGGGCGGACGGTGCATCCACCGCGAGCACCACAACCTTGGCGTCGATGGACCGACCGTCCTCAAGCCGAACGCCGTCGACAACACCGTTCCCCTCCCGCACCACGCTTGCGACCCGGCTGCCAAACTCAAAATGCCCGCCCGCCTGCCGCACGGCGCCCGCGGCCCAATCCGGGACCATTCCCAGGCCGTCGGACGGCAGCACCGCCGAACCGCGGACCAACATCGAGAACAGGAACAGGAAATAGCCGGGATCGGCCCCGAGAGTCCGGTCAAGAAAGATCACCCCGAACAGCGGACGAAACACGCCCTCGATCGCGGCGTCGGTAAACCCCCGCCGCCGGAGGAACTCCTCGGTCGTCGGGGCCGCCTCATCGCGCCCGAGCAGCATCTTCGAAGGCGCAAACCGCACCTCGGCGGCGAGCTTCGCGAATCGGAGCCGGTCCGCGACGCCGAGCACGGAAAACCCCATCAGCGACTTCTTCGACGGCGACAACTGCGACCAGCCGTCGCCGTCGAAGAACGCCGCGCCCCCGGCAAACGGGCGCATGTCGTCACCCGGGATTCCGATATCACGGACGAACCGGCGCAGCGCGGGATAGGCGGAAAACGCGACCTGAAACCCTCGGTCCACGGGGCGGCCTTCATACCAATCGGTCCGTACCCGCCCGCCCGGCGCGGCCTCCGCCTCGACGACCCGTACCGATCGCCCGGCCCGCGCCAGTTTCAGAGCGGTCGCCAGTCCGGCCAAGCCGGCGCCGACCACCACGACGTCAACGCTCAGGTGCTCTCGTTCGCTCATAGCAGCGATGCTACCAACGGACCCGCGAGGCGTCTCGCATGCCGGTGTCGGACCACCAACACAAACGCCGTCGTTCTCATCAATGAGAACGACGGCGTAAAGATAACCCGGCGGCGACCTACTCTCCCGCGAGTCTACACTCGGAGTACCATCGGCGCAAAGAGGCTTAACTACTCTGTTCGGAATGGGAAGAGGTGTTTCCCTCTCGCAATAACCACCGGGAAGTCGTGAGGGAATACCCTCAAGACTGCATAGGACATGTAGGTGTGCAAAAAACTTATGTCAAGCCCTCGGCGGATTAGTACCGGTCTGCTACACGCGTTACCGCGCTTCCACATCCGGCCTATCAACCAGGTAGTCTACCTGGGGCCTTACCCTCTCTAGGAGGTGGGAAATCTCATCTTGAGGTGGGCTTCCCGCTTAGATGCTTTCAGCGGTTATCCCGTCCGAACGTAGCTAGTCAGCAGTGCCGTTGGCACGACAA